>CAMAVH010000005.1 GCA_945861615.1 Rhizobium sp. Q54 | reverse complement strand
GGGATGCCCCGCCAAGGCGAGCGTCACGATATTGCGCAGTGCGAGCGCCAGCGCGCCCCACAACAGCGGCCATGGCCCGTGCAGCAGGCGCGCGATGCCGGGGGGCGTGGCGACGAACAGCGGCTCCAACGCGCCATGGCGGCGACGTTCGCTCCAGACGGCGAGACCGGCGATCGCGGCGAGGCCGGCGAGCGTCACCGCCACCGCCGGCAGCGCGCCAAACGTCGCGCCAAGGCTGACGGCCGGCCAAGACGGCAGCTCAAGCCACCAGGGCAGATGGGCCGTGCCGATGACCGCGCCGACGATGAAAAAGGCGAGCGTGACCAGCATCCGCGCGCTGCCGCCGCCGACGGTGAAGAGCGTGCCGGAGCCGCAACCGCCGCCGAGTTGCATGCCGAAGCCAAACAGCGCCGCGCCGAACAGCACCGAGACGCCGACCGGCGCAATGGCGCCGACCAGCGGCTTGCCCAGCAACGTGCCGCCGGCGAGCATCGGGATCATCGCGACGGCGGCGATGGCGATCATCAGCAATTGCCCGCGCAACGCCGTGCTGCGCCGTTCCAGCACGAAGCGGCGCCAGCCTCCGGTGAAGCCGAAGGCGGCGTGATAGAGGGTCGCGCCGCAGAGGCCGCCGATCAGGAAGAGCGCGCTTTGGCGCAAGCCGATCAGTTCGGTCAAGGCGATCGCGCCGAGCAATATGGCCAGCACGACGGCAAGGACGGTGCCGCGATCCGATTGCGGCGGACTGTAAGGCGAAACGGATGAGAGGCTCATGGGCATGTCTTCAATAAGGAGCGAGCCGGGACAATGTCCCGGCTCGCTGCGAGAGGCAAGGCGAGAAAAGCGCTGGCTTAAGGCGTGAACTTGCGTTCGACCGGACGCGCCGTGTCCATGGTCCATTCCGCCATCGAGCCGTCATAGAGCGTCGTCTTCTGGTTACCGTAGACCTCGCTGATGCCGAACCAGGCGACCGAGGCCCAATGGCCGGTATTGCAGAACGCGACGATGTCGCCGTCCTTCTTGACCCCAGCCTTGTCGAGCAGAGTGGCGATCTCGGCCTTGCTGATGAACTTGCCGGCCTTGTCGTCGTAGAAGCTGGTGTTCTCGACGTTCACTGCGGCCGGAATGGTCCCGAAGGCCTTGGCGACCGGACTCTTGGTCTTGCCGATGTACTGATCGTTGGGGCGGGCATCGACCAGCGGCACGCTCTGTTTGCGCGCCGTCTCGACTTCCGCCGTACTGGCGAACAGCGCGTCGCGGAACTTGGCGGTGAAGACGGCCGGCTTGGGCGTCACAGCGCCGGCCGCGACCGGATTGCTGGCGTCCGCCGTCCAGGCGCGCCAGCCGCCGTCGAGCACCGAGACCGCATCATGGCCGAGAACCTTGAAGGTCCAATAGACGCGCGCGGCGTTGCCGAAGTCGGAGGAGTTCTGGCCGGTCGGGATGACGACGACATGCTTATCGCCGTTGACGCCGAGCTTGCCGATCAAAGACTCGACTTCCTTCACCGGCGGCAGCATGCCGGGAACGCCGTCGAGCGTGGTGCGCCACCCGTAGCTGTTGTAATCGGCGAACACCGCTCCGGGGATGTGGCTCTTGGCGAAGCCGGCCGCGCCGCCGCCTTCCGCTTGCGGGCGGATGTCGATGACCAGCAGATCGGGATTGTTGAGGTTCTGCTTCAACCACGCGGCGTCGACCAACGGACGGTCGGTGAGACGCTTGGCCTCCGCCGTACCGGCGGCGCCGAGGGTGAGAGCGACGGCGAGAGCGATAAGGCCCTTGCGCATGAGAAGTCTCCTGGATGAGGGATAAGCTGGCGGGACTATAATTAGCGGATATTATATGTCAATTATTATATTATACATTATTTGAATGTATTAATGCGCCCGGCCAAACTTGCCAAAGCGCCCGGCGAAAGGGGCTCGTAGCGCAGCAAAAGCTCCGTCGTCCCCGCCGGGAGGGCAACGGCCCGGAACAGACCATTGGCGCGCAATATCTCAAGCCGGTTGCCGCTCGCCGTGGTCGCCGTCCAGGCCGGATCGTAAAGTTCATTGATCACCAGATAGGCTGGCCGCTCGGCAGTCGCCACGAGACGCATTTCGTCGCGACTCCGCGCCAGAATATCAACCTGGCCGACGGGGCCGGGATCGCCAATCGGCATGGGAAGTCCGGCGATCTGCACGCGCGCATCGGGATCCTCCGGCAAGACCTTCCCTTCGGGTTCGGCGCGGCCGACGAGCAGAACGCGCGGCAGGGCAGCGGCGTTTTCGTAGAGGAAGGCGTCGCCGACGCGATCGACCAAGCGCAGCGAGCGGTGCGCCTGCGGCGGCAGGATTTGTGCAACCGGCACTCCGGTCACCACGAGCTTGATGCCGAGCAGCCGCGCCAATGTGCTGTCATAGCCCGTGAAGGCCGATGTCATGCGGCGCTCGGGACCGTGATTGTTCTGATAAGCGCCGGTCGCGGCGACATAATCGGCGCGGCGCAGTGGACTATAGCCGAGCGTCTGTTCGATGCCGTAGGCCATCGCCGCATTCTGCCAATCGCCGCCAAGGCCGAAGATTTCGGCACGATAGGGGCCGCCGGGCGCGGCGAGACGCTCCTGGATAGCGCCTGCCAGTTGCGCGCCCGCCGGCTGGTACGCCGCCATCTGCGCTTGGGGCGTCGCGTTGAATCTAGCGGCGGCATTATGCGCGATCAGATCCGCCGCCGCGATGAGACAGAGCAGCATCACGCCGCCCCGGCGCCAATGCAGCAGCGCCAGCGCCGCCGCCGCCCCGCCGAGGCCAAAGGCCAGCGGCGCCAGCGCGCCGGGCAGCTGGCCGAAGCGCGCGGCCAGCCACAATGCGGCGAGGGTGGCCGCGAACAGAAGCAATCCGCAGATCGCCAGCCCGGCACGCGACCAGCCATGCGGCTGACGCAGCCATTTCTGGGCGGCGGCACCGACGAGCAAGGCCAACATGGCGTTCAGCAGAAAGGCCGCGTCGTTCGGCCGGCGATACAGCGAAACCCCCGGCAGCCAGTCGTAGAACAGGCGGAAAGCCGGTGTGAAGGCGCCGAGCGCATAGAGCAGGGCGAAGAGCCCGCCGGCGGCGAAGAAAGCGCTGCCCGCGGGCCAGCGCCCGTGCCGCGCGATGGCCGTCAGCAACAGGGCGAAAGGGACAAGGCCGATATAGAGATAATTCGTCGTCTCATCGCTCCAGTCGTTGCCGAGCGGGGCCAGCGCCATCCACGGCAACAGGCCGGGCCCCCAATAGCGCCCGTTATCGAGATTGCCGAAAATATTCGGCGCAAACAGGGTCAGCAACGAGGCAGGCTGTTGCGAGGCGTAGGCGGCGAGTTCATAGCCAATTTCGGGTCGCGTGCTGCCGGCCAAGGCGTCGAGTGTCAGCGCGGTCGGCAAGGCGAGGATCGCCAAGCCGATCGCCGCCGCCGGCAACAAATTGACGATGCGGGACCACTGGCCGGACAGCCACCACAGCGCGGCGCCGATCAGCAGCCAGCAATTGAGAAATGCCGCCTGATCGCGGTCGAGCGCCATGATGCCGCCGACGAGACCGAAGCCGAGAGAGGCGAGCAAGCGCGCCGGGCGCGCCTCGCGATGCAGCGCGCGATGCAGAAGCCAGAGTGCCCAGGGAAGGTAGGCGTAGCTCACCATCATCAAACTGTGCTGCAGACGGCTGGCGGCGACGCCGCCGAACATGAAGACCAGCGCCGCGAGCAGGGCCGCCGCCGGCGCATAGCCGAAGGCGCGCAACAACACGAGCAGGCCGAGACCGCCGGCCAACAGATGCAGCAGTTGCACCTGATCGGTCAGCATCATGCTCGGCGCGCCGTTCAATTCGGCGAGCAGGCGGAATCCGGGCACGAAAAGCCAGGACTGCGGATCGGCGACGGCCGCGTAGCCCGAATAGAGATACGGATTCCAAAAGCCGCTTTCGCCGGACGCGCGGGCGGACGCCAAAGCGCGCAAGACGGGATAGTAAAAATCCTTGGCGTCCCACGGGATGACCTGGCCGGTCAGCGGCCAATGGGCCGCATAGGCGGCCCAGGCGATGACGAGGACGGCCAGCGCCAGCCTCCACCCAGCCGCGCCGCCCACGATGAATGCTTCGCCGAGCGCATCGAGGCGCTGCCGAAGCGAAGCGAGAAGGGAGGGCGCCAGAGAATTATCCACGCCGACAAGCTAGCATGTCGCTGCCCCAATTTCAGCGCCGGCGGTCGAAACCGTGAGCCTCGGTCCAGGCTGCCCCCCAAGAGAGAGCGACGGCCCGCTATCAGTTCGGTGGCTCGCCGGGCCGTCCTTTATTCGCGCGCCGCGGCAGCACGTGCCGCCACTGCCGGACTCACGTTGAGCGTTTCCTGGATGAGCTTGAACAGATCTTCGCCGCTCATCGGGTCGAACTCCATCTTGCGCTTCTCGACTTCGGCGACGAAGGCAGTATCCTTCGCCATGTCGCTAAAGGCCTTTTGCAAGGCCGCAAGCCGATCCTTGGGAAGGCCCGGAGGCGTCATGATGGCGCGCCCGATTTCGGCCGTGCTGCCGTAAAGCGCGAGCAACTGACGATCATCGGAGCTTTTTGCGACCTCGACCATGGCAGGCACGTCGGGGAAGGCTGGATGACGCCGCTGCGAATACTGAACGAGAATCGAAATTTTCTTATCCTTCACCCAGTCGGGCTTGCCCAGCAGGAGGTTTTCGACAGTCGCGTGCGAGCCTTGGACTTCACCGCGCTCCATGGCGAGCATGGCACCCGTCGTGCCCTGGTAGCCGAGCACGACATTGAACTTCGCTCCGCCAAGCGAATTCATCAGCTTCGGCATGCTGTCCGAGGTGCTGCGCGCGCTGGTCGCGCCGATGATCAATTCCATCGTTTGCGCGTCTTTTAGAGTCTTCACAGGCGAGGTGTGCCAAGCCACCGTCGTTTCGACCACCGAGGCCAGTCGGCCGAGCCAGCCAAGCGCGCGCACGTCGAAATCCACAGCCGGGTTTTTGAGTACCTGCTCCAGCGCCACGGCCTGGCTGATCATGCCGATAGCCGTGCCGTCGCGCGGCGCTTGGTTGGCGAGAAAACTCGCCGCCTTGAGACTAGCGACGCCCGGCATGTTGCGCGCCACGATCGTCGGCTGGCCCGGAATATGACGCGACAGATGCGGAATCACGATCCGCGAATATATATCGTACGTGCCGCCGGGGTTGTATCCGATGATGTAGGAAATCTGCTTGCCCTTAAAGAATTCGGCGGGCGATTGCGCCATGGCCGGCGCGGCAGCAGCCAATGCAGCGAGCGCGGCGCAAATGCCGCTGTAGCGGATGTGTCGCATGAAATCCTCCCTATGAACGGCCCTTGTCTCGGCCTGTTGCGAGAACTGCAACACATCGGCTGGGAGGACGCAAGCTGCGGAACAGGACGTCAGACGGAGAAGCGCGTTGCGCTCTTCAGGCGATCGGCGCAGATCCTAAGATAAGGCTTTCACGGGCTGGCCGACCACGGACTTGCCATGGGCCACGAGCGCCGGCAGATGGAGCGGCGCGAGGGCGGACGGCGGCAGGGTCTCTTCCGGAATGCGGCCGATCCCGAAGCGGGCGCAGGCGAGACCGAGCGCGGGCAGGGCTGTCAGCACCGCGAAGGGCACGGCGATGATCAAACTGACCAGGATCGGCGCCGCCCAGAGCACGGCGGCAAGGGAGATTTGCGCGAACAGATAGGTCGCGACGAGGCCGCAGAGCGTTTGCGCCCATAGCCGGTTGAACGCGGCGGAGACCGGCACCGCATGGTCATCGCGCAATTGGCTGGTCCAGCCGATGGTGCGTCCGAGCGCGAGACCGCCCAGGAAGATCGTCTGCGTCACCGCCATGATCGGCGCGAGCAGCGAGGTAAAGACGGTTTCCAGCAACAGGTTGCCGATGAAACGGATGCCGCCGCCAAAGGCGCGGCGCTCGGCCGGATGCAGCAGCACGCGGATCGAGCTGGCGATCTTCGGCGCGAAGATCATCACCATCATCAGGATCAGCGACCATTGCGCCGCTTCGGCGCGGAACAGCGGGAATTCCGTGCCGACGATCAGATCGCGCACGGAGAACAAGCCGACAAGCACCATCCAGGCCGGCGCGCCGATGAACATCAAAATAGCAAAGACGAGTTGGAACCGGCTGATCGGCTTGATGCCCTTCATGGCGAGCAAGCGCCAATATTGCATGTTGCCTTCGCACCAGCGCAGATCGCGGCGCATGAACTCGAGCAGCGTCGGCGGGTTCTCTTCCCAGGTGCCGTCTTCCAGCGGCAGCACGCGGACCTCGTAACCGGCACGGCGCATCAGCACGGCTTCGACCTGATCATGGCTCAGGATCGGCTTGCCGCTGGGCAGCTTGGGCAGGTGGCAATGTTCGACAAACGGCGCCAGGCGGATGATCGCGTTGTGGCCCCAATAGGGGCCGCAGTCGCCTTGCCAGAACGCCGCACCCAAAGTGTAGCTGCGCATACCGAGGCGCATGCCGAACTGGAAGACGCGGGCGAAGGGGCTGGCGCTGGGCATGCCGACGGTCAGGCTCTGGGCAATGCCGAGATCGCTCTTGGCTTGCATGACGCGGATCATGCGAATCATGGCGGCGGCGCTCATGTAGCTGTCGGCATCGAGCACGATGAGGAAATCGTAGCTGTCGCCCCAGCGGTCGCAGAAGTCGCGGATATTGCCGGCCTTGAAATCCGTATTCACGGTGCGGCGGCGATAGGTGATCGCGATGCGGCCGGCGTAGGAGGCGGCAAGATCGTCGGCCACGCTTTCCTCGCCGGCGGCGATCTCCGGCTTGTTGGTATCGCTAAGGACGAAGCAGGACACATGACCGAGCGCAGCGCTGCCCTCGAGGTCGGCGAGCATGGCCGAGAGATTGCGGCGCAGACGGGCCGGGTCCTCGTTGCGCACGCAGATCGCGATGGCCGTCTTGGTGGTGATCGGCGCGTCGCTGTCGCCGAGGCGCGAGATCGGCGAGGCGGCCGCTTCCGGGTCGCGCGCGAACAGCATCAGGCCGAGGCCGAGGCTGGCGTTCCACAGGCCGAGCGTCGGCCAGGGCAGGGTGAGGGCATAGGCCACCAGGATCAGACCATCGACCCAGTCGAAGCCGCCGTCCGACAGCGCATAGGCCATCAGGGCGAACATACCCGCCATGGTGAGCCCGATCAGGGTGAAGAACAGAGCGCGGCGGGCGAAAAGCTGCACGGCAAATCCTGATGACGATTTTGCGAGTCGGACGTTACGGCTTATTGTTCGCGCCGTAACCGTCCACGGATCAATCTGGGGACCAATTCGGAGCGTAATAAAGCGGTATGGCGAAACAGGGGCAAGCGGAAGCGCTGTGGTATGCAGCGCCCGGACAGGCGGAGTGGCGGAGCGAGAGCTTACCGTCTTTGAATGCCGCGCACATGCGCGTGCGTGGGCTCTTCAGCGCTCTCAGCCGCGGCACCGAAAGCCTTGTTTTTCATGGCAAAGTCCCGGCGAGCGAGCATCAGCGCATGCGCGCCCCGATGCAGATCGGCGACTTTCCCTTTCCGGTCAAATATGGCTATGCGGCGGTCGGGCGCGTCGAGGATGGTCCCGCAAATGTGATCGGCCAGACCGTCTTTGCGTTGCATCCGCACCAAAACCTGTACGATCTGCCGCTCGACGGCGGCGCTGTGCTGCCCGAAGGCCTGCCGCCGATGCGCGCCCTGCTCGCCGCCAATATGGAGACGGCGCTCAATACCCTTTGGGACTCCGGCGCCACGGCGGCGCAGCGCATCAACGTGATCGGCGGCGGCGTGGTCGGCCTCCTGGTCGGCTACCTCGCCGGTCGCCTGCCGGGCGCGGAAGTCACGCTGATCGACGTGCAACCGGCGCGCGCCAAGCAAGCCGCCGCGCTTGGCCTGCAGTTCGCCTTGCCCAGCGCCGCGCCGGGCGATTGCGACGTGGTGTTCCACGCCAGCGGCGTCGGCAGCGGCTTGGCCACCGCCATCGACTGCGCCGGCGACGAGGCCACCGTCATCGAAATGAGCTGGTACGGCGCCGGGCAGATTCCCGTGGCGCTCGGCGGCGCGTTCCACAGCCGCCGCCTGCGGCTGATCGCCAGCCAGGTCGGCAAGGTGGCACCCAATCAGCGGGCGCGCTGGAGCTACCGCCGCCGTCTCGAGGCCGCCCTCAATTTGTTGCGCGACGACCGGCTCGATATTTTGCTCGAATCGCCTATCGCCGCCGCCGACTTACCGGCCAAACTGCCGGAGATCCTTAAACCGGGCGGCGGCGTACTCTGTCAGCCCATTGCCTATCCTATTTCTTAAATTAAACCTGTATCCATCTGAGGTTTTTATGTTTTATGTCGAAGTTCGTGACCATGTGATGATCGCCCATAGCTTCCAGGGCGAGGTCTTCGGTCCGGCCCAGCGCCTGCACGGCGCGACCTTCGTGATCGATGCCGCCTTCTACGCCAAGGAACTCGATGACGCCGGCTTGGTCGTCGATATCGGTCTGGCGGTGAACGTGCTGAAGGAGACCCTCGAACCGCTCAACTACCGCAACCTCGACGATGTGCCGGAGTTCAAGGGCAAGAACACCACCACGGAATTCCTCTGCAAGGTCCTATTCGACCGCCTGGCCATCCGTGCCAAAGCGGGCGACCTTGGCCGCGCCGGCAAGGAAATCACCGCCATCCGCGTCACAATCGGCGAATCCCACACGGCGCGCGCCGCTTACGAGGGGCCGCTTGCCTAACCAGGACTCGATGCGCCTCAGTTTCGTCATTCCCGGCAGCCTCGACACGCCGACCGGCGGCTATCGCTATGACCGCCATGTGGTGAACGGCCTGCGCGCGGCGGGGCAGCGCGTCGACCTGCTGACCCTCGGCGAAAGTTTCCCGCAACCCGACGCACCGACCTTGACGGCCAGTTACCGTGCCTTCGCCGGCTTGCCCGCTGGTCCTGTGGTGGTGGATGGCCTAGCGCTCGGCGCCTTGCCGGAGATCGGCCGCCATCTGCCGGCCCATGCGCCGCTGATCGCCCTGGTACACCATCCGCTGGCCCTCGAAAGCGGGCTGGCCCCGCAACTGGCGGACGCCTTGCGCGCCAGCGAACGCCGAGCCTTGGCCGCCACGCGCCATGTCGTCGTCACCAGCCCGGCAACGGCGGATATCCTGGTATCGGACTATGGCTTATCCCGGGATAGGCTCAGCGTCGCGTTGCCCGGCGTCGAACAGGCGCCGTTCGCCGCCGGCGGAGACGGCCAGACGATTCAACTGCTCAGCGTCGGCTCCGTCATCGCCCGCAAGGGCCATGACATGCTGGTCGAAGCGCTGGCGCCGCTCGCCGATCTGCCCTGGCATCTCACCATCGTCGGCGATGCAACACGCGACAAGCCGGCGACAGAAGCATTACAAGCGGCGATCCGACGCCTTGACCTGGAAGCCCGCGTGACCCTCGCCGGCGCGCTGTCCGATGAGGAACTGGCGACCCGATATCGCGGCGCCGACCTGTTCGTGCTGGCCTCGCGCTATGAAGGTTACGGCATGGTGTTCAGCGAAGCCTTGGCCCATGGCCTGCCGATCGTCGCCACGGCGGTCGGCGAAGCGCCGGCCTTGCTGCCGCCGGCCGCCGGCAAGCTGGTCGCGCCGGGCGATGCGGCGGCGCTGACCGCCGCGCTGCGCCCGCTGATCGCCGACAAGGCGATGCGAGACGCGGCCGCGCAAGCGGCGCGAAACGCGCGCTTGCCCCGCTGGTCCGACTGTGTGAGCGTTTTCATCGATCTGTTGCGTCGTTATCAACCGGCGAGGGCCCAATGAGTTTCGAGCTATGAGTTTTTCTGGTGAATGGTTGGCATTGCGCGAACCGGCCGACCATGCCGCGCGCAACAAGGAATTGCTCGCTGGCATTGCGGCGTACTTCGCCGGGCGCACGGATCTGTCGGTCACCGATCTGGCGAGCGGTCAGGGCTCCACGTTACGGGCCGTCGCCAAACATCTGCCGCCGGGGCAAAGCTGGACATTGGTCGACTACGACGAAGCCTTGCTCGAATCGGCCACGCGGCTCAGCGCCGGCGATGGTGTGGAAATTTCGACGCAGCGCGCCGATTTGAGCGACGATGTCGCCTCCGTCTTGGCTTTACCGACCGACCTGCTGACGACGTCGGCCTTCTTCGATCTCGTTTCGAAGCCATGGCTGACGCAATTCGTCAAAGAGGCGGCCAAGCGGCGGCTGCCGGTCTATGCCGCGCTAACCTATGACGGCCGCATGTCTTGCGCGCCGCATGACGACCATGACGCCGCGGCGGTGGCGGCCTTCAATCGCCATCAGCGCCATGACAAAGGCTTCGGTCCGGCGCTCGGCCCCACGGCGACGGAGACGGCACAACGCCTATTCCAATCCGCCGGCTACAAGGTGATGCTCGGGCCGTCCGATTGGCGGCTCAGCGCCGCGGACGCCGATTTGCAGCGCCAACTCATCGGCGGCTGGCATGACGCCATCGCCGAGTTGAAGGAGATGCCCGCCGCATCGCTCGCCGCCTGGCGGGAGGCGCGATTGGCCGCCATCGACAACGGCACTGCCGAACTTATGGTCGGCCATCAGGATCTTTGGGCGGTCCCGGCCTAGGCGGAGTTCCGCTTAGGATTGCGACAGGGCGCAGTCGAACAGTACGTCCGAGCCGAGCTGATAAATGCCGGTCGGCGGGCGAATCGCCGCATCGAGTTTTTCGATCGGCGGCAGGGCCAGCCCAATCTGGCCAGAGCCGATGATCAGCGGCGCAACGACGAGATGCAAGCGGTCCAGGCAGCCTGCAGCGAGGAACGCCGAGAGGGTGGCCGCACCGCCTTCCACCAGAATCCGGCGGAACCCCAAGCCGTTGAGAGCGGCGATCAGATCGACCGGATCGAACTTGCCCTGGTCGCCAACGCGAATGGGAATGATTTCAATATCGTCGGCCACATCCAGTTGATGGTTTGCCTTCGTAAGGATGCAACGACGGGTGCCATCCGGCGTTAACGATTTGGCGGCGGCTGGCAAACGCCCCGTCGGATCGATCACGATGCGGGCCGGGTTCTTTCCTTCGACATGGCGGACCGTGAGCATGGGATCGTCAGCGATGGCGGTTCCGATCCCGACGACGACGGCATCGGCCAGGGCGCGTAAACGGTGCAGGTGCACAATGGCTTTCGGGCCATTGATGTAATGTGAATGACCGGCGGGCGTGGCGATGCGCCCATCGAGTGATTGACCGAGTTGGCCTAAGACAAAGTCAGGCCGGCAAAGCGGGGCGAACAAATCCCGCCAGGGCTTGGCGACGGCGATGGATAGATCGTCGCCGGCGCGCGCAGCGGAACGGATGGCCGCCCAAACGGCGTCCGGAACGTCGGCGGCAGAGGCAAAAGGAGCGGGCAGGTTGAACGGCATGATATTGATAAAAAAGCGTAATCAAGGCTTTGTGATAACTTGGCGATTGGCGGCGCATGGTCAATGCGCGCCGTTCGATGATACCCTGAATTCGTCGCTTCGCCATGCGTAAGAACAGCGCTCAATCGCCACGGGTTATCACAAAAAAACAATTGGCTTAAATGGCGCCGCTGTTAAGCGGCAGGAAGGTTTTCGCGTGTTCGATCATTCTTTCGGCAATGCCGCTACTCTCTCCGCCAATCGCGCGCTGAGCGATTTTCGGGCCGGCGCCCCCGTATTGCTGCGCGACGGCGACGATCTACAAATCGTCCTGACGGTCGAAGGTCTGGACGATGCACGCCTCGATCATTTGCGCCGCGCGGCGCATCAACCGCTCGGCCTCGCGATCACCGCGAACCGCGCCGCAGCGCTCGGCTCGACCGCCGGTGTGGTCGCCATCATTCCACTCGACGATAAGATGACTGCAGCGCGTATTCATGATTTGGCCGCCGCGCCGTCCACGCGTCTCAGCGCGCCGGCGCGGGCCGGCGGCAGCGCCGCCGTCGCCGCCATCGAGTTGGCCAAGCTCGCGCAGGTTCTGCCAGCGGCCCTGATCCTTTCGGCCAGCGATGACGCACGCGCCGCCATCGCGCCGCAGGCGAGCGAAGCGGCGGCGGCAGACGTTATGCATTTCCGTGCCGCAGCCACGCGGTCGATGAAGCTGATCTCGCGGGCTCGCGTGCCGCTGCACAAGAATATCGCCACCGAGTTCGTGATCTTCCGCGACATGCTCGGCCGCAACATGACGGCTGTAGTCATCGGCTCGCCCGACATCTCCAAGCCGGTGCCGGTGCGGCTGCATAGCTGCTGCCTGACCGGCGACGTTTTCGGCTCCAAGCGCTGCGACTGCGGCGATCAGTTGCAGATGTCGCTCGAAATCCTGTCCGACAAGGGTGGCGGCGTGCTGCTCTATCTCGACCAGGAGGGCTGCGGTATCGGACTCGCCAACAAGATGCGGGCCTATGGCCTGCAGGACCGCGGCCTCGATACTATCGACGCCAACACCACGCTCGGCTTCGCCACCGATGAACGGCGCTACGATGCCGCCGCGCGCATGCTCGAATTGCTCGGCGTCGCCCGCGTCTCGCTGCTGACAAACAATCCGGCCAAGCTCTCGGGCTTGGCCGAGTATGGCATCGAGATAATGGGGCGAATTCCTTTGCTCGCGCCGGTCAACGCCACCAATCAGCGCTACCTCGACGCCAAGGCCAAGCGGGCCGGCCATATGCTGGAAGACTTGAACGAGCCCGCCCGCAAGGTGCATTCTCGCGCCTAGTCGCCGTCTCCTGCAGGAACGGCCTTAGGGGAGAGACGGGGATGTCCAGCATCGGCGGCGTCAAGGCACCCAATCCATATCGCGAGGGTGACGCTTATTCGCATGGCGCGATCGGCTTTCATTGGCTGACGGCGGCCATCGTTCTGACGATTATTCCGCTTGGCGTGGCGATGGGCCGCGTCGATCCCGGCCCGACGATGGATTTCATCTACACGCTGCATGAATCGCTCGGCATCGTCGTCTGGCCGCTCGTCATCGCGCGCTTGATCTATCGCCTCAAGAATCCGCCGCCGCCGATGCAGGCCGACATCCCCAAGCTGATGCGCTATGCGGCGACGCTGACCCATTGGGCGCTCTACGCCGGTCTGCTGGTCAATCCCATCCTCGGGTATCTCGGCGTTTCGACTTACGGCGCCACGATCGATTTTTTCTGGCTGGGAGAATTGCCCAGCCTGATGGCGAAGAACGAGCCGCTATCCGAAAAAATCCTCGGCGCGCACAAGCTGATCGGCATCTTGATGGCTTTGGCGCTGTGCGCCCATGTCGGTGGCGCGCTGTTCCATCACTTCATCCGCCAGGATCGCACACTGCTGCGAATGCTGGGCCGTTAGGAACGAGTCTTTAGATTCGCCAGCGGATAGGCGGCGATTTCGGTCAACAGCCTGGCGAGACGCTCCGCCATATGTTCTAAAATCGCGCGCCCCGCCTCTGCCGTGGCGAGGCGGGCATCGCCGCAAGCGCCGTGACTGTTCAAATCCTGCGTCATCCAAGCGGTTTGCACCGCCTCGCTTTCAAGTCGCAGCAATTTGTAGTCCTTTTCGACCTGCCGGGCGGCGGAGGGGAAATCGGCAATCTTGTCGCGCCGCACCGCATCCGGCTTGAGATGCAGCATCAGCGAGGTCTCGATCGCGCCGCCATGGATGCCATGGCGCAACTCGTCGTCCGGAAACAGGCCACCCGGAAGATTGGCCGGCAGGCCAAGTGCGAAGCTCGCCGCCGTGACCACCATCATGTCTGCGGCGGCGCGCAATTCGCGCGCGACGATGCCCGCCACCTGCGGCTGCCCGCCATGCGAATTGAGAATAAGCAACTTTCGCAGGCCGGCGCGGCTGACCGATTGGCCGATCTCAACCCAGACGCGGCGCAAGGTTTCCGGATCGTGCGACAGCGTGCCGGGGAAATCCGTATGCTCCAGGCTGTAGCCAACGACCTGCGGCGGCAGCAGGAGCGCCGGCACGTCAGCCGGGATCAGCTCCATCGTCCGCGCCAGCAGGCCGGCGTTGATGTCGGCATCGACGGACAGCGGCAGGTGCGGTCCATGCTGCTCTATGGCAGCGACCGGCAGCACGGCCACCGTGCGCGCCGGATCCAGCGCCTGGATTTCGGGCCAGGTGAGGTTTTGCCATAGGCGGGGCGGGCTCATCATGGGCTTATTCTAAGGTCTCTTCCGACAAAATCATCGTCTATTCGCCATAAGCTCGGGATCGCGCTATAGAATTGATACATGAAATTCCTCCGCATCTATGGCCGGGTTCTCGGCCTGCTCCGCCCCGAGAAAAATCTAGCCATCGTCCTGGCCGTGGCCGACGTCGCGCTCGCCAGCCTGCAGTTTCTCGAACCGGTGCTGTTCGGCCGGGTCGTCGATACCCTGTCCAACGCCAGCGGCAAGCCGCCCGACGAAATCTGGACGGCCAGCTTCCAGCTCCTCGCTATCTGGGGCGTCGTCGGCATCGGCGGCATCGTCGCCAATATTTTCGTCGCGCTGCATTCCGACCGCATGGCGCACCGCCGCCGTCTCGCGGCGCTTTCGACCTATTTCGAACATGTTCTGTCGTTGCCGCTGTCCTTCCACGGCGCGACCCATTCCGGCCGTTTGCTGAAGGTCATGCTGGAGGGCGCGGATAACCTGTTCGGCATTTGGCTCTCCTTCTTCCGCGAACATCTCTCGACCTTCGTCATCCTGGTGGTGCTGCTGCCGATGACGCTGTTGATGAATTGGCGGCTGTCGCTTCTGATTATCGTGTTGATGGTGATTTTCTCGGCCCTGTCCGTTCTGGTGATCAGCCGCACCGAAAAAGCGCAGTCCTCGGTGCAGGAATTCCATTCCGAGTTGGCTGAACGAGCTGGCGACGCCCTCGGCAACATCAACCTGATCCAAAGCTTCGTGCGTCTCGCGCTCGAAGTGCAGCAGCTGGGCGATCTGACGCAGCGCGTGCTGCGCGCGCAATTCCCGGTGCTGACTTGGTGGGCCGTCGTCACCGTGCTGACGCGGGCGTCCTCGACGCTGACCGTCATTTCCATCTTCCTGCTCGGTACATGGCTGTTCCTGCAGGGCCTGACCACGGTCGGCGAGATCGTCGCCTTCATGGGTTTCGCGACCTTGCTGATCGGCCGCCTCGAGCAAGCCATGGGCTTCGCCGGCAAGCTGTTCTTCCAGATGCATTCGCTCGAGGAGTTTTTCGGCGTCCTCGACTCGCGATCCTCCGTGATCGAACGGCCGGACGCGATCGAATTAACCGACGTGCGCGGCGACATCACCTTCAAGGACGTGGCGCTATCTTACGACGGCATGCGCGACACGCTGGCGGACCTGACCTTCGATGTGAAGGCCGGCCAGATGGTCGCCATCGTCGGGCCGACCGGCGCCGGCAAAAGCTCTGCCATGGGCCTGCTGCACCGCCTGTGGGATCCGCGCAAAGGCATCATCACGGTGGACGGCCATGATATCCGCGACGTGACCCTGACATCGCTCCGCCGCAACATCGGCGTCGTCTTTCAGGAAAGCACTTTGTTTTACCGCTCCATCGCCACCAACCTGCGCGTCGGCAAACCCGATGCCACGGACGAGGAATTGATCGCGGCGGCGAAGCTGGCCCAGGCCCATGATTTCATCATGGCGCAGCCGCAGGGCTACGCCACCCTGGTGGGCGAACGCGGCCGCTCGCTGTCAGGCGGCGAACGCCAGCGCATCGCCATTGCCCGCGCGTTGCTGAAAAATCCGCCAATTCTGATTCTCGACGAAGCCACGAGCGCGCTCGACACCGTCACCGAGGCCAAGGTCCAAGCGGCGCTCGATGCGCTGATGGAAGGCCGTACGACCTTCGTCATCGCCCATCGGCTCTCGACGATCCGCCGTGCCGACCTCGTGCTGGTGATGGAAGACGGCCGTATCGTCGAACGCGGCGCCTATCAAGAGCTGATGGCGCACGGCGGAGAGTTCGCCGAGCTGGTGCAAGCGCAATCGCTGTCCAGCGACCGGCCGGGCGTGCCGACGACGACTTGAGCGGACAGGCTAACGCCGGCGGTAAAAGCCCTTCGCAGCTTCGAGTAGGAGCAAGAGCAGAACGCCAGCGCTGAATGCCAGGGCGAGATCGTCTGGGTGCAGCGGGCCGAAGCGGAACAGCTCGCGGGTGAAGGGCCAGGCCAGAGTCGCACCGAGCATCAGCAGCACCGCCGTAAAGACCAGGACGAGGGCCCGATTGGGACGCTTGAGCGCGGTCAGCAGCGAGGCGCTGAACGAACGATTGAGCAAAATCAGGCCGACGATCGCCATCACCAGCGAAAAGAAGGTCAACGCCCGCACTTCGTTCTCCGCCAAGCCGCGATCCAGCGCGACGAGGTAAATGCCGGCCACCAAGACGAAGGCGGTCACGCCCTGCAGAAGGCCCCAGCCGATCAACCGGCCAGGCAAAAGCGGCTCCGACACCGGGCGGGGCGGGCGGGTCATCACGTCCTCCTCCTCGGTCTCGGCTTCGAAGACCAGAGAGCAGACCGGATCGATCACCATCTCGAGAAAAGCGATGTGCATCGGCCAGAAGAGAATCGGCAAGCCGAACAAGAGCGGCAATAAGGCCAATCCCGCGATCGGCACATGAACTGCCACAATGAAGCAGATGGCCTTGCGCAAATTATCGTAGATGCGCCGTCCGAGACGCACCGATTTGACGATCGAACCGAAATCGTCGTCGAGCAGCACGATCGACGATGCTTCGCGCGCGACGTCGGTGCCGCGCCCGCCCATGGCGATGCCGATATGCGCGGCCTTCAACGAAGGCGCGTCGTTGACCCCGTCGCCCGTCATTGCGACGATCTCGCCATTGGCTTTCAATGCATTGACGATGCGCAACTTCTGCTCAGGAAGAACCCGCGCGAACGCGCTGGCGCTTCGCACGCACGACGCCAGTTCGTCATCGGACATGGCTTCGAGCTCGGCGCCGCTGACGATATCCCCATCCGCAAGGCCGGCCTGACGGGCGATGGCGCCGGCGGTCGCCGGATAGTCACCGGTGATCATCATCACCTTGATGCCGGCCGACCGGCATTCGCGAACCGCTTGCGGCACGCTCGCCCTCAAGGGATCCGCCAAGCCGACGAGGCCGAGAAATTCGAAATCATAGTCGCTCTGCGAGTCCGGCCAATCCTCGCCGTCGAACCGGCCGCGCGCGACCCCCAATACGCGCAGGCCCTGCGCGCCCATGTCATCGACCAGTCGCACGAGTTCTGCGCGGGCGGCCGCATCGAAGCGGCACAGTTCGGCGATGGCTTCCGGCGCCCCCTTGGCCGTGATCACGGATTGCGCGCCGTCTCGCTGCCAGAGATTCGACATGGCAAGCAGGTCGGGCCGCAGGCCGTAAGTCCGCACGAGATGCCAGTCTTTCAAGGAAAGCGGCGGCACCTGGTCTTGCCATGTGGCGCGCAAGGCATGAAAGGCCCGTTCCATCGGATCGACCGGCTCCGGCGCGCTGGCCAGGCGACCGGTCTCGACGAGCGCAAAGAATTCCGCAGCAATCGCCTGTCGCGCGCTGCCATCGACGCGGAAAGCCGTCCCGTCTTTCAGGCGCAACTCCAAGATTGCCATGCGGTTCTCGGTCAGCGTCCCGGTCTTGTCGGTGCAGAGCACGGTGGCCGAGCCGAGCGTTTCGATGGCCGCCGCGCGCCGCGTGAGCACGCGCGCACGCGAGATTCGCCAAGCCCCCATCGCCATGAAAACTGTCAAGACGACGGGAAACTCCTCCGGCAGCATCGACATGCCGAGCGTAATGCCGCCGAGCAACGCATCGAGCCAGCCGCCGCGCAAGAACCCGTAGAGCAAGACCGCCAGTAAGCTGACGACGCCGCCGATCACGGCAAATGCCCGGATGAGGCCGCGCGTTTGCCGCTGCAGCCGCGGCGGTTCGCTTTGCAACAGGCTGAGCGATTGGCCGATCTTGCCGATTTCGCTCTGGGCGCCGACGGCGATCACTTCGGCGACGGCCGAACCGCGTACGATCAACGAACCGGAAAAGACATAGGCTAGATCGTCGCCGCCGGGACGGGGCGGGGAGACCGAGCGATTCGCATCGTTCGGGCGCTTGCGTACCGGCGCCGATTCGCCGGTCAGCAGCGATTCGTCGGCCTCTAGGTCTTGGCATTGCAGCAGCATCGCATCGGCCGGCACGCGGTCGCCTTCGACAAGGACGATCAGATCGCCGCGCACCACCTCGCGGCCGGCGATGCGCAGGCGTTCGCCGTCGCGGATAACGAGCGCGCGCGGGCTCGTCAAATCCCGCAGAGCCTCGAGAACGCGTTCGGTTCTGCTTTCCTGGACAACCGTGATGGAAATCGAAAAGAGCGCGAACGCGAGCAAAATGAGCGCGTCCTGAAGTTCGCCGATCAACAGGTAAATCGCGCCGCCGCCGAGCAGCAGGAACAGCATCGGCTCGCGCAGCACTTCGAAGACGATTCGTAGCGGCGTGCGCGATGCCTGGCGGGGCAACTCGTTATAGCCTTCGGATTTCAGGCGCATCCGCGCCTCGGCGGCGGTTAAGCCGCGCAAGGGCACGGACTGGCTGGCGGAAGACTGTTGCTTGGCGTCGGTCATTAGCGATCCTGACAGCCAGCGTAAACGTCCCGGGACGTGGCGCGGCGTGAACTTAAAAGGATGAGCCGGGCTGCTTCAAAAACTCGATTTCCTCGGGAGTCGATTCCCGGCCAAGAATCGCGTTGCGGTGCGGAAAGCGTCCGAAGCGCTTGATCACATCATAGTGCCGTTTGGCGTAATCCTTCACTTCGTCATGCTCGGGCGTGGCGGGCAAAGCGCCGAACAGCCTGAGACTGCGCTCTTGATCGTGCAGCCGCTCGCTGTGCTCGAACGGCAGATAGACGAACCAGCGCCACACCGGCGGCAAGAGCTGGTCGAAGCCGCGCGGCACGGTAATACCGGCGATATCGCGGGCGCGAGCGTCCGTCGCGAAGGCCTGGGGGCTGTCGCGGTAAAGATTGCGCGGCAGTTGATCGAGCAGCAATAGAAGCGCCAAGCTGCCTTCGGGCGTGCTCGTCCAGAAATCATATTCCCCGGCGGCGGCGCGCTGCTGGTCGGCGAGAAAGCTGTCGCGCAGCAAGGCGTCATAGGCCGGATCGGATTTGAACCAGACATCGCGTTTGCGGTCGCGCTCGGCGGAGCCGGGCGGTCCGAACCAGAAATCGAGAATGTCTTCGGGCCGGCTCACCGCACGCGCCCCTGTTCGGCGCGGCGCAGTCCCTCGAAGACATGCACCATGAAGGCGGCGACAACCGCCGGCATGAACCAGCCGACGATCGGGATGCTGAACAGACCGGCGGACACCAAGCCGGCCATAAAGAGACCGCCGGAATGACGCTTGCGCATCGCCTTGGCCTCGTCACCCGACATGCGGCGCAGCGCCACCAGCTCGAAATACTCCCGCCCGTAGAGATAGCCGTTGAGCGAATAGAAGACGACCAGGTTCACCAGCGGAATGAAGTAGAGCGGCAGGACCAGCAGGTTCAGCAGCACCGTCGCGAGGCCGAGGCGCAAGGAGGCCCAGATCGAGACGGCGAGCGTCGGCGCCGCCGCAGAGACTTGGGGATAATGCCGCTTTTCCACAGCTTCGGCGGCATCGTCGAGCAGCACGCCCTGCACGGCGATCATCGCGCCGGGAAACAGCAGCACAGCGAGGGCGGCGACCGCCAGACCGCCGAGCGCGGTGACCAGGGTATCGGCCCAGCCGATGTCGAAGAAGGTCAGGGCAGAGAGGCCCCACCAGGACAGCCCCAGAAGGATGGCGAACAGCACGGCGGCATAGCCGAGACCGCGCCACATGACGCGGCGCAAGGCGGGATCGTCGAACTGGCCGAAGGCCTTGAACAGGGCGGAGACGAGAATGACGATCACGATACGGTAACCTGACAAAGGGGAAATGACATCATCGGGAGCGACGGGCTTGCCGTCAACGACCAGCGGATGGAGGCGTTCCGCGTTTCGCAGACGGCTCTGGCGTAACATGCGCAGTTGGGCTGAAATAGCGCAAAGACAGATAATCGTTGGGGAGAGAGCCATGGGCGAATTCGCATTGGGCCAGAGCGTACCGCGCTCCGAAGACCCCCGGCTGTTGCGGGGCGGCGGACGCTATGTCGGCGACATCGTGCTGCCGCGCATGGCCCAGGGCGTCTTCCTCCGCTCGCCCCATGCCCACGCAAAGATCCTGTCGCTCGATACGGCGCCCGCACTGGCGCTGCCCGGCGTCATCGCCGTGCTGACCCACGCCGATTGGGCGGCCTCCGGCTATCGCGACATCCCGGGCGGCGGCGCCTACAAGCGGCCCGATGGCTCGCCGCAATATGCGACGCCGTCGCCGGCCTTGGCCAAGGACCGCGTGCGCCGCGTCGGCGATCCGGTCGCCTTCGTCGTCGCCGAGACTTTGGCCCAGGCGATGGATGCCGCCGAAGCGGTCGCCATAGAATACGCGCCGCTGCCTGCCGTGACCGACACGGCAGCGGCGGCCGAACCGGGCGCGCCGCTGGTGTGGGACGACTGCGCCGGCAATGTCTGCTTCGTCCATGAAATCGGCGACAAGGCTATGGTCGACGAGGCCTTCGCCAAGGCCAAGCATGTCATCTCCGAACGCTTCGTCATCAACCGCGTCGCGCCAAGCGCGATGGAGCCGCGCGGCTGCGTCGCCGCCTGGGACGCCGAGGACGAGGCCTTCACCGTCCATACGCCGGTGCAGGGGGCGCATCCCTACCGCGCGCAACTCGCGCGCCTCGCCAAGGTGAACGAAGGGCAATTGCGCGTGATCGCCGGCGATGTCGGCGGCAGCTTCGGCATGAAGTCCGCGATCTATCCGGAAATTCCCCTTTGCATGCTGGCCGCCAAGCTCACCGGCCGGCCGGTCAAATGGATGAGCAATCGCGCCGAAGCCTTCATGAGCGATTCGCACGGGCGCGACAATGTTATCGATATTTCGTTGGCGCTGGATGCCGAGGGCAAATTCCTCGCGCTCAAGCTCAAGAGCCTGGCCAATCTCGGCAGCCATCTGATGCAGGGCACGACCAACCCGCCGGTCAATAACATCGGCTCGGTGGCCGGCGTTTACACCACGCCGGCGATCCATGTGCATGTCGTCGGCCTGTTCAGCCATACCAACCCGACGCGGCCCTATCGCGGCGCCGGGCGCCCCGAAGCGGCCTATATGATCGAGCGCATCGTCGATATCGCGGCAGACCAGTTGAAGATCGACCCGGCCGAGCTGCGCCGCCGCAATACCATTCCCCCCTCGGCCATGCCCTACAAGACCGGCCTGACTTTCAAATACGATTCCGGCGAATTCGAAAAGAACATGACAATGGCCCTCGATCTCGCCGGCTACGGCGATTTCGCCAAACGCCGGGCGGAGGCCAAAACGCGCGGCAAGCTACGCGGTCTCGGCTTCTCCAATACCATCGAAAAAGCCGCCAACAACGGCGTCGAGGGCGCCGAGCTGCGCTTCGACCGCTCGGGCGGCGCGACGATCTATGCCGGCTCGGTGTCGAACGGCCAGGGCCATGAAACTGTGTTCAAGCAGATCGTCTGCGACAAGCTCGGCCTAGCCATGAGCGACGTGCGCTATATCTCGGGCGACACCGACAAGGTCGCTTTCGGCCATGGCTCGGGCGGCTCGCGCTCGGCCACCTTGGGTGGCGGCGCGGTGCTGTTGGCGACCGATAAGCTGCTGGCGAAAGCCAGCATCATCGCCGCCCACGCGCTGGAGACGACGCCGGAACAGATCAAATTCGTCGACGGCGTATTTTCATCGCCAGGCAGCAACCGCAGCCTGACGATCAAGGAGATCGCCAAGATCGCCCTCAATCCGAAGGAAATCCCCAAGGGGATGGAGCCGGGCCTGATCGAGCAGGCGGTCTATACCGCCACCGCGGCGAACTACCCGAACGGCTGCCATGTCTGCGAGTTGGAGATCGACGAGGACACCGGCCAGATTCAGGTCGTCGCCTACAAGGTGGTCGACGACGTCGGCACCGTGATGAATCCGCTGCTGCTGAAGGGCCAGATCCACGGCGGCATCGCCCAGGGCCTCGGCCAAATTCTCATGGAAGACGTGCGCTACGACGGCGACGGCCAGTTGCTCACGGCCAGCTTCCAAGATTACGGCATGCCGCGCGCCGGCCATATGTGCCACATCGACGTGGTCTGCAATCCGGTACCGACCAAGACAAACCCGCTCGGCGTCAAAGGAGCGGGCGAGGCGGGCACCGTCGGCTCCATGCCCGCCGTTGCCAATGCCGTCGTCGATGCGCTGTCAGTCTATGGCATCACGCATATCGACATGCCGGCGACGCCCGAAAAGGTCTGGCGGGCGATTCGCCAGGCCAAAGGCCAGACCGTTACATCCAGCTGAGCGGCAGGCTGATGAGCCAGAGCGCAATGCCCGCCGCCAAGGCCCATTGGGCGAAGCGTCGGTAAATCTCCGCCATGATCGTGCCGATGACGCGTTGGGCAGCGACGGATGCCGGCTGCTCGTGCGGGTCGAGCATGTACCAGACTTCGGTGCGGCGCGGATTGCGCGTCGGCGCCAGGCGCGCCAGCATCCACAGGGCGACCGCCGCGATTAGGAACAGGACCGCGCCGGACTTCGCGGCCATCACGGGATCGAAGGACAGGGCGATCATGACGGTAAAAATCGCCAGGGTGGCGAAGCCGCAGGCGCGGCTCACCGACAGCCAAGCCAATTCGCGTATCCGATCCATACCGCAGCCCTCCACGACATTGCGCCGCAGGTCACGCTCGCGGCTGACGGGGGAGTGGGTGGCGCCTCAGGCGGCCGGCGCGAGGGTGGGCGCAAGACCGAAGTTGAGCATGACCATCCCGAACACGAAGCGTAGCACAAAGACCCAAAAGGCGACATAGAGCGGCACGAAGAACGGATGCAGAAAGCGCGGCGTCAGCGGCCGCATCACGTAGATGGCCGGATCGGTCACGACGCGGAAAAAGCGCATGACGAAAAAGTTCGAGGTCGGCTTGACCAGGATACTGAGCAACATTCGCCCGATCAGCGTGTAAGCGACCGCCGCCAGCAGGTAATTGACCAGATGGAAAAACCAGTAATCGAGAAAGAACGGCGAGACTTGCATGTGATACGGACGCTGGATGACGGGAAGAAAAAGGGTGCGGAACCGAAGTTCCGCACCCGTTTCAAGACGGCGTGAGCCGGTTTAGTTTTCCTGCATGATCGGGCCGCCGCGCGGCAACCGGATGCTGTCGACGAAGTCCTGCATGTCCTTCGACGGTGCCGGCGTCAGCAGGCTCACCACCCATGTGACCACGAAGGCCGCCGGAATGCCGAACAAGCCGGCCGAGATATTGCGCACGCCGAACCAGGTCTGCATGCCGCCGTATTGCGTGCCGACCAGGTAGAACATGCAAACGCCGAAGCCGGCGATCATGCCGCAGACGGCGCCGGCCGAGGTCGCCCGTTTCCACCAGACGCCGAGGACCAGAGGCGCGAACAGCCCCGACGCGGCGATGGAGAAGGCCCAGGCGACCATCGAGAGGATGTCGCTGGGCTTCGTGCTGGCGAGCCATGCCGCGATGACTGCGACGAAGACCAGTAGCACGCGGGCGACGATCAGACGCCGCTTCGAATCGGCCTTGGGATCGACCATCTTGTAGTAGATGTCGTGGCTCAAGGCGTTGGCGATGGCCAGCAGCAGGCCGTCGGCGGTGGACAGCGCAGCGGCAAGGCCACCTGCCGCCACGAGGCCGGCGACGACGTAAGGCAGACCGGCGATTTCGGGCGTCGCCAGCACGATCACGTCGGTATTGATATTGAGCTCCGCCCACTGAAGGATGCCGTCAAGGTTCGCGTCCTTGATCGTGACCAGGCCGATGTCGCCCCAGGCCTTCACCCAAGCTGGCAAGGAGGCGATCGGCTGGCCGACGACGTTGGTCAGCACCTCGTATTTCGCGAAAGCCGCGTAGGACGGCGCCGTGAAATACAGCAGGAAGATGAACAGCAGCGACCAGCCCACCGAAATGCGCGCTTCGCGGACGCTCGGCGTCGTGAAGTAGCGCATCAGGATGTGCGGCAGGGACGCGGTGCCGAGCATCAGGCAGAGGATCAAGGCAAAGTAGTTCAGCGGATCGTAGGTCGTGAAGGGCTGAACGTGAGATTTCACGATGCCCATCTGGCCTTCGAGGACGCTGATCTTTTCGAGAATGCCGCCGTACATCAATTGCGGGATCGGCACGCCCGTGATTTGGGCGGACAGGATCACCACCGGAGTGAGGTAGGCGATGATCAGGATGATGTATTGCGCGACTTGCGTCCAGGTGACGGCGCGCATGCCGCCGAGCATCGAGCAGAGCAGGATGCCGAGCAGGCCGGCGAACACCGCGACTTCGAAGCTGAGGCCGAGGAAGCGCGAGGTGATGATGCCCGTCGCGTAGATCTGCGCCGTCACGTATGTGAAGGAGCAGGAGATCAGCACGATGATGCCGACCGAACGGGCGATGTTGCCGCCGTAGCGCACGGCCAGGAAGTCAGGCACCGTAAAGGCGCCGAACTTGCGCAGGTAGGGCGCAAGCAGCACGGCGACGAGCACGTACCCGCCGGTCCAACCGAGGACGAAGGCCAAGCCGTCGTAGCCGAGCAGATAGAGCGTGCCGGCCATGCCGACGAAGCTCGCGCCGCTCATCCAGTCCGACCCGGTCGCCATGCCGTTGTAGATCGCGGGCACGCGCCGTCCGGCGACGTAATATTCAGAGATTTGGGCCGTCCGCGACAACACGCCGATGAGGGCGTAGATGCCGATCGTCATGAAGACGAAGAGATAGCCGATGATCTGATTGGGCACTCCCATCTGCTCGAGAATCGCGAGCACGATAACGAAGCCGATGAAGCCGCCCGTGTAGATCCCGTAGACCTTACCCAGGTTGCTGATGAAATCGCCTTTGAGCATGTTCTTTCCCCCGCTCAGTCTTCAGCGACGCCGAATTCCTCATCGATCTTGTTCTGCTTGATGGCGAACCAGAAGATGAGGACGACAAAAATGATCAGCGAACCTTGCGCGGCCATGTAGAAGCCGAGCGGGAATCCGAAGATCACGATTTTATTGAGTGACGGCGCGAAGAAATGAACGAAAAAGCTAGACAGAAACCATATGGCGAGCGACGTCCACATCAGAGCCCTGGTCTTCGACCAGTGGGCTTCCGCCTTCTCAGGCGAAATTTTCTCTGCCATGTCCTAAGACTCCCAGAGTAAGTCGGGACATGGCGAAACGGCCGCGTAGCGCGGTCGCCGCTTCAGTGCGGTGAGACGAGAAATGCAAAGTCCCCGCCAAGCCCCTGTTAAGGCCACGGCTCGATCGCGGACACAAACGGTGTTGCGGTCGAACGCGCAAGCCACCCCCGCCGGAATTTCCGTTCTCTCTCGACGGATACCTCCGACAACTAACGCACCTAAGTCGACCGCGGTAGAACGCGGCATCTCGTCAGGGCGCGAAAACATCAGTATCATTTTCCCACAGCCGAAACAACGACCTATGAATGTAAAATATTCGGCGAGGGGGTTTCTTGTTCGATACCATCCGCAGCGCCTTCAGCGAACGCCTGTTCGGACGCTCTCCGGGACGCGCCAAGATCGCCGATCTCGACGCCCTGAAAACCGCCATGGCCCAGGAAAGCGCCCATGTGGCGCAGAGCGCGACCTACAACTATCTTCGCGCGCGCACCGGCTTCTTGGGGCCGAAACTGTTCAATGAAACCGCCTTTCTCGATGCCATAGAGGTCACCCGTTGGGAGGCCTATGGCGCAGTCCTGGCCGATTTGGTCATGATCATCGAAGGTGCGGCCCGGCCGTATTTGCCGCCGGGCGGGGCCGCCGCCGAATGGCGCAATCTTTTCCACCAAGCTCTTGCGGTCTATCCGCCTCCCAGCCATCGCGAGGATGGCTGGCTTGGTCTGGAGCAAGCCTTCGCCGCGCGCCTTGCCGCCAGCGCCGCGCTGCCGCCTGCCGCCCCCGAGCAGATCGCCGTATCGGCCGGGCAGACGATTTTCGCCCAGCTCCCGCTGCATCCGGACATTCGCAGGCCCGACGAGGAGATGGTCGTCAACACGGTACGCTTCCGCATGCTGCGGTCCTGGGAAAGCCTCAAGGAACGTCTCGAATGGCCGAAGATCGCCGCCGAGATCCGGCATCTGCCGGCAGCGGAATAAACCGCACCTCCGCGCGCCGCGTGTTGATCGCCGCCTTCATGGCGGCTTTGGCCGGCACTTTGACGCTTGTGCTCGGCGCGGTCCTGCTGGCAAAGGGCGGCGCAGAGGGCTGGTGGGCGCTCGCCATCGCCGGTGGCGCGGCCTGCGCCATCGGCTGCTGGATCGGCTATGAAACCACCAAGGAACATTTCCAGGCGCTCGACCGTCTGCGCGGTTTCGCCGTGGCGATGCGCGCGGCCGGTGGCGGCAGCCCGCTCAATGGTCCACCGGTCGGCGACAGGGAAAGCGCGGCCCTGCGCGATGCCATGATCGATGCGCTGAACGCCCGCGACATCCAGCGCGCCGCCGGCGACAAGCAACTGGCGGCGATCCTCGCCAATCTTCCCGATGCGGTCGTCGTCGTCACGGCGCGCGGCCAAGTCAGCTTGCTGAACGGCCCGGCCAAAAGCCTGCTCGGGGCCGAGCGCGCCGCCCTCGGCACCAGCCTGTTCGACGCCGTGTCGCGCGACAGCCTGATCGCCGCCTGGAACGACGCGCGGCGGATGGGTCGCCCGGCGCAAGCGTGGCTTGGTCTCACCGCGGGAGGCGCCGTGCAAGCGACGGTCGCCGATCTCGGCGCGCAAGCCGGGGCCTTGATCGTCATTCCGGCGCCGGATGCACCTCGTGTCGAAGCCACGCTCGATCACGACCTCAGCCTCCATGAAGCGCCGCCGGCCGCGCCGCCGCCGGATCGATCGACCCCGTTGGACGAACTACCGCTCGTCGCGCTCGATACCGAAACCACCGGCTTGGTGCCCGCCGCCGACCGCATCGTCGCCCTTGGCGGCGTCAGGCTGCATGGCGCGACGATCTATCGCGCGACGGCATTGGACCGGCTCGTGCATCCCGGCGTGCCGGTGCCGCCGCGCGCCAGCGCGATCCACGGATTGACCGACATCATGCTGGCCGACGCGCCGACCTTTCCCGCCCATCTCGACGCCTTGCGCGACCTGACGGACGGCGCCGTGCCGGTCGGCCATAATATCGGCTTCGACATGGCCATCATCGAGGCCGAATGCCGCCGTGCCGCCATCGCTTGGACGCCGCCGGCCTTCACGCTCTGCACGCTGCAGCTCGCAGCGGCACTCGATCCGCAGGAAGAAAACCTAGATCTCGAAGCCGTGGCGGTGCGGCACGGCCTCGATCCGCTCGGGCGTCATAGCGCGCTCGGCGACAGCCTGCTGACGGCGGCGCTCTGGCAGCGCATGCTGCCGCGCCTGCAGGAGCGCGGCATCGCCACGCTCGGCCAGGCGCTCGATTTCGCGCAATCGGCCAAACGCGTCATAGCCTTGCAGAAGACCGCCGGCTGGTAGGAAGGGACCAGGATGGACTTGCAGCCGCTCGCCGCGCTCGACAGTTTCCCCTATCGCCATCGCGTCAGCGAAATGATGTCGAGTCCGCCGGCGACCATCAAACCGGGCATGACGCTTGGCGAGGCCATGCATGCCATGCTCGCCCAGCGCGTCAGCTCGCTGCTCGCCGCCGACGAGGCGGGCAGGCCGAGCGGCATCCTGACCGAACGCGACGTCTTGCGCCTGATCGCCCGCGGCGGCGCCGCGGTCCTCGCCGAACCGGTCGTCCATCTGATGAGCCATCCGGTGCGCGCCGTTGCCGCCGACTCGTTCGTTTACACGGCTTTGGCGCGCATGGACCGGCTTGGGATTCGTCATCTCGCCGTCACCGACGGAACCGGTCATTTGATCGGCGCGCTCAGCGCCCGGGCTCTCCTGAAACTGCGCGCCAATCAGGCTCTCGTCATCGGCGACGGCATCGCCGCCGCGCAGGACGGCAAAACCTTGCGCGCCGCGGTGCGCGAACTGCCGGCCCTCGCGCAAGCCTTGCGCGACGACGGCGTATCGCCGGTCGCCATCGCCGGCGTGATCAGCGGCGTCATGCGCGATGCGACCGCGCACGCCACCGAACTTGCCGAAGCGGCCATGCTGGCGGACGGCAAAGGCGCGCCGCCCGCGCCCTACGCCATGCTGGTGCTCGGCTCGGCGGGGCGCGGCGAAAGCCTGCTCGCGCCGGACCAGGACAACGCCCTGGTCCATGCCGCCGGCGAAAGCGACGACGGCTGGTATGCCGACTTGGGCCGGCGCGCTTCAGACCTACTCGATGTCGCGGGGATTCCCTATTGCAAGGGCAAGGTCATGGCCTCCGAGCCGCAGTGGCGGCGCAACCGCGACGGCTGGCGCGCGCAAGTCGGCGCCTGGCTGCGCCATTCGACGCCCGACGACCTTCTGAACGTCGATATTTTCTTCGACTTCCGCCCGGTGCAGGGCGACATCGACATGGGACAGAAGCTGCGCGCCGATTCGATTCGCATGGCGCGCCGCGCCGGGCCGTTCCTCAAGCTGCTGTCTGTCCGCCTCGACGAACTCAATGCCCCGCTTGGGATGTTCGGCGGCATCCGGACGACGGGCGGCCGGGTCGATCTCAAACGCGGTGGCCTGCTGCCCCTGGTCTCGGGCGCGCGAATCATGGCCTTGGCGCGCGGTTTCGAAGGCACCGGCACGATCGAGCGCCTGAAAGCCGCGGCGGCGGACGGCACGCTCGGCTCGACCGACGCCGACGACTTGAGCGAGGCTTACGGCATTCTGCTCGGCCTGGTGCTCGACCAGCAATTGGCTGACCTGGCGGCAGGCGTCGAACCATCCAGCCGCATTGCCGTCAAACGGCTCGAACTGCGCCAACGCAGCGCCTTGCGCCGCGCGCTGCGAACCGTGGAGACGCTGAAACTCGCCGTGCGCGACGTGCTGACGGCGGCACGGTCCTAAGGCGCCGTCAGGCGCCCGCGCTCATCGACGAGCGGAAGGCCCAGCGCGTTGATTTGCGCTCGACATAGGCGAAGACCGCATACATGGCGATGCCCTCGATGGCGAGCGCGATCAAGCCGGCGAAGACCAGCGACATCTGGAAGTTCGAACCGGCCTGGACCATGAGATAGCCGAGCCCGGCATTGGCGGCGATGGTCTCGGACACGACCGTGCCCACGAAGGCCAAGGTGATGGCCACTTTCAGCGAGCCGTAAAGATAGGGCAGGGTGCGCGGAATGCCGACCTTGAGCATGATGTCGAGCTTGCGCGCGCCGAGCGCGCGCAGCACGTCTTCCAGCTCCGGCTCCATGGTGGCAAGGCCGGTCGCGACGTTCACCACGATGGGAAAGAAGGAAATCAGGAAGGCGGTGATGATCGCCGGCACTTCGCCGATGCCGAACCAGATCACCAGGATCGGCACAACAGCGACCTTGGGAATCGTGTTGAAGCCGATCATCACCGGATAAAGGCTGCGGTAGATCGTGCGCGACCAGCCGACGACCAAGCCGAGCGCAACGCCGAACACCACGGCAAGTCCGAAGCCGACCATGGTCGTCCACAAGGTGACGAAGGAGTGGCGCAGCAATGGCTGCCAGTAGCGGATCATCGCTTCGACGATGCGCGACGGTGCCGGCAGGATGAAGGGGTCGACCTTGAAGACCCGGCAAACGACTTCCCAGATCACGAACAAGGCCACGGTAAAGAGCAGCGGCGCAGTGGCGTCGGCGGTGCGGATCAGGCGGTTGCGTAACCCGTTCATGCCTGCTGCCTGACTTCGGCGATCTTGCCGCGCAGATCATGGACGATTCCGGTAAAGGCCGGCTCGTAGGTGACGGCGATATCGCGCGGGCGCGGCAAGTCGATCCTGCGGCTTTCGACGATGCGGCCCGGCCGTGCGCTCATCACATGCACGGTATCGGCGAGAAAGGTCGCTTCGCGCAAATCGTGCGTCACCAGAATCACGGTGAAGCCGAGCTTGTGCCAAAGATCGCGCAGCACGCACCAGAGTTCCTCGCGCGTGAAGGCATCGAGCGCGCCGAACGGCTCGTCGAGCATCAGAAGCTCCGGCTCATGGATCAGGGCGCGGCACAGCGAGACGCGCTGTTGCATGCCGCCCGACAATTGCCAGGGATAGCGATCGCCGAATCCCGCCAGGCCGACGGTCGCGAGCAGCGCCTCGGCCTTCTCGCGATAGGCTTTCTTTTCCTTGCGCAAACGCGAGCGGTGCGGCTGCACGATCTCGAGCGGCAGCATCACGTTGTCGAGCACCGTGCGCCACGGCAGCATGTTGGGATTCTGGAAGGCCATGCCGACAATCTTCACCGGGCCGGCGACTTCCTTGCCGTCGACCGCGATGCGGCCGGCGTCCGGGCGGACCAGCCCGGTCACTAGCTTCATCAGTGTGGATTTTCCGCAGCCGGACGGACCGACGACGGCGGCGAACTCGCCGCGCTCGACCTGCAGGCTATTGTCCTGCAGGGCGAGCACGCCGGCGGAGCCGGGAGAGCCGCGATAAGTCAGCGTGACGCGATAGATGTTGACGAAGGGCGTCACCACTGAGCCTCGATCTGCGATCCGTTTCGCCGCCTAGTACTTACGTTCGGCGGCGGGCGGCAGGTACTGGGCGTCGAACACGTCGGCGACGGCCGGCTTCTTCTTGAAGTCGTAGGTCACGCCGACTTGATCGATCGACTTGGTCATGCGCGCGGCGTCGATGCCGCCGAGGCCGTTGGCCTTGGTCCAGGGCGTGGCGATATTGTCTTTCAGCGCCATTTTCAGACGGGCCAATTCGACCTTCTCATTGCCCGTGTCGTTGCGCTTCATCACCGATTTGATCGCCGACCCGGGATCCTTGATGCTGTCCTGCATGCCCTTGATGGTCGCCTTGACGAAGCCGGCGACGACCTTCGGATTGGCCTTTGCGAACTCCGGATTGACCATCACGGCGTTGCCGTAGAGCGTCAGGCCATAGTCGGACATCAGCATCACCTTGATATCGGTTTCGGCAATGCCGTTCTGCACCAGGTTGAAAAAGGACGAGAAGGAGAATCCGGTGATGGCGTCGACGTCGCCCTTGGCGAGCATCGGCTCGCGCACCGGGAAGCCGACGTTCTCGATCTTCACCTTGGCGGCGTCGATGCCGTTCGCTTGCACAAAGGCTTTCCACTGGGCGAAGGCGCCGTCGGCCGCCGGGGCGCCGAGAATCTTGCCTTCGAGGTCCTTGGGCTTGCTGACGCCCTTTTTCGCCGTGCTGACGATGGCGAAGGGCGGCACATCGTAAACCATCAGGACGGCTTTCACCGCCTTGTCGGGATTCTCGCTCTGGAACTTGAACAGCGAGTTGATGTCGAAAAAGCCGAGCGGATAGGTGCCGGCGGCGACGCGGGCGATGCCAGCGACCGAGCCGGGGCCGCTATCGACCGTCACGTCGAGCCCTTCGGCTTTGTAATAGCCCTTGTCGATGGCGACGAAGTAGGGGGCCGACGGGCCCTCGAACTTCCAATCGAGCGCGAACTTGACGGCAGTCTGCGCGACCGCCCCCTGCGCAAAGCCGAACGCCGCAGCGCCGAGAATGGCGGCGGAAACGACGCCGCGCATCCGCCGGGTGATCCGAAGAGAATTCATGGAGGACAGCCCTTTATCCCGAAGATGGTTATGGACTCGCGTCTTTGGATCGGACGAGTCCTTCGCAGTAATCAGCAAGGCCTATGCCAGCAGAAGGCCCTGCGCCTGTATGCAGGCATGACACGAACGCCACGCGAATAGGCAAGAAACTGCGCCCGGTAAATTTATCTGCCTATTTTAGCATCAACTGCCCCGGTAGGTTGTATAGCCCCAAGGACTTGCCAGAAGCGGCACATGATAATGGCTCTCAGCCTCGGCCACTTTGAAGCGGATCGGCACCAGACCGAGAAAGGCATCTGGGCCGAAATAAGCACCGACGTCGAAGCGCAGCTCGTAGCTGCCGATCGGCACCGGCCGGCCGCCGATCAGCGGCGAATCGGTGCGTCCGTCGACGTTGGTCACGGCGCGGGCAATGAAGCGCGCAGCTCCGTCTGCCGCGATCTCGAACAATTCGACGGGAATGCCTGCCGCCGGCTTGCCGCTGCTGGTGTCGAGCACGTGGGTACTGATGCGGCCAGCAAGCGGCAATTTATCGTCCGCCGTCACCTTCTGATCGAGCCGCAGCGCGGCAATGCGAAGAATCTCGGTGAGCGCCGTTTCCATTTCCTGCGCCGGATCGTTGCCAAGACGGCGTTCGAACTCGCGCAGAATCGAATCCTTGGTATGGCGGCGCACGCAAACGATGAAGGGGATGCCGAATTTGACGCGGTATGAGTCGTTCAAGCGATGGAAGGTCGCGTACTCGGCATCCGACAAGCGATCGAGGCCGGCCGCCGCCTGTTCGGCGGTCGAATCGGCGGTCAGTGCGCCGGCCTTGGCCGCCTTGCCGGCAAGATCGGGGTGGGCCTGGATCAGCGCCTTCTGCTTTGCCGGCTCGGCGCCGCGCAGGGCCTTGACCAAGGCGTCATAAAGCGCATTCAGGCTGGCGAAAGGCCGCTGGCTTGCCACCGCCTCGGCGACCCAGGGCGATTGCTCAAAGACATCACCGAGCGCCATGACGAAGGCGACCTTAGAGCCGGCATTCAATTCGGCGAGCGTGGTCATGCGGGATGATTCTCATGCCAATGGCGGGCGATGTCGATGCGGCGGGGGATCCACACCTTGTCGTGCTTCTGCACATAGTCGAGGAAGCGGGCGAGGCCGGCGGCACGGCCGGGGCGGCCGGCGAGGCGGCAATGCAGCCCGACCGACATCATCTTCGGCGCCGTAGCGCCCTCGGCATAAAGCTGATCGAAGCTGTCTTTGAGATAGACAAAGAACTCCTCGCCGTTGGCAAAGCCCTGCGCATTGGTGAAGCGCATGTCGTTGGCATCCAGCGTATAGGGAATGACGAGATGCGGTCCCTTGGGGCCATGGACCCAATAGGGTAGGTCGTCGGCGTAGGAATCCGACGAATAGAGAAAGCCGCCGTCCTCCATCACCAATTTGAGCGTATGGACCGAGCTGCGGCCGGTGTACCAGCCGAGCGGCCGCGCGCCGCTTGTGGCAATGGTGTGAACGGCGATGGCCTCGCGCATCTGCGCGCGCTCCTCGGCCTCCGGCATGTCGCGATATTCGATCCATTTCAGCGCGTGGCTGGCGATCTCCCAACCGGCCTCCCGCATGGCGGCGACGATCTGCGGATGGCGTGCCAAGGCGGTGGCGACGCCGAACACGGTGACAGGCATATCGCGCTCGGTGAACAGGCGATGCAGCCGCCAAAAGCCGGCGCGCGCGCCATATTCGAACATCGATTCGATATTCATATGGCGCTGGCCCGGCCAGGGCTGGGCGCCGAGCACGTCGCTCAGAAAGGCTTCCGATGCGGAATCGCCATGCAGGATGTTGTTCTCGCCGCCTTCCTCGTAATTGACGACGAACTGCACGGCGATACGCGCGCCACCCGGCCAACGCGGGTCCGGCGGTGTGCGGCCGTAGCCGACGAGGTCGCGGGGGTAGGCGTCGTCCATCTGATCCTTAGCGGCTCGCGAGCCAGGCGGCGAGAATGCCGCGCTCCTCGGCGGTCATCATCGTCACATTGCCGGGCGGCATGGCGTTTGACCGCACCGCCTGCAACTCGATGAGATGGGCATGTTGCGCGATCTCGGCCGGGCTGTCGAGCCGGACGCCCTTGGGCGGCGCGGGGATGCCGTCCCATACCGGCGCTTGCGCATGGCACATGCTGCAACGGGTGAGGATGACGTCCTCGGCCTCGGCCAGGCTGACCGTCGCCGGCGGAACGGCGCTCTCCTCGGTCAGGCGCGGGCCCGCCATCGACAGCCAGAGCACCGCGGCCATGCCGAGCGCGGCGGCGATCCAGGTCCACCAGGGGCTGCCTTTGCCGGCGTGGCGGCTATTGAAGAAATGGCGGATCAGCGGACCGACCATCAGCACGATCGCGACGATCAGCCAATTGTATTGCGTGGCGAAGAACAGCGGATAATGGTTGCTCACCATCAGGAAGACGACGGGCAGCGTCAGATAGTTGTTATGCACCGAGCGCTGCTTGCCCTGCTCGCCGAGCGCCGCATCCGGCACGCGGCTGGCAATGAGGTCGGCGACGATCTTCTTCTGGTTGGGAATGATCACGACGAAAACATTGGCGACCATAATCGTGCCGATTAGCGCGCCGATCTGGACGAAGGCGCCGCGGCCGCCGAAGACATGGACGAAGCCGTAAGTCAGGGCAATGAGAAAGGCATAGCCGAGGAGCGACAGCGCCAGTTCGTGACGGCCGAGCGGCGAGCGGCACAGCCCTTCGTAAGCCAGCCAGGGCACTAAGAGGCCGGCGAGGCTGATCGCCACCGCTTCGCCTTGCGTCAGATCCAGCACCGTCGCATCAATGAGAAACAGGCTGGCGCCGAGATAATAGACGACGGCGAGCAGCGCCATGCCGCTCAGCCAGGTGACATAGGCTTCCCATTTGAACCAGGTCAGTTCGGCCGGCAGGCGGGCCGGGGCGACGACATATTTGACCATGTTGTAGAAGCCGCCGCCGTGGACCTGCCAGGCTTCGCGCTGCGGCTCGCCATCCGAATCCCGGTCCTTGCTCTCGGGGCGCGGCTTCAGGCTGAGATCGAGATGGATGAAATAGAACGAACTGCCGATCCAGGCGATTCCGGCGATGACATGCAGCCAGCGCAGGATCGCGCCGATCCCCTCGAGTAAAACCACATCCATCTCGCTCCACGGCCTCCTTGCCGCTCCGCCGATCCCGCCCGGCGGACGCGGGCGACGGGGGAGTATCGCAGCATCTATCGACGCCCTCCAGCCCCTGTGGCAATGTGCCGCCGATGCCCAGCAAAACTCTCCCGATCGGCCAGGAAATCATGGCCCGCGCCGACCATTTGGCGCGTTGGAGCGACATGCCCGGCGGATTGACCTGCGCCTACCTGACCCCGGCGCACCGGGCGACCGCGAAGCAGTTGCGCCAATGGATGGTCGAGGCCGGCCTCCGCGCCTCGGTCGATGCGCTCAACAATGTCGTCGGCCGCTGGAGCAGCGACGTGCCGGATGCCAAGACGCTGATCGTCGGCTCGCATTACGACACGGTGCGCGACGCCGGCCGCTATGACGGCCGCCTCGGCATCCTGCTGCCCATCGCCGTCGCCGCGCAGCTCAAGGCCGAAGGGCGCGCGCTGCCGTTCCATCTCGAAATCATCGCCTTTGCCGAGGAGGAGGGCGTGCGCTTCGGCACCACCTATCTCGGCAGCAGCGCCGTCGCCGGCCGCTTCGATCCGGCGGCGCTCGCCGCCAAAGACAAGGACGGCATCACCGTCGCAGAAGCGTTGCGCGACACCGGCCTCCCGGCCGATGAGATTCCCGACGCGGCACGCCGCTCCGAAGACCTGCTCGGCTATCTCGAAATCCACATCGAGCAGGGGCCCGTGCTGCTCAACGCCGGCCTGCCGCTCGGCGTCGTCACCGCCATCGCCGGCGCGGTGCGCCGCAAGCTGACGATCACGGGCGAAGCCGGTCATGCCGGCACCGTGCCGATGGGCTATCGCCGCGATGCGGCGGCAGCAGCGGCCGAGATCGTCCTCGCCGTCGAGAAAATCTGCGGCTCCATGCCCGGCCTGGTCGGCACGGTCGGTCAACTCGCCGTGCCGGACGGCGCGGTGAACGTCGTTCCCGGCCGCTGCGAGTTGAGCCTGGATATCCGCGCCGGCGACGATACCCTCCGCGACGAGGCTCTGGCCGATGTCGAGCGCGAGATCGCCGCCATCGCCGCGCGCCGCAAGGTGACGATCGCCAGCGTCGATCTGTTGCGCGCCCCGGCGGTCAGCTGCGCGCCGGCCATGCTCAAACGCATCGCCGACGCCGTCGTGAAAGCCGGCGTGCCGGTGCACAGCCTGCCGAGCGGCGCGGGACATGATGCCGTCATGTTCGGCGGCGTCACCGATGTCGGCATGCTGTTCGTCCGTTGCGGCAACGGCGGCATCAGCCATAATCCGCGCGAAATCATGACCGCCGACGACGCCGAACTGGCCGCCCAGGTCTTCCGCGACATTCTGTTGGATTACAGCGCATGAGCATTACCGACATGATCGACGCCTCGGTCGAGCGCGAATTTCCGCGCCTACTGGCCCTGCTGACCGCGCTGGTCCGCACGCCGAGCGACAATCCGCCGGGCGATTGCGCGACCCACGCCGAAATCGCCTGCCGCGAGCTGTCGCAGCTCGACTTCGTCGTCGAGCGCCACGCGGTGCCCTCCGCCGCCGTCCACGCCAGCGGCATGATCAGCGCCACCAACCTGATCGTGCGACGCAAATTCGGAGAGGGCCCGACGATCGCCCTCAACGCCCACGGCGACGTGGTGCCGCCCGGCCTCGGCTGGACGCACGATCCCTATGGTGCGCAAGTGGAAGAGGGACCGCAGGGCCCGACGATGTACGGACGCGGCGTCGCGGTCTCGAAATCCGATTTCGCCACTTATGCCGGCGCATTGCTGGCGCTGGATGCCGTCGCGGCCGCGGGCGAAACGCTCGCCGGCACGGTCGAACTGCACTTCACCTATGACGAGGAGACCGGCGGCACCATCGGTCCGCAATGGATCCTCGAGCATGGCCTGTCGAAACCGGACTTCGCGATCTGCGCCGGCTTTTCCTACGGCGTGGTCACCGCCCACAACGGCTGCCTGCATCTCGAAGTGACGGTCACCGGCAAGCAGGCCCATGCCGCCATGCCGGAGACCGGCATCGACGCGCTGGAAACGGCGACGGCGATCATGGCCGCGCTCTATGAGAAACGTCGCCAGTTGAGCAACACGCGCTCCGGCGTCGCCGGCATCGTGTCGCCGACGCTGAACATCGGCCTCATCTCCGGCGGCATCAACACCAACGTGGTGCCGGACCGCGTCACTTTCCGTCTCGACCGACGTATCATTCCCGAAGAAAACCCGTCCGAAGTCGAAGACGAGTTGCGTGCGCTCATCGTCGATGCCTCGCGCGCCCCGTCCGGCGCGCAGATCGACGTCCGGCGCATTCTGCTGGCGACGCCGCTGGCGCCACTCGCCGGCGGCGAGAAACTATCCGCCGCTTTGCGCCGGCAAGCTGCGCGGGTTTTCGCAACGGAGATTCCAGAGCAGGGAGTCCCGATCTACACCGATGCCCGGCATTATGCCGCGCGGGGCATTCCGACCGTGCTTTATGGCGCCGGTCCGCGCACGCTGCTCGAAGCCAACGGGCACAACGCGGAGGAAAATCTGCGCCTCGACGACCTCAAGGGGGCGACCAAGGTCGTCGCCGCCGCGCTCGCCGAGTTGCTGCGCCCTTAACCGTTCCCGGCAACAATACGTCCTGTTGCCGGGGCTGTTCGGCCCGGCCGGTTCGGCTATGATACGGACAAAGCGGCCAACAATAAATTTCAGGAGGCGTGGCGATGGCGACCCAGGTTTCGGGCAAGACATACGATGTCGGTGGCGTGCTGATGGAGCGGCCATTCAAGATTCGTCGTCTCGGCCATTTCGGCATCAACGTCGTCGACATGGAGAAGGGCAAGCGGTTCTATCGCGATCTGCTCGGCTTTCGCATCGTCGATGTGCGCGATCCGCTTGGCGGCAAGCCCAAGCCGGATGCCATCAAGGATTTCGGCGATCATCAGGGATACTTCTTCCGCTATCAGTCCGACCACCATGCCTTCGTGCTCTACAACCACAATGTGCGCGGCGCGATGGATCGGCTCGGCCGCTGGCGCAAGGACGTGACCGTCAATCAGATCACCTGGCAGGTACAGAGCCTGCAGGAGGTCGTCGAAGCCAATCAATGGCTGACCGACGGCGGCGGCAATATGGTGCGGCGCGGCCGAGACATGCCGGGCTCCAACTGGCATACCTATCTGATGGATCCTGACTGGTTCCAGAACGAACTCTATTACGGCATCGAGCAGATCGGCTGGGACGGCTATTCCAAGCCGCACAGCATGCATGACGGCGAGTATCACGAGTTTCCGACGCTACCGCACCGCTCGGAATATGCCGAGGTCAACGACGCCATCGCCAAGGGCATGGATCCGCGTACGGGTTATCGCCACAGCGAGACCTTGCCGGAAACGTACGATGCGCAAGGCATCCTACTGGCACGGCCGTTCAAGATCACCCGCATCGGACCGGTGCGCCTGTTCGTCACCGATATGGCGGCGTCGCTGAAATTCTATCGCGACACTCTCGGCTTCACAGTGACCGAAGAGGTCACCTACAAGGGGCATCGCTGCGTCTTCCTGCGGGTCAATACCGAGCATCATTCGATGGCGCTCTATCCCATCGAGTTGCGCAAGGAGATCGGCCTTTCCGAGCATACCAAGCTGGCGAGCTTCGGCGTACAGGTGGCGAACTACCGCCAACTGCGCGAAGCCAGGGATTTTCTCAAGCAGAACGGCGTCGAGATCAAAGAGCTGCCGAACGAGCTCTATCCCGGCATCGACTATAGCTTCTTCGCCATCGACGGAGACGGCCAGGCGATCCAGTTCTACTACTACATGGAGCAAATCGGCTGGGACGGCAAAGCCCGTCCGGCGTCACAGCGCCGCGCCGTGAAACCCGGCGTCTGGCCGGAGACGCTCGAGGCCTTGAGCGATAGCTATACCGGCGAGACGCTGCTCGGCCCGTGGAATTGATCGGGTGATGATCGCCGACATGGCGCTGCATAGCGCCATGTCGGCGAGCTGAGCCCATCACATCTAGCGCATCAGGAAGGGCAGGTTGCCGGTGGCTGCCGCGCCCTTGCCGTCGTGCAGCACCACGAACAGGCGATAAGCGCCCGGCGAGAGACCGGCGATCTCCACCGTCCAGTCGCCGGAACCGCCTTTACGGTTGCGGAGGGCATTGGGAAAGTCCGGTGGCACCGATTCGGCATCGCCGGCTTTGCCGAGGTCGCGGCTTTCCGCCATGATATGCCATTCGACGCGCAAGGCGTCGCGGTCGGGATCGAGGCCGCTGACGCGGGCGGTATAGGGCCGGCTGGCGACAAAACTGTCCTCGCCCGACGCCAGTGCAAAACTGACGATGCGCGGCGCCCGGTTCAACTTCTTCGCTCCCGGGCCGCCCCAGAACTCGGCCATGACATCAGCCGCTTCGATCATTTCGCCGGAGGCCAGAAAGAGGCTATGCCAGGTCGGCGTCACCTCCTGCTTCTGGCCCCAATAGAACAGAATTTGCCCGGCGGTCTTGGGAGCCAATTCATGGAGATAGCGGCGCAATCGCGCCGCCTTGTCGGTGCTGGTCAGTTCGACCGCCGCGCCCCATGGCTTCACGCCGGCCTGCCATTGGCCTTCGGCGCCCAACTCGGTAACGATCAGCGGCCCAGTCCAGCCTTGCGCGCGCACGCGCGCCGGCAAGTCGAGCAGGGCATCGCCGTAGGAGTTGATGCCCAGCAAGTCGATGTCGGGCGCGGCCTTCATCAATTTCGCGATCTTGCCGCCGCCGGCCTCGGCCAAAACCGCCATGCGCGGATGGGCTGGATCCAATGATTTGACGAGCCGCGCCGCTTCGCCGATGGCCGGCCAGACGACGGAGTCGTCCGCAAGTTCGGACTCGACCTCGTTGCCGAGCCCCCAGGCGAGCAGGGCTGGGCTGTCTTTATATTTGAGGACGGCGGCACGCAGCGCGGCGAGCTGCCTTTCGGCCTGGGCGCGATCGTTGTAGTTGAAGCCCCGGCGCGGATGCTCCAGCCAAAAGCCGAAGATGACCTTAAGGCCGAGCTTTTCGGCTTCTGCCAGCACCGCTGGGCTTTCCTCGCCATAGGTGCGCACGACAGTCGCGCCGCGCGCCTTCAACTCGGCGAGGCGCATTTGTCCCGAGGCGCCGCGCGCCGGAAACGGCTTACCATCGACAAGGATATCATGCCCGCGCACCGTCACATCGGCGAGCGCAGGAGACGCCAACGCCGCGCATATCAGCGCGAGGCTGGCGAGGCTCTTCACGCGCCCGATCTTACGCAGGGGTCAAAGTCCCGTTGTCGGTCAAGGTCTGCGTCAGATGCTCGACGCATTGCTCGACGCGCGGCGGCATGGTTTCGTTGCGGCGAATCAACAGGAGCGCGACCCGGCGGCGCGGCCGCAAGGGCATGGCGATCAGTTCGCCGGCGGCGATCTCGCGCTCGGCAGCGATGCGCGGGACGACCGCTAGGCCGGCGCCCGAAGCGACCATCAATTTCAGCGAATCGAGATTGTCGCAATCGGCGACGATATTCGGCGACAGGCCTTGCGCTGCGAACATCGCCATCACCAAGCGGCCATAGCCGATGCGCGTTTCGTTGGCGATGAACGGATGATCGTTGATGGCGGCAAGATCGACCGGGCGCGCGGCAGCTACAATCGGATGCGTCGGCGACGCGAGCAGCACCAAATCGGTTTCCGACAAGCGGGTGATCTTCAACTCATGCGGCAGGCTTTTGGGATCGCCCTCGAGGAACAGGCCGACATCGAGACGTTGCAATTCGACGAAGCGATGGATGCGCCGTGTCGTCGTCGTCACCAGATCGAGACGGATGGTTGTGCTGAAGGCCTGCAGCACCTGCGCGATCTGCGGCACCATGGCATGGGCGATGCCGGAGCAAATGCCAACGCGGATGGTCGAGCCCGGACTACCGCGCAATTCGCGCGCCAAATCCTTAAGGGCCGACATTCCCATGACGACATCGTCAGCGTTCTGCAGAAAGGTGCGGCCATTGATGCTGGCCTCGACGCCGCGGCTCGAACGGTCGAACAGGCTGAAGCCCAATTCGTCCTCCAGCAGGCGCACCTGCTCGCTCAGGGAGGGCTGCGACACGCCGAGCTTTTCCGCCGCGCGGCTGAAGCTGCGCTCGCGCCAAACTGCGATGGCATATCGGAGTTGCCGATCATTCATAGGTAAAAATCCTCACCTTCCGGATAGGCTGAGCATAACTGAGAAGGGCTATAGGTGTCACCTATAGAGCAATCCTGAAATACTCTTAGCCTTCGCTCCGGACGACAATTAGCGTTCGGCCTTCATAGCGAAAGAGGTAGCTTGGCTACGTAACGCATTGCTCAATTTGTTTTCGCTATGGCGAAATGCTTAAATTCTAAGCATGCGAGGTTCAGTGAGAAACGGCTGTTTCGTCTTCTGCGCCAACCGCTAACCTACATCCGACGTTCGTTGAGAACGGTTCGACCGCGGGCGCAGACGCAGCCGATGGCGACCGTATCTTTGAGGGGGAAGTCAGCAGCTATGTCCGTTTACGAACTCAACCGCGCCATCCATCACGTCTATGTCGATCGTGACAAGACCATGGCCTTCCGCGATGGCGACGTCTCGGTGCTCGCGCCGTTCGATCTGACGGACGAAGAGCGCGACGCCCTCATCAATCGCGATTTCCCCAAGCTCTGGGCGTTGCACACCCACCCGGTGCTGCTGTTCCATCTCTCCGCCGTGCTCAATCCGCGCGAGTGGTACATCGAGAACGTGGTGCCGAAAATCCAGGGGGTGCCGAACGTTTGGTACGATTACTACCCCCACACCGAAGCGACATCCGGTAAGCCGGCTTAAGGAGGGAATGATGAGCATTTCGGGGGGAGCTCATCCGCTTCCGCAACGCCGGCCTCATTGGGGACCGCGCCTCAGCCACGTCAATATCAACGTTTGGCGCCTTCTCGCATTCCTGATCTTCCTTGTCGTCTGGTGGGCCACCGCCAAGCTTGTCGGCCAGAATTTCGTGCCGACGCCTTGGCAGACGTGGCAAGCCGCCGTGCAGACGATCGGCGACGGCACCGTGCCGAAAGCGGCCTGGGCGAGCATTCAGGTCTATATTTCCGGCTTCGTGCTGGCGGCGCTGTTCGCCATCCCTTTCGGCCTCTTGATGGGCGGTTTCCGCGTCTTCGGCTCGACCATGGAAATCTACGTCGATGCCTTGGCCGCGACGCCGCGCGTCTCCTTCATTCCGCTGATCATCGTCTTCCTCGGCTTGGGCTACGAAGCCAAGATCGTCGTCGTGTTCCTCGGCGCCGTCATGCCGATCTTGATCAATACCTATGCCGGTGTGCTCAATAGCGACGGCGAATTGATCGAGATGGCGCGCTCGGCCGGGGCCTCAGAATCGCAGATTTTCCGAACCATCATGCTGCCCGGCGCATTGCCCTACATCATCGCGGGCCTGCGCGTCGGCGCGTCGCTCGCCCTGATCAACACCGTCGTCGCCGAGCTTTACACGGCCGTCCAAGGCTTGGGCGGCCTCCTGTCGATTTACGGCAACACCTTCCGCATGGCGCCTTACTTCGTCGTCGTTTTCTGCCTCTCGATCATGGGCGTCACAGTCATGCAGTCGCTCAAGGTGGTGGAACGACGCATGGCCCGCTGGCGCTACAACAGCGACCGCTCATAAGCGCGTCGCCGGTTTCTTTCGGAGTATACGACCATGGCTAGCATCGTTTCCGTCATCGCCTCCACGCACAATCCACGTATCTTCTGGAACCGCGATCAGGCCGACAAGAACGACCTCGACGCGCTCTACACCGCCTTCGCCGACGTGCGCAAAATGCTTGCCGAGACGAAGCCCGACCTGATCGTGGCGGTCGCCAACGACCACCTCGACAACTTCTTCCTCGACAACATGCCGACCTTTTCCGTCGGCGTCGCGCCGACCGCGGAAGGCCCGTTCTGGTACGAATCGGAAATCATGTTCCTGCCGAGCTACAAGGCCAAGGTGCAGCTGGATTTCGCCGAGTATCTGCTGCGCGCCGGCGTGGAGCAGGGGATCCAGTTCTCGCAGGTCCGCGAATTCAAGATCGATCATGCCTTCACCGTGCCGCTGTCCTTCGTCCGTCCGGAACAGGATATTCCGGTGGTGCCGGTGATGACCAACGCCTTCGGCTATCCGATCGCGACGAACCAGCGCTGGTACGAGCTCGGTCAGTTCATCCGCCGCTCGATCGAGGCCTGGCCCGGCAAGGAACGCGTCGCCGTCATCGGCTCGTTCAATCTCACGGTGGAAGTCGGTGGCCCCAAGATGGGCAAGTACAACATGGACTTCACGCGCTGGATCATCGAGCAGATGAAAGACGGGAACCGCGACCAGATTCTCAAGACGCTGACCGTTCCGCGTCTGATCGAAGAGGGCAATTCCACCGCGGAATTTCTCAATTACGTCACCGTGCTTGGCGTCGTCGAAGAAGCCAAGCCGACCTTCATCCAGCACAAGCCCGTGAAGGGCGTCGGCATGTGTCCCGTGGTATTCTGGGACATGCAATAAGCCTATGTGACCAAGCCTAGGTCTCCGCTCATCCCCCCAGATCGGCGGCGTCATTCCTCTCCAGAGAAACCTTATTCAAAAGGAGCTTAGAGCCATGATCGTATCGAAACTGGGTAAATTGAGCCTCGCCGCTATGTTGCTCGCGGGCGCCGCTTTCTTCGCCACGCCGGCGAATGCTGCATTCAAGATCATCGTGACCCACCTCGAGCCGCCTTTGGTGCCGAATTCGGTCATCGATATGGCCCTGCAGCTCGGCTACTACAAAAAAGCCGGTGTGGACGTGGAGATCGTCCGCGTACAGCAAACCCCGTCCGCCGTCGCCGCCTTACGTTCGGGCCAGGGCGACATGGCCAACATCGGTTTCGACGTTGCCGTGCAACTCGTCGCGCGCGATCAGATGCAGCTCAAAGGCGTGATTTCGCCGGACAAGGCGCTGCCCTTCATCATCGCCGCCAAGAAGGACATCACGTCGCCTAAGCAGCTCGAAGGCAAGACCTTCGGCGTCTCGCGCGTCGGCGGGGTCGATTACTCCCTGACCCGCACGGTGCTGAACAAGCTGGGCGTCGCTGTCGACAAGATGGAATATCTCGCCATCGGCCAGCCGCCAGTACGCGCCACCTCGCTCGCCGCCGGCAGGGTCGATGCCACCACCATCTCGATCGGCGTGTGGACCAGCATGCCCGACAAGAGCGCGCTGAACATCCTCGTCAACCAGGCCGAGTATTACAAAGGCGCGCCGCTGATCAGCAAGCTCAACGTCGTCACCGCCGAAATCGCCAAGAGCAAGGCGAAAGAGATCGAAGGCGTCGTGCGCGCGACCATGATGGCGTCTCGCGACTTCGCCAAGAACCCCAAGCTGTGGGTCGACGGCATGGCCACCGCGCTGCCGAACGTCAATCGCGCCACGCTCGAATATCTCGCCGACGCTTACAAGGAGAACTGGGACGTCAATGGCGGCCTCAACATGGCCGAGGCCAAGTACACGACCGACGATCTTTACGCCAACAATGGCGATTTCAAGGGCTTGAAGCGCGTCGAACCGGCTGCCTGGATCGATACATCGATCATCGACAAAGTGATCAAGGAAGCCGGCGTTTATCCCGGCATCGACCCGATGGGCCGCTAGACCCTAGCACCCGACAGGCCGTCAAAGACCTTGTAGCCGGCGGCTCGCCTTACCGAACAGGAGCGTCATGTCCTCGCCTTCCACCATCAAGTCCTTGCCCGCGTCTGGGGCCGAGGAGCCCGCGATCACCATCCGCAACATCACGAAGATGTTCAAGCGGCACAAATCGCATGAGGGCATCCTCGCGCTGCACGACGTTTCGCTCGATATCGGCAAGAACAAATTCGTCAGCCTTGTCGGCCCGTCCGGCTGCGGCAAGACCACCTTGCTTCGCATGCTGAACGGGCTGATCCGGCCAGACGAAGGGGAAATCCTGGTGAACGGTCAGCCGCCGGCGCCCGGCCCGCATATGGGCTTCGTCTTCCAGTCGTTCCGCCTGCTGCCCTGGCGGACCGTTCATGAAAACGTCGCCTACCCGCTGCAACTGAACGGCATGGACAAGGCGGAGATTCACGAGCGGGTCATGCGCTATCTCGATATGGTCGGCCTCCGCAAGTTCGCAGAGTCCTACCCGACGGAGCTATCTGGCGGCATGAAGCAGCGCGTGGCGTTGGCCCGCGCCCTGGTGGCCGAGCCGGACATCCTGCTGATGGACGAGCCGTTCGCGGCGCTCGACGCGCAAACGCGCGAGTTCATGCAGTTCGAACTGATGAAGATCTGGCATCAGCGCAAAGCGGTCGTCGTCTTCGTAACCCATAGCGTCGACGAGGCCGTTCTGCTGTCTGACGAGATCGTCATGCTGCGGCCGCGTCCGGGGCAGGTTTCAGAGATCCTCACCGTCGATCTGCCGCATCCGCGCTGGGACTACGACGCCCGCGCCCGGCCGGAATTCGTCGAATTGCGCCGCCATCTCTGGGAAAGCATCAAAGAGATGGTCGCCGCCGATCCGCAGTCGGAATTCTTCAACCGCGAAGGCAAGACCGAGCGTTCCGCAGCTGAAGACTGAGCGTTCCGCCATCTGAGGCGCCTTTACGGGCCGGCTACCTCACAGGGGCCGGCCCGTTCCATGTCTGGCCTGGCGCGAGAGCCATGACAGGGACGGGAAGGTGTCTTATTCTCCCCGCTAAGGTCTGACGGCTTCGCCGGAGCGGCCGACATTGGGGGGACTTCCATGAGGCCGCTGGCTGCCGGCGCGCGTGTTTGCGCCGTTTTGATCGCTATCTTCACCGCCGGCGGACGCGCCGATGCGGCGACGACGGTCGAGACCATTGCGTCCCTCAGCGGCCCCGACCGTCAAGCCATCCTCGAGGCCGGGGCCCGGCAAGAGGGCGTTGTGGTCTGGAGCGGCACTGTCGGCGCCGATATGCGCGACATGCTCGCCAAAGCCTTTAAGCGGAAATATCCCTATCTGCGCGTCGAGGGCCAGCGCCTCGTCGGGAGCCAGGCATTCCAGCGCGCGCTCGCCGAACAGACCGGGAAGGCGCCGCCGCGCAACGATCTGATCGCCGGCAACGCCCTGGTCGATTTGAAAAAGGCCGGGCTGGCGCAAAGCTTCCGCTCGCCGCTGATCGACGCCCTGCCGAAGGAGTTTCAGGAGCCGAGCGGCCTCTACGCCGCCTACCGTTATGCTTATTACGGCATCGCCTACAACACGGCTTTGATCAACTCGGGAGAAGCGCCGCACAGCTATGAAGATCTGCTCGATCCCAAATGGCGTGGCAAGATCGTATGGAATCACGGCCCCGAAAGCGGCGCACCTGTACTCATCACCTATTTCCGACGCTTGTGGGGCGAGGAGCGGGCGGCGCGCTATCTGCATAAGCTGTCGCAGCAACTGGTCAAAACTGAACTGGGCTCGCCGCGCGAGACGCTCGACGGCGTGCTCACCGGCAAGCACTACCTGATGCTCGGGGCCTCGTTGCATCAGGTCGCCGCCCTGCGCGCCGGCGGGGCGTCGCTCGACGCCACCATGCAAGACCCCGTGTTGGCGCGAGACAACTATGTGGTTTTGCTGAAGAAAGCACCGCATCCCCACGCCGCCATGCTGTTCATCGACTTCATCCTCGACCGCGAGGCGCAGGAAATCCTGCGCGGCGACCAATATTATCCGGCCAATCCGGATGTCGATCCGCCGGAGGTTATGATGCCCTACGATCCGCTACGCCACGGCCTCAAACAATTCACAGTCGACGACGAAACCTTGGCGCAGGAGCGAGCGAAATCGACCGCTCTGCTGCGCAAATATTTCCGCTAAGCGATGATCGAGAGCGCGCCGCTCAGTTGGCTTCATAACGGCCGCACCACTGAGCTGTGGCGGCTGTCGGGGGAAGGGCAGGCGGGCCTTGCCCCGCTTGAACAGCTTGCGGGCCTCGTCGACGATTGCGCCGCCCTGTTGGCCGGACAAGAATTGACCCTGGAAAATCTCGTCCATCAACGGCTGTGGTTACGCGAGCGGTCGATGCGCGCCGAGATCGACGAGCCGCGCCGGATTTTGCTCGGCGACGCCCGGCGCGCCGCCAGCTCCAGCTTCATCTCCACAGCACGCTTCGCCAAAGGCGGGGATGTCGCGCTCGATCTACTCGCACAGCGTCCCGTCGATCACGGCATCCGCCGGCTCATCGACTTCGCGCCGCCCCGGCGTTATGCCTGGTATCTTCTGCAGGACGGCTGGCAGCATTTCTCGGGCATGGCGGAAACAGCCGCGAACCTCCCGATGCAATTCGACGCCGCCTGCGACGAAATTGAGCGGGGCTTGATCGCCGAAGGGCGCGATTGGGCGGCAGTGACGGGGGCCCATCTATTCTTGGAGCTCGGAACGGGCGACGAGGCTTGGCTGCGCCAGGCTTTCGCCAAGCGCTCGGGCCTCGCGCCGTCGCGCATCGACTTCGATTGGGTCGATGGCCTGGCTTCGACCGACAAACATCTCGAAATCGAAGCCGTCGCCCGCCCGATTTGAAAAACCGCCGACATGAAAACGGCGGCATCTTGCGGATGCCGCCGTTTCGCTGCGAAGAGCTGAAGAATCAGCCTTCGATCGGCAGCACCTTCGTCAGATAACGGTGCGAAATCTTGCGCTTCAACACCGGATCCTCCAGTTCGAAGACGAACCCCTCGGCCGGGCGAATGCCGCCCTTGGCGGGCAGGGTGCCGCAATACATCGCCGTGCCCACCGGCAGGGCTTTGTTCTTGGCGATGGTGCAGTTGGCGATCAGGTCGACCGGCGGCAGCATGGCCGTCACCGGCCCCTCTTGATACAGCACGTCCTTGCCGCCTTCGATGGCGTAGGAACGCAGGATGATCTGCTCCCAATGATCGGCGATCTCGTCCATGCGCCACAACGTCTTGGCGAGGGGATGCGGGCAGGCCTGCTTCGACCAGGTGACGCCGATGGTCTCCAATTTGCGGTCGGTATGGTCAGAGCCGACACCGACCCATAGGCCGTCCGCCAGGCTGAACAGCATGAATTCGACTTCGCCGCTGCTGTCGGGACCGGCCACTTCGATCGAATCGGCCGTCGTGAGCATCATGGCGGCGGCGCGATAATAGATCGGCGTCGACTTCGGACGGGCCACGCCGAGCTTTTCAAGCTCCTCGATATGGGCCTCCATGGCGGCCTTGTTGCGACCGGTCCAGCCGGCGATGACCAACTGGTCGATCTGCACGCTGCGAATCTCGCTGCCGGATTTGCTCTCCAGGCTGAGGGAGAGGCGGACGCTGCTCATTGATATCTCCAATTATGATGAATTACAGATGTTTATAGTGTGATCTTAATCTTGTTCCGACGGGCGAGTGACATCGCATGATCTGTGACTTAGGGCCTGTTCAGCGACGTTGACAAGACATGGGAGATAGCTTTAGCATATTGCTAAGTTTCAAAGCTATCTCGACCTGAGATTTGGGCGAGGGCCGTCCAGCGAGGACGGAGGATACGGGGAAGCAGTCATGGACATCGGCAATGGCCGCCGCGCGGTAAAATCGGGTGCCCCCGCCAAGGGTGCCGACGCGCGTCCGCCCCTGACCGTGTCCCGCAATGATCTGCTGACAGACGGGGCTGACAGCGAATTTCGCCAGCTCGTTCACCGGCTGCTGGCCTTCTCGGCCCGACTGGAAACCTGCCGCTCCGGCTTTGGCGCGCTGCTCGACTTGACCGGCGTGCAATATACAGCCCTGATCTCGATCGCCCACCTGGAGGGCGACGACGGTGTTGGAGTCAAGACCGTGGCCGATCATCTCGGCCTGTCCGGCTCTTTTCTCACCATTGTCACCGGCCAGCTGGCCAAGCGCGGCCTGGTCGAAAAAAGCACCAATCCGCAGGACCGCCGCCGCGTCCATCTGCGCGTGACCGACAAAGGCCGCGAGCTGCTTGAGGGCCTCGCGCCGATCCAACGCGACGTCAATGACCTGCTGTTCCAGCCCTTGGACGCCAAGCGGTTTCGCGCGCTCAACGACATTTTCGCCGATCTGATCCAAGCCGCCGACGAGGCGACTGCATTGATCGGGTATTACAGCCAAAGCGGCACCGACGCCGCCCGCGCGCCCAAAGCGCGCCTGCGCGGATGAGAACACAGGCCATGAGCGACGACGTCAATAACGAGTTCGATCCCGTCGCCTTCCGCCGCGCGCTCGGCGAGTATGTGACCGGCGTCACCGTAATCACCGCCGAGGGCGCCAATGGCGAGCGCATCGGCATGACGATGAACTCATTCAATTCCGTCTCGCTCAATCCGCCGCTCGTGCTGTTCAGCGTCGACCGCCGCGCGCTCAGCCTGTCGGCGCTGGAAAGCGCCAAGGGCTTCTGCGTCAACGTCCTCAGCCGCAACCAGCAGGACATCTCTGGCCGCTTCGCCAAGGCCCAAACCGACAAATGGACGGATGTCGGCTGGACGCCCGGCTATGCCAACGCCCCCTTGCTCACCGGTGCGCAGGCCCATTTCGAATGCGCGCCTTACGCCACCTACGACGGCGGCGACCATGTGATTTTCGTCGTGCGCGTGGTGCGCTTCACCACGCAGCCGGAAAACCAGCCCCTGGCTTTCTTCCGCGGCCGCTACTCCGTCGTCGACGAACAGCGCGGCGTCGCCTGATCTGAATAGTCTGCCCACACGTAAATTTTTCCAACCGAACTCACGTTTTAACCGACGTCCAAGGAAACAAAGCGATGATCAAGAACGGCAAACAGCATGTGGCTTCGCTGCGCGACGGTCGCCAGGTCTTCATCAACGGCGCAGTCGCCGGCGACGTTACCGAACACAACGCTTTTCGCAGCTCGATCCAGTCGATCGCCGGCCTGTACGACTTCCAGTCCGCCCCGCAAAACAAAGAGTTGATGACCTACACGACCGATACCAAGCAGGTCGCGCACAAGATGTGGCATATGGCCACCAGCTACGCCGATCTGGTCGATCGCCGCAAAGCGCTGGAAGCCTGGGCTGAATTGAGCGGCGGGTTCCTCGGCCGCTCGCCCGAACATGTCGCGTCCTGCATCACCGGCATGGCGATGGGCATTTCGGTGTTCGAGGAATACAACAAGGACCGCGCCGGCGCGCTGATGGACTACTACCGCTACGCGCGCGACAACGACCTCTATCTGACTTACGTCATCATCAATCCGCAGGCCGATCGCTCGAAGTCCGCCGCCGGACAGACCAACGAATTTTTGTCCGCCGGCATCGTCGATGAAGATGCCGAGGGCTTGACCATCCGCGGCGCCAAGATGCTCGCCACCGGCGGGATCATGGCAAACGAAGTGCTCGTCACCTGCATCCAGCCGCTGCAGCCGGGCGAAGAGAAATACGCCTATTCGTTCGTCATCCCGATGAACAGCAAAGGCCTCAAGCTGATGTCGCGCAAGTCCTACGAGCAGGGCGCCGACAACGTGTTCGACAGTCCGCTGTCCAAGCGCTTCGACGAGAACGACGCGTTGATCTATTTCGA
>CAMAVH010000004.1 GCA_945861615.1 Rhizobium sp. Q54 | reverse complement strand
CTGAGTGCGGCCGGCGCGTTCCAAATCCAGCATCGCGGGACGGGCTGCATGTCCGCGGCCGACCTGGATTGCGGAACGGCCCTTCCGCGCGCTTGCGGCACCGAGAAAATGCGTCTCACGATTGATATTAAAGAGAAAAGGAATGGCGGAGGGGGTGGGATTCGAACCCACGGTACCCGTGAAGGCACAACGGTTTTCGAGACCGTCCCGATCGACCACTCTGGCACCCCTCCGCAGGGATCGCCGCCGGGAACCGGCAGCGCGAGAACGGGTCCGTCGCGGGCTCGCCGTAGCGAACCGGACCCGGCCCATCGGCCCAATCGCAGGCCGAGGGTGATCAAGGGCGCGGACACTACCCAATCTCTTCCGGTGATGCAAACCCCGCGCGGCCACCCTCGCGGACCGAGGCCGCCGGCCAGGACAGGCCGGATTCCGTGGCGGTTTGAGCGGGCCAGCGGCGACCGGGAGTTTATACTAGGATAATCCGCCCGGTCGGCCGTTCGGACCTCTATATATCGACTCCGCGGGCAGCCTTGCCCCCAGTGGGCGCGCTCTTGCCAGGAAATGGCGGAATTCCGCCAGTTTTCCTCGGCCTCGCCGATTCATGGCACCCCGAAATGGGTTGACTCATAGAGGACCGTCTATATATTTCGCCCACTTTTCGGGAATTCCCAGTGGCGCGCCCAGGCCCATGGCCGGGCGCGCAGACCTTTGGAAGAACAGGATTAAGATATGTTCGCGGTCATCCGTACCGGCGGCAAGCAGTACAAAGTCGCCGAGAATGACGTCATTATTATCGAGAAATTGCTGGTTGAGGCCGGCGACGACATCGATTTTACCGACGTTCTCGCGCTCAATGACGGCGCCGCTACCACCTTCGGCAAGCCCCTCGTCTCCGGCGCGGTCGTCACCGCCGAAGTGCTCGAGCAGGCGCGCGGCGACAAAGTCATCATCTTCAAGAAGAAGCGCCGCCAGAACTATCGCCGCAAGAACGGCCATCGTCAGGATCTGACGGTCGTGCGCATCACCGGCATCCTCGCCGACGCTTCCAAGCGTCCGGAGAAGAAGGCCAAGGCGCCGAAGCCCGCCGTGACGGAAGAAACCGCCGCGCCGGCCAAGAAGGCCGCCGCGAAGAAGACCGCTCCGGCGGCTAAGAAGGCTCCCGCCAAGAAGGCTGCGGCGAAGAAAGCCGCGCCCAAGGCCAAGTCGTAATTAGGAGATCGCAGCATGGCTCACAAAAAAGCAGGCGGTAGTTCCCGCAACGGTCGCGACAGCGAAGGCCGCCGCCTCGGCGTCAAGCTGTTCGGCGGCGAGATCGCCGTTCCCGGCAACATCCTGATCCGTCAGCGCGGCACCAAGTACCATCCCGGCGCCAACGTTGGCATGGGCCGCGACCACACGATCTTCTCGAAGATCGACGGTCAGGTGACCTTCCAGCGCAAAGAAAAAGACCGCATGTACGTGTCGGTCCTGCCGCGCGGGTAAATCCCGCCGGCCCATTTCCCTGTCGGCAGGGATTGAGAATTCGAGAAGGGGAATGGTCCGCCATTCCCCTTCTTTTTTGCCCCTACCTCGTCGGTCACGCCGTCGTTCTTCGCTCTTCTTTCACGAACGCCTGAAGTCAAACCCATGAAGTTCCTCGACCAAGCCAAGATCTATATTCGCAGCGGCGACGGCGGGTCCGGCTCCATGAGCTTTCGGCGCGAGAAGTACATCGAGTTCGGCGGCCCCGACGGCGGCGAAGGCGGCAAGGGCGGCGACGTCATCGTCGAATCCGTTACCGGCCTCAACACGCTGATCGATTTTCGCTACCAGCAGCATTTCAAGGCCCAGAAGGGCCGCGGCGGCGCCGGACGCGACCGCAGCGGCGCCTATGGCGAAGACCTGATCATCCGCGTGCCCGCCGGCACGCAGATCATGGACGAAGCCAACGAGACGGTGCTCTACGACCTTGACGCGCCGGGCCAGCGCATCGTCCTCGCCGAAGGCGGCAAGGGCGGCCACGGCAATGCCTGGTACAAGACGGCGACCAACCGCGCGCCGCGCCGCTCCGATCCCGGCCAGCCCGGCCAGGAAGCCTGGTTCTGGCTGCGCCTGAAACTGATCGCCGACGCCGGACTGGTCGGCCTGCCCAACGCCGGCAAGTCCACCTTCCTGGCCGCCACGACGCGCGCCAAGCCGAAGATCGCCGACTATCCCTTCACCACGTTGACGCCGCAGCTCGGCGTGCTCGGCGTCGATCAGGACGAATTCGTGCTCGCCGACATTCCCGGCCTGATCGAAGGCGCCCACGAAGGTCACGGCCTCGGCGATCGTTTCCTCGGCCATGTCGAGCGCTGCGGTGTGCTGCTGCATCTGGTCGACGGCACGCAGGACGACGTCGCCGGCGCCTATAAGGTGATTCGCGGCGAGCTTAAGCAATATGGCCACGGCCTCGGCGAGAAGCTGCAGATCGTCGCGCTCAATAAGTGCGACGCGCTGAGCGCCGATGAGATCGAAGCCAAGAAGAAAGAGCTCTACAAGGCCGCCTTCGGTCGCAAGAAGGGCGGCACGGTCGTTGAACTGTCGGGCGCCACCGGCGCCGGCGTCACCGATGTGCTGCGCCTCATGCGCGACGCCATCAAGGCCCACCGCGAGGCGCTCGCCGAAGAGGCCGGAAAATGAGCGTCGCCAGATCCGGCAAGCAACATAAGCTCGGCGACGGCAAGCGGATCGTCATCAAGGTCGGCTCGGCCCTGATGGCCGACGAAAGCAAAGGCGCCGTGCGGGCAGATTGGCTCGCCAATCTCGCCGACGAGATCGCCAAGCTCAAAGCCGGCGGCCGCGACGTCGTCATGGTGTCATCGGGCGCCATCGCCGTCGGCCGCCTGCATCTCGGCCTCAAGCCCGGCAAGCTGCCGCTCGAAGAAAAACAAGCGGCGGCGGCCACCGGCCAGATTCGCTTGGCGCATGCCTATCAAGAAGCGCTGGCGCGTCACGACATCACCGTCGCCCAGGTGCTGCTCACCCTCGACGACACCGAGGAGCGCCGGCGCTATCTCAACGCCCGCAATACCATCGATACCCTGCTGAAATTGGGCGCGGTCCCGGTGATCAACGAGAACGACACGGTGGCGACCAACGAGATCCGCTTCGGCGACAACGACCGCCTCGCGGCGCGCGTCGCCGCCATGATCAGCGCCGACACCCTCGTGCTGCTTTCGACCATCGACGGGCTCTATACCGCCGATCCCAACGTCGATCCCGGCGCGACCTTCATTCCCGAGGTGCGCGAGATCACCCGCGAGATCAGCGGCATGGCCGGCAACGCCCTGCCCGGCTATTCGTCGGGCGGCATGGTGACCAAGCTGGTCGCCGCCGAGATCGCCATGTCGGCCGGCTGCCGCATGGTGATCGCCGACGGTCGCAAGGACGCGCCGCTCTCGGCGATCGACGCCGGCGGCCTCGCCACCTGGTTCCTGCCCAGCGATTCGCCGCGCTCGGCGCGCAAACATTGGATCGCCGCCTCGCTCAAGGCCATGGGCAGCCTGACGCTCGACGACGGCGCCATCGGCGCGCTGCGCTCGGGCAAAAGCCTGCTGCCCGCCGGCGTGATCGCCATCGATGGCCAATTCGAGCGCGGCGATGCCGTGCGCATTCTGGCCCAGGATGGCCGCGAAGTGGCCCGTGGCCTGGTCGCCTACGGCGCGCCCGACGCCAAGCGCATCATGGGCCATAAAAGCCGTGAAATCGAAGACCTGCTGGGCTACCGTGGACGCGACGTCATGGTCCATCGCGACGATCTGGCGCTGCTAGAAGAGGCGGCGCAGGGTCCCGCCACTTCCCCCTGAAGCAACCGAGCCCGTCATGACAGTCGCTGCCTCTGCCAAGTCCGAGACCCCTACCGCGCTGATCGCGCGCTTGGGTAAAGCCGCGCGCGAAGCCTCGCGTGCCTTGGCGCGCGCCACGCCGGAGCAGAAGAACAAGGCGCTCAGCGCCGCCGCGACCGCGATCCGCGCCCGCAAATCGGACATCCTCGCCGCCAACGCCGAGGACATGGCCGCCGCCGGCGCTCTATCGTCGGCGATGCTCGACCGCCTCGAATTGAACGATGCGCGCGTCGAAGGCATGGCCAAGGGCCTCGACGAGATCGCCAAGCTGCAAGACCCCGTCGGCGAGACCATCGCCGAATGGACGCGGCCCAACGGCCTGAAAATCTCGCGCGTGCGCGTGCCGCTCGGCGTCATCGGCGTGATCTACGAATCGCGCCCCAACGTGACGGCCGACGCCGCGGCGCTGACGCTGAAATCGGGCAATGCGGTGATCCTGCGCGGCGGCTCGGAAAGCTTCCGTTCGTCGTCGGTGATTCTCGCCGCGCTACAGGAGGGCCTGAAGGCCGCCGGCCTGCCCGACGCCTGCATCCAATCGATCCCGACGACGGACCGCGCCGCCGTCGGCGCCATGCTGGCCGCCAGCGGCCTGATCGACATCATCGTGCCGCGTGGCGGCAAGTCGCTGATCGAGCGCGTCATCGCCGAGAGCAAGGTGCCGGTCATCAAGCATCTCGAAGGCAACTGCCACGTCTATGTCGATGGCGAGGCCAATCTCGAGATGGCGCGCAAGATCGTCCTGAATGCCAAGATGCGCCGCACCGGCGTCTGCGGCGCCGCCGAGACGCTGCTGATCGACGCGCGGGCGCTGGCCAGCCACGGCAAGATCATCATCGACGATCTCATCGCCGCCGGCTGCGAAGTGCGCGGCGATGCGCAGCTGCAGAAAATCCACCATGGCGTGAAGCCCGCGACCGATGCCGATTGGGATACCGAATTTCTCGACGCCATCATCGCCGCCAAGGTGGTGAACGGTGTGAACGAGGCCATCGCCCATATTCGCGATCACGGTTCGCAGCACACCGAATCGATCGTCACCGATGACGTCGCCGTCGCCGAGAAATTCCTGGCGGAAGTCGACAGCGCCATCGTGCTGCACAATGCCTCGACCCAATTCGCCGACGGCGGCGAGTTCGGTTTCGGCGGCGAGATCGGCATTTCCACCGACAAGCTGCATGCGCGCGGACCGGTCGGCGTCGAACAATTGACCAGTTACAAATACGTCATTCACGGCGCAGGGCAGATACGCCCCTGATGAAGTCTCCCGCCTCGCCCCTTTCGGCCCCCGCGCTGGCGGGCCTGCGCGTCGGCCTGCTCGGCGGCTCGTTCAATCCGGCCCATGAGGGGCACCGGCATATCAGCCTGCTCGCCCTCAAGTACCTGCAGCTCGACGAGCTGTGGTGGATGGTCTCGCCGCAGAACCCGCTGAAATCCAAGACCGACATGGCGCCCTTCGCCGAGCGCCTGGCCTCGGCCCGCGAGGTCGCGCGCCATCCGCGCATCCTGGTCACCGACATCGAAACCCGGCTGCATACGCGCTACACCGCCGATACGCTGCATGCCCTCAAGCGGCGCTATCCGCGCACCCATTTTGTCTGGATCATGGGCGCCGACAATCTGGCGCAAATCCCAAAATGGGAACGGTGGGCCGAAATCTTCGCCGCCGTGCCGGTTGCGATCTTCGACCGCGGCACCTATGTTTTCCCCGCCTTGTCGGGCAAGGCCGCGCGGCGCTACGGCGCCAAGCGCGTCGGCGTCGAGAACGCCGCCCGACTGGCCGAGATCGCGCCGCCGGCTTGGGCCTATTTCCATATTCGCCGCCATCCGGCCTCGGCCACCAGCATCCGTGCCCAATATGCCAAGGGAGGCCGGCGTATCGCCGGTCGTTTCGGCAAAGCCGCTCTTTAATTCAAGGTGACTATCATCGCCCGCAAGCCCACTGCCAAAGCCAAAGCCGCCAAAAAAACGGCCAAACTTCTCGCCAAAGACAGCTCCTCCAAGCGGCCGCCGCTGAAGAAGGCGCTGGCGAAGGCCGTCGCCACGGCAAAGAAGACGGCGGCCTCCAAGAAGGTCGCGGCCAAGAAGATCGCTGCGCCGAAGGTGAAAAAAGCCACCGCGCCGAAGAAGGCAGTGGCGAAGAAAACCGTCGCCGCGAAGAAAGTCGCGCCGAAGAAGGCCGTTGCGCCGAAAGCGTCCGCAACGAAAGCCGTCGCGACGAAAGCCAAAGCGCCCGCCGCGCCGAAGGCGAAAAAGCCGGCCAAAATTCTCTCGCCGGTCGAGCAGCTGGTGGCGCAGATCACGCGCGTGCTCGATGACGGCAAGGCCGAGGACATCGTCGCCGTCGATATGGCCGGCAAATCGGCCATCGCCGATTACATGGTGATCGCCACCGGCCGCTCGCAGCGCCAGCTCGCCGCGCTCGCCGAAAACCTGCGTACGCAGCTGAAGATGACCGGCAAACGCATCCCGCATCCCGAGGGCATGACCCAGGGCGATTGGGTGCTGCTGGATGCCGGCGACGTGGTGGTGCATCTGTTCCGCCCGGAAGTGCGCGGGGTCTATAATCTGGAAAAGATGTGGAGCCAGCCCTTCGCCGACAGCCCGACTGGCATGGAAGGCCTGCTCAAGGACCGCAAGGAACGCATCGCGGAGCGCGATCAGCGCGATGGCCAGCAGAGCGGCGGCCAGCGCCAAGGTCAGCATCCCGGTGGCGGCGGCAAGCCGGACTTCCGCAAGCGCAACAAGCGCCGGCACTAAACAGGACAGGACATGCGCGTCACGATCCTCGCCGTCGGCAAAGCCAAGGCCGGACCGCAGCGCGATCTCTACGAGCATTACGCCGCCCGCCTGCGCTGGCCGCTGCGCCTGATCGAAGTGGAAGAAAAGCGCAAGCTGGCGGCGGACGCCCTCAAGGCGCGCGAGGCCGACCTGCTGCTGGCGCAAATTCCCGCGGGGGCCAAGCTTTGCGCCCTCGACGAACATGGCACCGCCGCCTCCAGCGCCGATCTCGCCGGCTGGCTGCGCCAATGGCAGGACCAGGGGGCCGACGTTGCCTTCGCCATCGGCGGCGCCGACGGCCATGGCGCAGCCCTCTTGGCCCGCGCCGACCGCAAGCTGGCGTTCGGCGCGTTGACCTGGCCCCATATGCTGGTGCGCGGCCTGCTCGCCGAGCAGCTTTACCGCGCCCAGCAAATCCTCGCCGGCCACCCCTATCATCGGGAATGAGCGGAACCGCCGCCCAATAACGGCGCGGAAACACGGAAATATCGCGGCGGACCGCTACCGAATCGGCCTGCCATGGCCTATATTACGGAATGGACGGTCCGCTCGGCCGTTGACCCTCTGTTTCTCGCGTTCTCAGGCCTGCCGATGAACGAAATGCCCCCCCATTCCCGTCCCCGCCGCCCGGTCGTGCTCTGCGTCCTCGACGGCTGGGGCTATCGCGACCAGGTGACGGCCGACGATGCCATCCGCAACGCCCGCACGCCCAATCTGCGCGCCCTCGGCGAAAGCTCGCCGCACGGCCTGCTGAACGCTTCCGAGCTGTTCGTCGGCCTGCCCACCGGCCAGATGGGCAATTCCGAGGTCGGTCATATGAATCTCGGTGCCGGCCGCGTGGTGATGCAGGACCTGCCGCGCATCGACGCCGCCATCGCCGACGGCTCGCTCAAGGCCAGCCCGGTGCTCGCCGATTTCGTCGCCAAGCTCAAGGCGAGCGGCGGCAGCTGCCATCTCATGGGCCTGATCTCCGACGGCGGCGTCCATTCGCATCAGGACCAGATCGCCGCGCTGGCGCGCTATGTCGCCGACGCCGGCGTGCCGGTGCTGATCCACGCCTATCTCGACGGCCGCGACACGCCGCCATCGAGCGCCAAGCGCTTCATGGAAAAATTCATCGCCGACCTGCAAGGTAAGGCGACGATTTCCACGGTGAGCGGCCGCTATTACGCCATGGACCGCGACAAGCGCTGGGACCGCGTCGAGCTGGCTTATAAGGCGCTGATGTTCGCCGAAGGCCAGATCGCCGCCGACGCCGAGACCGCCATCGACATCTCCTACGCCGCCGGCCAGACCGACGAATTCATGCTGCCGACCATCCTGCCCGGCTATCAGGGCATGCAGGACGGCGACGGCGTTCTGATAGGCAATTTCCGCGCCGACCGCGCGCGAGAGATTCTCTCGGCCGTGCTCGATCCCGCGTTCGACGGTTTCGTGCGCGCCAAGACGCCGCGCTTCGCCGCCGCCCTCGGCCTCGTCGAATATTCCTCCACGCTCGGCAAGCTGATGGGCGTGCTGTTTCCGGCGACGCCGCTGAGCCATATCCTCGGCGAAGTGCTGGCGAGCGCCGGCAAGACGCAGCTGCGCATCGCCGAGACCGAGAAATACGCTCACGTCACCTTCTTCTTCAACGGCGGCGAGGAAAAGCAATTCCCCGGCGAAGAGCGCATCCTGATCCCCTCGCCCAAGGTCGCGACCTACGATCTGCAGCCGGAAATGTCGGCGCCGGAAGTCACCGACAAATTGGTGGCCGCCGTCGAATCGGACAAGTTCGACTTCATCCTGGTGAATTACGCCAACACCGACATGGTCGGCCATAGCGGCATTTTCGCAGCTGCCGTGAAGGCGGTCGAAGCGGTCGATGCCTGCGTCGGTCGGCTCGCCGCCGCCGTGAAAAAGATGAACGGCGTGTTGATCATCACCGCCGATCACGGCAATGCCGAGATGATGAGCGATCCGGTGACGCACCAGCCGCACACCGCGCACACCACAAATCTGGTACCGCTGCTGCTCGTCAACGCCCCCGAGGTCGCCAGGATCGCCGACGGCGGCCGGCTCGCCGACGTGGCGCCGACCGTGCTCGATCTCATGGGCCTGCCGCAGCCGCGCGAGATGAGCGGCCATTCGCTGCTGATCAAGGCTGGCGGTCCCGCCGCCCGCGTCAGCGCCCCAGTCAGCGCCTAACCCCCTTTGAACCGCGCCGTCGCTCTCGCCCTGCTGTCGCTGACGACGGGGCTGCTCTGCGCGCCCGCGCAAGCGGCCGTCGAGCCGCCGCCGGCGCGCACCGACGTGGTCAACGACCGCCTCAAGGACATCGAGCGCGCGCTCGCCGAAAGCCGCAAGCAGGACAGCAGCCTGCAGGAAAAAGCCGGCGCGCTCGCCGAGGAAGTCGCCGAGATGCGCGGCGAACTGATCAAGGCCGCACGCACGGCGCAAGGTCATGAGCAAGCGCTCGCCGAAATTTCCCAGACCCTGGCCGCCCTGAACGCCGAAGAGCGCGAGAAATCCGCCGCCCTGGTCGGCAAGCGCGAGCGCTTGAGCGAGCTGCTCGGCGCGCTCGAGCGGCTCGCCCGCCTGCCGCCCGAAGCGATGATCGCGCTGCCCGCCGCGCCGACCGACACGTTGCGCAGCGCCATCCTGCTGCGCAACGCGGTGCCGGAACTGGAAAAACAGGCCAATGCCCTGCGCGGCGAGATCCGCGCCCTCGCCGACCTGCGCGAGGAGATCAACGAGCGCCGCCGCGCTCAGGAAGCCCAGGCCAAGGCGCTCGGCGAAGAGCGCGCCCGGCTCGGCCAGCTGCTCGCCAAGAAAGCCTCGCTGGAAACCCAGACCCGTGCCGAACGCGAGCGCGCCGCCGCCACCGCCAAGAAACTCGCCGAGGAAGCCGGTGACCTGCGCGAACTGATGGTGCGCATCGAGGCGGAACGCAAAGCCCGCCTGGAGGCCGAACGCAAGGCGGCCGAAGAGCGCGCCCGCGCCGAAGCGCAAGCCCGCGCCCGGGCACAAGCCCAGGCCAAGGCGGCGGCCGAAGCGCGCGCCAAGGCCCAGGCCGAAGCCCGCGCCCGGGCTGCCCAGAGCGGTCAGCAGCAGGCCGAGATCGCCCCCGAATCCACATCCCCACCGGCCCCCGAACCCGCCCCTGCCCGTCCGACCGCGGCCCGGTCATCAACTTCCAGTGAAGTGGCGGCGCTCTCGACCATGCGGCCGGCGCGGCCCTTCGCCCAATCCCAGGGCAGCCTCGCCTTTCCGGCCCAAGGGCGGGTGGTGATCGGCTTCGGCGAACGCGATGGGTCGAGCGAAACGCGCGGCATCACCATCCAGACGGGGCCCGGCGCCCAGGTCATCGCGCCCTATGATGGGCAGGTCGTTTTCGCCGGACCCTTCCGCGATTACGGGCTTCTCTTGATCATCGAGCATGGCGGGGGATACCATAGTCTTTTGGCGGGGTTGGAGCGCATCGACAGCGCCGTCAACCAGACGTTGCTGGCGGGCGAGCCGGTGGGCGTCATGGCCCGGCCGACCGATGGCAACCCGCGGCTCTACTTGGAACTGCGGCAGAACAACCGGCCGGTCAATCCTCTCCCATGGCTCGCCGCCCCGACGCGCACACTCACTGGTAAGGTTAGCGGATGAAAACGAAGTATATGGTTGCGGCTCTGTTGTCCGCCGCGGCGGTCGGTGCGCTTCTCAACGGCCCGTTGCCGTTCGTCGGCCTCGCCGGCGCCCAATCCTCGCGCGGCCCGAGCGCCGGCGCGCCGGCGAAAAACGCCGACACCTACCAGCAGCTCAACCTGTTCGGCGAAGTCTTCGAGCGCGTGCGCTCGGACTATGTCGAGCCGACCGACGACAAGGATCTGGTCGAGAACGCCCTCAACGGCATGCTCAGCGCGCTCGATCCGCACTCCGGCTACCTCAATGAAAAAAGTTTCCGCGACATGCAGGTGCAGACGCGCGGCGAGTTCGGCGGCCTCGGCATCGAAGTGACGCAAGAGAACGGCCTGGTGAAGGTCGTCTCGCCGATCGACGACACGCCGGCGGCGCGCGCCGGCCTGCAACCGAACGATCTCATCGTCGCCATCGACGGCGAGCAGGTCGTCGGCCTCAGCCTGCAGGAAGCCGTCGAAAAGATGCGCGGGCCGGTCAATAGCTCGATCAAGCTGTCGATCCGCCGCGGCACCCGCGAACCGTTCGACGTTACGCTGCAGCGCGCCATCATCACCGTGCAGTCGGTGCGTTCGCGCATCGAGGGCGAGGACATCGGCTATGTCCGCATCACTTCGTTCAGCGAGCAGACCAACGCCGGCTTGACCAAGGCCATCGAAAAGCTGCAGGCCGACAGCAAGGGCAAGATGCGCGGCGTCATCCTCGATCTGCGCAACAACCCGGGCGGCTTGCTCGATCAGGCCGTCGCGGTGTCCGACAGCTTCCTGGAAAAAGGCGAAATCGTCTCGACCCGCACGCGCCGCGCCGACGATGCGCAACGCTTCAACGCGCGTCCCGGCGATCTCGCCAAGGGCCTGCCGCTGATCGTGCTGATCAACTCCGGCTCCGCCTCGGCCTCCGAAATCGTCGCCGGCGCTCTGCAGGACCATCGCCGCGGCATCATCATGGGCACCAAATCCTTCGGCAAGGGCTCGGTCCAGACGATCATCCCGCTGCCCGGCCACGGCGCCATGCGGCTGACGACGGCGCGCTATTACACGCCGTCGGGCCGCTCGATCCAGGCGCTCGGCATCGAGCCGGACATCCAGGTCGAGCAGCTGCGCCTCGAAGCGGTCAGCGAAGGCGGCCGTCAGCGCGAAGCCGACTTGCGCGGCGCGCTGCGCAATCCGAACGCGCCGGCAGCGCCGGCCGGTCCGTCGACGCCAGTCACTCCCACCAACGGCAGCAACGGCGAGAATGCCGCCGCCGTCGCCGCCGAAGTGCAGGACTATCAGCTGACCCGCGCCATCGACGTGCTGCGTGGCATCACGCTCTATAACAGCAAGCCGACGCCGTAATCGGCCGGCAATGACTCGCCGGACGCGCCAGCGTCCGGCGGAGCGCATCTGCAAGGTATGCGATGAGCGAGCCTAACTTCGACGCCCCCGCCAGCGGGCCCCGCCCACCCCTTCGCCGCCGTCCGCCGCCGCGCGCGGGCCGGTCCTGGGGCTTGCGCTCCGCGCTGATCGTCGGCGTCCTCCTGCTCGCCGGGGCAGCCGGCCTGGTCGGCTGGCTCGCCCTCCATCCGCCGCCGGCGCCGGACGATGGGGAAGTCACCATCGCCATCGCCCCGCCGGCGACCGCGCCCGCCCTGCCGCCGCCGCCGGCCGTTCCCGACGAGATCGCGCCGCCTGCCAGCCCCGCGCCGCAGGACGAGGCCGCCCTGCCGCCCGCCACGGCGCCCACGCCGCCGACGGCGCCGATCCCGGCGCCGCCGTCGATGGCGACGCCGGAGACGCGCGTGCCCTTCCCGAAGATCGACGGGCTTGCTCCGGTGCCGGACCAGGGCCTGATCGAACGCACCGCCGAGGGCCTCCTGCCCAAGATCGGTGCCGACGGCCGCAAGCCTTGGCAGGTCTATGGCCGGCCGTTCGACCCGGCCGACAAGCGGCCGCGCATCGCGCTCATCATCGGCGGTCTCGGCCAATCGTCGGCGGCGACCGAAGCGGCGATCCAGCGCCTGCCCGGCGCGGTCACGCTCGCCTACACCGCCTACGCGCGCAATCTGGCGCAATGGGTCGATCTGTCGCGCGCCGCCGGCCATGAGGTGTTGCTCACCCTGCCGATGGAACCGGTCGGCTATCCCGCCAACGATCCCGGCCCGCACACCCTGCTCGTCTCGCTGTCGGAGGCCGAGAACCGGGCGCGGCTGACCTGGCTGATGTCGCGCTTTGCCGGCTATTCCGGCGTCGTCAACCTGATGGGCTCGCGCTTCACCACCGAGGCCGGACCGCTCAAGCCGGTGCTCGACGAATTGAACAAACGCGGCCTGCTGTTCGTTGACTCGCGGTCCAGCCTGAACAGCGTCGCCGGCAAGATGGCGGGCGAGATCAAACTGCCGCGCGCCGTGAACAACCGCTTCATCGACACCAAGGCGGCGCGGCCCGAGATCGACAAGCGCCTGGAAGAGCTGGAGCAGATCGCGCGCAGCGAAGGCGTCGCGGTCGGCATCGGCGCGCCATATCCGGTGACGATCGAGCGCGTCACCCAATGGGTGCAGCAGCTCGAGGAAAAGGGCATCGCGTTGGCGCCGGTCAGCGCCGTGGTCGACCGCCAGAAATATTAAGCGGCGCAGATGCGCGCCGGAAGGATCGAGAGCATGACCGCGACGCCGCTGCCGCCCGAATTCGCCCATCTCCCCTACCGGTCCTGCGTCGGGGTCATGCTGCTCAACGCGCGCGGCGAGGCCTTCGTCGCCCGGCGCATCGACATGCCGTCGGAAGCCTGGCAGATGCCGCAAGGCGGCATCGACGAGGGCGAAGCGCCCGAGGTGGCGGTGTTTCGCGAGATGCGCGAGGAGATCGGCACCGACAAGGCGGAGATCCTCGGCGAGAGCGTGACCTGGCATGATTACGACTTGCCGCCCGAATTGCTCGGCAAGATCTGGGGCGGGCGCTATCGCGGCCAGCGCCAGAAATGGTTCGTCATGCGCTTCACCGGGCGCGACCGCGACATCAATATCCTGACCGAGGAGCCGGAGTTTCTCGCCTGGAAATGGGCGCCGGTGGCGCAGCTGCCCGAACTGATCGTGCCCTTCAAGCGCGGGCTCTACGAAAAGCTGGTCGCCGAGTTCGCGCCCTATGCCGAACGCATCGCGGCGGAGAGCGGCGCGCGGTAGCGCGCACCTAACTCGTCATCCTCGGGCTTGGCCGCGCCGACCGAAGGTCGGCCTTCGACCGATCCGGTCCCTCTAGACATCGGACAAGCGGATGAATGGATTGCCCGGTCAAGCCGGGCAATGACGATCAAAGATTTAAGGTCACGGCTTTACGCCGCCGCGGCGAGCTTCTTCTGGCGGTAGCTGACGAAACGCCAAGCCACCGTACTGACGCAGCGATGCAGCCAGCCGTTGCCCTTGAAGCCGGCGGCTTTCAGGGTCATGGCGACGGCCCGGTCGACCGTGTTCGGCTTATAAAACCGCATGGCGCGGCGCATATATTCGCGCGCCCAGCGCTCGCGGTCATAGGCCTCGCCATCGCCGTTGGCGGCGTAATAGGCGTAGGCCAATTCGTCATCCTCGGTCTCGACCATGCGGCTGAGCGCGACTTTCAGGCGCTGCCACTGGTTGAGATCCTCGCGGTCGAGATATTCGCGCAGATGCGTGTAGAACAGTTTGTAGTGGCGCAGCTCGTCCGCCGCGATGCGCTGGCAGATCGCTTTCAGCACCGGCTCTTCGGTCGCCGCGCCGAGCGCTGTGTAGTAGGAGCTGGTGCCGACCTCGACGATGCAGCGCGCGACCAGTTCGCCGGCGCGCGAGCCGCGCACCGACTTGGTCGCGTCGAGCGGCAGCTTGTAGCCATCGGTGAAGGATTTGAAGCAGGCGGGAAAGTCGAACGAGCGGTCGGCCATCTCGGCCCAGCGGCCGAGCACGTCGCCATGCTGAACCTCTTCCTCGGCCCATTTGCGCGCCACGCTCTGAAACTCGGCATCGTCGGAGAAGACATTGCAGAGATAGACGGCATAATCGTCGCCGTTCTTCTCGACCATGCTCGCCGCCTTGACGATCTTGAGGATGTCGGGATCGACCTTCGCGGCATCGAAGCGGTCCCAGGGGATATCGTCGGCTGTCCAATGTTTCATGGCGGTCGTCGATGCTCCTACGCGTCACGGCGAGAGGCCGTCGCCTCTCTGTCATAAAAGTATATGGAGAGCGCCGCGGCTTTGACCAGGGCGAATTGGGAATAAAACCAAGGCCCCCGACCCTCGTTCTATGACGAAAGTCGCAGAGCCTTGATTCAGTACAGAACGATGGGAAGCGGCAAAAGTTCGCCGCTACCGGGAAATCGGCGCCTTTTAGGCGGCGATGGCCGCCAACATGGCCTCGGCGATGGCCACGTCCTTGAGGGCGCGATCGCGGGCGATTTCGTCGGCGCCCGCCTCGGTGACGCGGCTGCGGGCGGCCTCCAGGCGGGCCTGGGCGTCGGCGGCCTTGAGATCGCCGACCGGGGCGGCCTGTTCGGCCAGCACCGTGCAGCGCGTCTCGGTCACTTCGGCGACGCCGCCGGCGACGAAGATGCGCTGGGTGATCGACTTGGACTCCAGGCCGCCTTCGTAGATGTCGATGACGCCGGCGCGCACGGCGGCGATCAGCGGGGCATGGCCCGGCAGCACGCCGAAGTCGCCCTCGGTGCCGGGCACGACGACCATGTCGACGTCCGCCGAGACCAGGAGCCGCTCGGGCGCCACCAGTTCGAAGGTGACCTTGCTGTCCGCCATCTTGCTGTTCCTACGCTCGCCTTAAGCCGCCTGCGCGGCGAGCTTCTTGGCCTTTTCGACGGCCTCTTCGATGGTGCCGACCATGTAGAAGGCCGATTCCGGCAGATCGTCATATTCGCCGGCGACGATGCCCTTGAAGCCCTTGATGGTGTCGGCGAGGCTGACCAGCACGCCCGGCGTGCCGGTGAAGACTTCGGCGACGTGGAACGGCTGCGACAGGAAGCGCTGAATCTTGCGGGCGCGCGAGACGACCAGCTTGTCCTCTTCCGACAGTTCGTCCATGCCGAGAATGGCGATGATGTCCTGCAGCGACTTGTAGGTCTGCAGCACGCGCTGTACCGAGCGGGCGACTTCATAATGCTCTTCGCCGACGACGCGCGGGTCGAGCATGCGCGAGGTGGAGTCGAGCGGATCGACCGCCGGGAAGATCGCCTGTTCGGCGATCGAGCGCGACAGCACGGTGGTGGCGTCCAAGTGGGCGAAGGAGGTCGCCGGCGCCGGGTCGGTCAAGTCGTCGGCGGGCACGTAAATCGCCTGCACCGAGGTGATCGAGCCCTTCTTCGTCGAGGTGATGCGCTCCTGCAGGCCGCCCATGTCGGTGGCCAGCGTCGGCTGGTAACCCACCGCCGAGGGAATGCGGCCTAGAAGAGCCGACACTTCCGAGCCCGCCTGGGTGAAACGGAAGATGTTGTCGACGAAGAACAGCACGTCCTGGCCTTCTTCGTCGCGGAAATATTCGGCGACCGTCAGACCCGACAGGGCGACGCGGGCGCGGGCGCCCGGCGGCTCGTTCATCTGGCCATAGACGAGGGCGACTTTGGAGCCCTCCGTCGATCCGTTGGGGCCGTCGAGCTTGATGACGCCCGACTCGATCATCTCGTGATAGAGGTCGTTGCCTTCGCGGGTGCGCTCGCCGACGCCGGCGAACACCGACACGCCGCCGTGCGCCTTGGCGACGTTGTTGATCAATTCCATGATGGTGACGGTCTTGCCGACGCCGGCGCCGCCGAACAGGCCGATCTTGCCGCCCTTGGCGTAGGGCGCGAGCAGGTCGATGACCTTAATGCCGGTGATGAGAATTTCCGATTCCGTCGACTGCTCTTCGAACGAAGGCGCCGAACGATGGATCGGCAGCGTCTTGGTGTGGCCGACCGCGCCGCGCTCGTCGACCGGCTCGCCGATGACGTTGAGGATGCGGCCGAGCGTTTTCGGGCCGACCGGCATGCTGATCGGCGCGCCGGTGTCGCTGACCGTTTGGCCGCGCACGAGGCCGTCCGTGGTGTCCATCGAGATGGTGCGCACGGTGCTTTCGCCGAGATGCTGGGCGACTTCGAGAACCAGGCGGTTGCCGTTGTTGTCGCATTCCAGCGCGTTCAGGATCTGCGGCAGTTCGCCGTCGAACTGGACGTCGACGACGGCGCCGATCACCTGGGTAATTTTGCCGACTGAATTGGCCATGGTCTGCTCCGATGCGAGACTTGCGTGTGTTCGTATATCGCGCGGCTTGCGCGAGGCTCTATTGCGTTAGACGGCTTCGGCGCCGGAGACGATTTCGATCATCTCGCGGGTGATGACGGCCTGACGCGTGCGGTTGTAGATGAGGGTCAGCTTGTTGATCATGTCGCCGGCGTTGCGCGTCGCGTTGTCCATCGCGGCCATGCGGGCGCCCTGCTCGCCGGCGAAGCTTTCCAGCATCGCGCGGAACACCTGCACCGCGAGGTTGCGCGGCAGCAGCTCGGCGAGAATTTCGGTTTCGTCCGGCTCGAACTCATAGACCGCCGGCACGCCGGCGCTGGTCGGCGCGCTGAGCTGCTCGGCAGAGAGCGTCGGCACCGGGAACGGAATGAGCTGCTGAACCGTCAGCTCCTGGACGATCGCCGACTTGAAGCGATTGTAGATCAGCGTCGCGACGTCGAATTCGCCGGCGGCGTACATGTCGACGAGCAGGCGCGCGACGTCGGCGCCTTCCTCGAAGCGCAGGCGCGGCTTGCCGAGGCCGTCGACGGCCTTGAACATGATAGGCGCGAACTCGCCCTTGAGCTGATCGCGGCCCTTGCGACCGAGGGTCAGCAGCTTCACCGTCTTGCCGGCGGCGAGCAGCTTGCGGATATGCGCGCGCGCGCCACGCACGATCGAGCCGTTGAAGCCGCCGCACAGGCCGCGGTCGGAGGTCAACACGACGACGAGATGCACGTCGTCCTTGCCGGTGCCGGACAGCAGCGCCGGCGCGCCGGTGGCGGAGCCCAAGGCGGCCGCCAGCGAGCCCAACATGCGTTCCATGCGCTCGGCGTAAGGCCGCGCGGCCTCGGCCTGCTCCTGGGCGCGACGCAGCTTCGACGCCGCCACCATCTTCATGGCGGAGGTGATCTTGCGCGTGTTCTTCACGCTGTTGATGCGGACCCGGAGGTCCTTGAGACTGGCCATCGGCTTGCGCTCGGCGTCCTAAGTTGGCTTAAGCGAAGGTGCGGGAATATTCGACGAGGAAAGCCTTGAGCTTCTCGTCGGTCTCCGGCGTCAGGTCCTTCGAGGTGCGGATCGCGTCGAGGATGTCGCGGCCCTTCTCGCGGATGCCCGAGATCAGGCCGGCTTCGAAGCGGCCGATGTCGCGCACTTCGATCTTGTCGAGGTAGCCGCGCACGCCGGCATAGAGCGAGACGACCTGCTCTTCGACGGTGAGCGGCGAGAACTGCGCCTGCTTCAGCAGCTCGGTCAGGCGGGCGCCGCGCGCCAGCAAGCGCTGGGTCGAGGCGTCGAGGTCCGAGGCGAACTGCGCGAAGGCGGCCATTTCGCGGTACTGGGCGAGCTCGAGCTTGATCGAGCCGGCGACCTTCTTCATCGCTTTGATCTGCGCGGCGGAACCGACGCGCGACACCGACAGGCCGACGTTCACGGCAGGACGGATGCCCTGATAGAACAGGCCGGTTTCGAGGAAGATCTGGCCGTCGGTGATCGAAATCACGTTGGTCGGAATGTAAGCCGACACGTCGCCGGCCTGCGTCTCGATGACGGGCAGCGCGGTGAGCGAGCCGCCGCCGTTGGCGTCGCTCATCTTGGCGGCGCGCTCGAGCAGGCGCGAGTGCAGATAGAACACGTCGCCGGGGTAGGCTTCGCGGCCCGGCGGACGGCGCAGCAACAGCGACATCTGACGATAGGCGACGGCCTGCTTGGACAGATCGTCGTAAATGATCAGGGCGTGCATGCCGTTGTCGCGGAAGAACTCGCCCATGGTCGCGCCGGTGTAGGGCGCGAGAAACTGCAGAGGCGCGGGCTCCGACGCGGTGGCGGCGACGACGATGGAATATTCCATGGCGCCGCGCTCTTCGAGCGTCTTGACGATCTGCGCGACGGTCGAGCGCTTCTGGCCGATGGCGACGTAGACGCAATAGAGCTTGGCCTTTTCGTCGCCCGAGGCGTTGATGCTCTTCTGGTTCAGGATCGCGTCGATGGCGACGGCGGTCTTGCCGGTCTGGCGATCGCCGATGATCAACTCGCGCTGGCCGCGGCCGATCGGGATCAGGCTGTCGATGGCCTTGAGGCCGGTCTGCATCGGCTCGGTGACAGACTTGCGCGGGATGATGCCCGGCGCCTTCACTTCGACGCGCTGGCGGGTGGCGCCGACGATCGGGCCCTTGCCGTCGATCGGATTGCCGAGGCCGTCGACCACGCGGCCGAGCAGGCCCTTGCCGACGGGCACGTCGACGATGGTGCCGGTGCGCTTGACGACGTCGCCTTCTTTAATCGAGCGGTCGTCGCCGAAAATCACGACGCCGACATTGTCGCTTTCGAGGTTCAGGGTCATGCCCTGAATGCCGCCGGGGAATTCGACCATCTCGCCGGCCTGGACCTTGTCCAGACCGTAGATGCGGGCGATGCCGTCGCCGACCGACAGGACTTGGCCGACCTCGGCCACTTCGGCCTCGGTGCCGAAGTTGGCGATCTGCTGCTTGAGAATGGCGGAAATTTCGGCTGGACGGATATCCATTACCCGATCCCTTTCATGGCGAGCTGAAGCTTCTGGAGTTTGGTACGCAGCGACGAATCGACCATGCGCGAACCGACGCGCACGACGAGGCCGCCGAGGAGACGAGCATCCACCTTGGTCTCGACCGACACCTTGACGCCCGTGGCTGCACGGAGCGCCTCGGCGACGGCCTTGAGCTGGCTGTCGCTGAGCGGGGCGGCGGAGGTGACCTCGGCGGTCATTTCGCCGCGGCTGTCGGACAGCCGGGCGAGAAAATCTGAAATCACGGCATCGAGCGCGAACAGGCGGCGATTCTTGGCGAGCACGCCGAGAATGTTGCGCGTCAGGGCGTTGAAGCCGGCCTTGTCGGCGAGCGTGGTGACGGCCTTGGTCTGCTCGTCGCGGCTGATGACCGGCGAGACGATGAGGCGGCGCAGATCGGCGCTTTCGACGGTCATCTGGCGCAGGGCGCGCAGATCGGCCGCAACCGCATCGAGCGCCTTATCGCGCTCGGCGAGCTCAAACAACGCGGTGGCGTAGCGCCCGGCGACGCCGGCTGCGCCTGTCGTTTTGGAAGGCACCTGGGAAAAGCTCCCGAAATGAGCCGGCGGTCACAGCCGGCGGGATGTTGCCCGGGAAACGGTCGGTGTGGGGCGCGCCGCCCTCTTCAGCAGAGGACCGCGTCGGCCGCCATGGACCGTCCGTTTGGGCGTGCGTTAGCTACCATAGGGGCGTCAGCGTTGCAACCGCGCGAAGCCGGCTTTCGCCAGACTCCCAACCATCGGTTTTGCCAGGGAAAAATCGTTGCGGGAACGGCCCGCGAAAGGCCCGATCCGGCCCCGAAGCCAGCCCGAAAGTCGGCTAGAAAAAGCTGTAGGGGTCCATGTCGACCTGGACGCGCACGGCGGCCGGTTCCGGGGCTGCCGCCAGCCAGCGGCGAATCGCCGCCTGGAGGGCGTATTTCTTCGGCGCCTGGAGCAAAAAGCGGCGGCGATGGCGGCCGCGCAGCAGGCTCATGGGGGCCGGCGCCGGGCCGAGAACCCGTAAATTGGGGTCATTGGGAGCGATTCGGGCGAGCCGGCGGGCATGGGCATCGACCGCCGCCGCGTCGGGCCCCGACAGAATCAGGGCGGCCAGCCGGCCATAGGGCGGCATGCCCGCGGCTTCGCGCGATTCGGCCTCGGCCGCCAGGAAGGCGTCGCGCGCGCCCTGGGCCAGGGCCTGCATCACCGGATGCTCGGGGGCGTAGGTCTGCAGGCAGACATGGCCCGGCTTGTCGGCGCGGCCGGCGCGGCCCGAGACCTGGGTCAGCAATTGGAATGTCCGCTCGCCAGCCCGCAGGTCGCCGCCCGCCAGGCCCAAATCGGCATCGACCACGCCGACCAGGGTGAGGCCCGGAAAATGGTGACCCTTGGCGACCACCTGGGTGCCGATCAGCAGGTCGATCTCGTGATCCGTCACCTGGCGCACCAAGTCGTCGGCGGCCTGGGCGCTGGTCAGGGTGTCGCTCGCCATCACGGCGCGGCGCGCGTCGGGAAAGAGAATCGCGGCCTCCTCCGCCAACCGCTCGACGCCGGGGCCGCAGGCCGCCCAGCTATGGTCGGCGTTACAAGAGGGACATTTCTCCGGCAGCTTCATCACATGGCCGCAATGGTGGCATTCGAGACGCGAGCGGCCGCGATGGTCGACCATCCAAGCGGTGCAGTTCGGGCATTGCAGGCGGTGGCCGCAGGTGCGGCACAAGGTGAGCGGCGCATAGCCGCGCCGGTTGAGGAACAGCATGGCCTGCCCGCCGCTCTCCAGCGTTTGCGTCAGGCGCGCCTGCAGCAGCGGCGACAGCCACTGGCCGCGCGGCGGCGGATTTTTTCTCAGATCGATCAGTTCGATGTCGGGCAAGCGCGCGCCGCCATGGCGGTCGGGCAGATGCAAATGGGCATAGCGCCCGCCTTGCGCGTTCACCAGGCTTTCGAGCGACGGCGTCGCCGAGACGAGCACGACGGGGATCGCGCCGAGATGGGCGCGTACCACCGCCATGTCGCGCGCCGAATAGAGCACGCCCTCTTCCTGCTTGAACGAGCCGTCATGCTCCTCGTCGACGATGATGACGCCGAGATCGTGGAACGGCAGGAACAAGGCCGAGCGCGCGCCGACGATGACGCGCGCCGAGCCGTCCGCCGCCGCGCGCCAAGTGGCGCGCCGCCGCGCCGGCGAGACTTCCGAATGCCAGACCGCCGGCGCGGCGCCGAAGCGCGCCTTGAAGCGCTCGAACCATTGCGCCGAGAGAGCGATTTCCGGCAGCAAAACCAGGGCCTGGCGGCCCTCCTTCAGGGCCGCGGCGATGGCCTCGAAATAGACTTCGGTTTTGCCCGAGCCGGTGACGCCGTCGAGCAGCGTCGCGCTATAGGCGCGCGCCGACGTTTTCGCCGCGAGATCGGCGGCGATCGCGCCTTGATCGGGCGAGAAGACCGGCGAGGGCCGCGCGAGATCAGGCGCGCCGAACGGCGACGGCGGCTCCAGCGTGACTTGTTCGAGCGCGCCGGCGGAGGCCAGGCCATGAATGACCGACGCGCCGACGGCGGCTTCGCGCGCCAGTTCGCTCGCCACGCGCGGCGGGCCGTCTTGCAAGACTTTCATGACGCGCGCGCGCGCCGGCGTCAGGCGCATGTCTTCGTCGTTCCAATCATCGGCGCGGCGATAGGCGATGAGCGGCGTCGGTGCATCCAACGCATCAGGTACGCTGAGTACCATCTTGAGCACGGCGCCGGGCGGCGTCAGCGTATAGCCCGCCACCCAATCGACGAATTTGCGCTGCACCTCGGACAAGGGCGCGGCGGGCAACCGGCCGATGACGAATTTCAATTTCGCCAGCGGCACTTCCTCGCCGCTTGCGCACTCTTCAGGGCGATCCCATATGACGCCGACGCGTTCCTTGCTGCCGAGCGGCACGGCAACGATGGCGCCCGGTGTCAACTGTTCCGCGATGTCGGCGGGCGCCAAATAATCGTAGGCGCCGGCCAGCGGCAAGGGCAGCAAAACGCTGACGCGCTTGACATTTGTCGCATCGTCGTCGAGACGGCCGGCGGCGTTGGAAACGCCCGGGAAACTGGCTTGACGCGCAGGCATGGGATACACTCTAGTCGGGCTTCGCAGCGGAGGCCATGCGGCCTCGCGCCATGATCCATAGCTTATCACGCGCGCAGCTGGCAAAGCCCGCCGATGCGCCCACCCGCCCCTGATCGCCGAACCCTTCATCGCCAAGCAGAGCCTTCCACATGAAATTCTTCATCGATACCGCCGACACCAAGGACATCCGCGAACTGGCGGCGACCGGCCTGCTCGACGGCGTGACCACCAACCCGACGCTGATCGCCAAGAGCGGTCGCAAGATGCTCGACGTGATCGCCGAGATTTGCGACATCGTGCCCGGCCCGGTGAGCGCCGAAGCGGTCTCGACCGATCACGCGACCATGCTGGCCGAAGGCCGCAAGCTCGCCGCCATCGCGCCCAACGTCACCGTGAAGGTGCCGCTGACGCCCGATGGCCTCAAGACCTGCAAGGTGCTGACCGACGAAGGCCGCCAGGTCAACGTCACGCTCTGCTTCTCCGCCGGCCAGGCGATCCTCGCCGCCAAGGCGGGCGCGACCTTCATCTCGCCCTTCGTCGGCCGGCTCGACGACATCAGCCAGGACGGCATGCAGCTGATCGCCGACATTTGCCAGATCTACAAGCAGTACCCCGCCTTCAAAACCGAAGTGCTGGTCGCTTCGATTCGCCATCCGGTGCATCTGATCGCCGCCGCCAAACTCGGCGCCCATGTCGCGACGCTGCCCGGCTCGGTGATCCGCCAGCTCTATCAGCATCCCCTGACCGACAAGGGCCTGTCCTCCTTCCTCGCCGACTGGGCGAAGACCGGCCAGTCGATTCTCGATGATACGGCGGGCCCCAACAAGGCGGCGGGTTCCGCCGCGGCCGAGTAATGACCCGCGGCCCGCGCGATCTGCCGGCGGATCTCGCCCCCTCGAAAGATGCGGGCGAGACGGCGGACGCGCGTGCCGAACGCGAAGAAAAATTCGCCCAGGCCGTCTCGGCCGATCATGTCGCGAGCTATCTGCGCCGCCATCCCGAGTTTCTCGGCGATTACCCCGAGTTGCTCGAGACGCTGAAGATTCCGGCGCGCTTCGGCACGCAACGTGGAAAAGGCGCCGTCGTCGATCTGCAATCGGCCGTCGTCGATCGTTTGCGCGGCGAGAACGCCCGTCTCGCCACCCTGCAGGCCGAACTGCTCGCCACCAGCCGCGCCAACATGTCGAGCCAGCAGCGCATCCATGCCGGCATCCTGGCGCTGCTCGAAGCCACCACCTTCGAGAATCTGATCCAGGCGATCACCACCGATCTCGCCGTGCTGCTCGACGTCGACGTCGTCGCGCTCTGCGTCGAAGCGCCGGCGGGCCACCATCACAACGACGTCGCCGGCGTGCATATTCTGGCGCCCGGCGAGGTCGACGAGATCCTCGGCCATGGCCGCGACATCCAATTGCTGCCCGTCTTGCGCAGCCACAACCCGGTCTATGGCGGCGGCGCCACCCTCGTGCGCTCCGAGGCGCTGCTGCGCCTGCGCCCGTCGGCGACCTCGCCGACCGGCCTTCTCGCGCTCGGCTCGCGCCATGAAGGCCGCTTCGACGTCAGCCAAGGCACCGAATTGCTCGGCTTCCTGGCGCGCATCCTCGAGCTTTGCATCCGCACATGGCTGGGTCTGCCGCGCGATTGACCCTGACGGTGCGCGATCCGGCGCTCGCCGGCGCGCTGGCCGATTGGCGCGCCTGGCTTGCCGACGAACGCCGCGCTTCGCCCCACACCATCGAAGCCTATGAAACCGATCTCGCCGGCTTTCTCGGCTTTCTCGCCGAGCATCTCGGCGGCGATCCGTCGTTGCCCGATCTTGCCGGCTTGAAGGCGGCGGACTTTCGCGCTTGGCTCGCCAAGCGCGCGCGCGACGGCCTGGCGAAAAGCTCGACGGCGCGCGCCATGTCGACCGTGCGCGGCTTCTTCCGCCGCCTGGAGAAGCGCGATCTTCTCAGCAATCCCGCCGTGCGCGCCGTGCGCACGCCGAAGCTGCCGCAGTCGGCGCCCAAACCCTTAAGCGAACAGGGCGCCCGCGAGGTGATGGCGAATGTCGGCGCGATGGCCAAGGAGCCGTGGATCGCCAAGCGCGACGCCGCCGTGCTGCTGCTGCTCTACGGCTGCGGCCTGCGCATCGGCGAAGCCCTGGGTCTTTCGCGCGCGCGCGTCGCCGATATGGCCAAGGGATCGATGACGGTGCGCGGCAAGGGCAGCAAGGACCGCATGGTGCCGGTGCTGCCGGTGGTGGCCGAGGCGGCGCGCGACTATCTCGCCGCATGCCCCTATGCCGGCGGCGACAACGACCCCTTGTTTCTCGGCGCGCGCGGCAAGGCGCTCGATCCGGCCATCGTGCAGAAGGAAATGCGCAGCCTGCGGCGCGCGCTCAATCTGCCGGAGACGGCGACGCCCCATGCGCTGCGTCATTCCTTCGCCACCCATCTGCTCGGCGGCGGCGGCGATCTGCGCACGATCCAAGAGCTGCTCGGCCATGCCTCGCTCTCGACCACGCAACGCTATACCGCCGTCGATTCGGCAAAACTGCTCGACGTTTACCGTGCCGCTCACCCCCGCGCGCGTTAGGCCGCGCGCCGATTGAGGAGACGCCTGATGACCGATGCCGTCACCCGCCGCCATGTCCTGCAGGGAGCTTTCCGCGCTTTTGGCGCCGTCGCCGTCTTGGCGCTCCTGCCGCCGCTGTTCGGCCGCGCCGCCCTGGCGCAAGCAGCGCAATTCGATCAACGCGAGACGCAGATCATCCGCGACTACTATCGGATGGAAGTGGAACGGGCGCGGGCCAATCGCGGCAAGGGCGGCGGCGTGCCGGCCGGCCTGCCCCGCAAAGACGAATTGCCGCCGGGCCTGGCGCGCGCCATCCGCGTCAACGCGCCGCTGCCGCCGGGCGTCGCCAAGAAGGGCCTGCCGGCCGAGTTGGAGCGCAGCTTGCCGCTGCGCCCGACGCTGCTGCGCCTGATCGCCGGCGACAAGGTGATGCTGGTGGACGCCAAGAGCACGGTGCGCGACATCATCGCCATCACCGATATTCTCGAGCGGCTTTACAGCCGCTAGGGCTGTTTGACGAACCAGCGCTTGATGCGGGCCTTCGCGCGCGGCGGCATCTCTTTAGCCCAGGCTTCGGCTTGCTCGATCTTCGCGCCCCATTTGGGATAGCGCCGCTTGAACTTCTGCTTCAGCGCGCGCACGCGCGACGAGCCCTTCGACAGCAGCACCAAGCCGACGAACAGGAACAGCACGCCCTGCAGGATCGGCAGGAACAGGCCGAGCACGCCGAGGATGACGAAGAACGTCCCGGCGATCAGGTAGAGCTTGCGCTTGAGCTGGGCGGTCAGCCAGGCCGGGCGGGTCATGCTGGGCTTGGCTGACGCATCACATATGAATCGCGCGGCCGGCGACCGAGAGGGCCGCTTCTTTCACGCTCTCCGACAGGGTCGGATGGGCGTGGCAGGTGCGCGCGATGTCTTCGGCCGACGCGCCGAACTCCATGCCGACCGCAATCTCGGCGATCAGATGGCCGGCGTCGGCGCCGACGATATGGCAGCCGAGCACGCGGTCGCTCTTGGCGTCGGCGAGAATTTTCACGAAGCCGTCGGTTGCGTTCATGGCGCGGGCACGGCCGTTCGCCATATAGGGGAACTTGCCGACCTTGTAGGCGACGCCGGCGGCCTTCAGCTCTTCCTCGGTCTTGCCGATGGCGGCGACTTCCGGCGCGGTATAGACGACGCTCGGGATCGCGTCGTAGTTCACATGGCCGGCCTGGCCGGCGAGACGCTCGGCCAGAGCGACGCCTTCGTCCTCGGCCTTATGCGCCAGCATGGCGCCGATGATAACGTCGCCGATGGCGTAGATGCCCGGCACGTTGGTCTTGAAATGGCCGTCCGTTTCGATGCGGCCGCGGCTATCGAGCTTCACGCCCGCCGCCTCAAGACCGAGGCCCTCGACGTAAGGCTTGCGGCCGACGGCCACCAGCACAACGTCGGCTTCGAGCGTTTCGGCGCTGCCGCCGGCCGCCGCTTCGAGCGTCAGGGTCACGCCCTTGGCGCCGGCTTTCGCCGAGGTCACCTTGGTCGAGAGCTTGAAGGCCATGCCCTGCTTGGCGAGAATCTTCTGCATCGACTTGGACACTTCGCCGTCCATCGGCGGCAGGATGCGGTCGAGGAATTCCACCACCGTCACCTCAGACCCGAGGCGCTGCCAGACCGAGCCCAATTCAAGGCCGATCACGCCGCCGCCGATGACGACGAGGCGCTTGGGAACGGCGGCAAGCGACAGCGCGCCGGTCGATGAGATGATGGTCTTCTCGTCGATGGCGATGCCGGGCAGCGAGACGACGTCCGAGCCGGTGGCGAGCACGATATGCTTCGCCGTCAGCACCGTCGTGCCGCCGGCGTTGAGCGCGACGTTCACTTTGCCGTCGCCGGCGAGCGCGCCGGCGCCCTTGAACCATTCGATCTTGTTCTTCTTCATCAGGAAGGCGACGCCGTCGACGTTCGACTTCACCGTCTTGTCCTTGTGCGCCATGAAGCCGGCGAAATCGAGCTCCGGCTTGCCGACCTTGACGCCGAAGGCGGCGAGATGATGGGCGGCTTCCTCGAACTTCTCGGAGGCCTGCAGCATCGCCTTGGAGGGAATGCAGCCGACGTTGAGGCAGGTGCCGCCGAGCGTCTCGCGCTTCTCGACGATGGCCGTCTTGAGGCCGAGCTGGGCCGCGCGCACGGCGCAGACATAGCCGCCGGGGCCGGAGCCGATGATGACGAGATCGAAGGAGGTGGGTTGGCCAGATTGAGTATCAGGCATGGGGGCGATCCTAATGCGGAAGATGGGGCTGAGACGACTGCGCCCTACCAACGCTCATCAGGGCAATCGGCAGGGCGCAGATATTCACGAAGCGAGGCGCTTAGACCTCAAGCAGCAAGCGGCTCGGGTCTTCGATGCAATCCTTCAGGCGCACCAGGAAGGTGACGGCCTCGCGGCCGTCGACGATGCGATGGTCGTAGGACAGCGCGAGATACATCATCGGGCGGATTTCGATCTTGCCGGCGACGACGATGGGGCGCTCCTGGATCTTGTGCATGCCGAGAATGCCCGACTGCGGCGTGTTCAGGATCGGCGTCGACAGCAGCGAGCCGTAAATGCCGCCATTCGAGATGGTGAAGGTGCCGCCGGTCATGTCGTCGATCGTCAGCTTGCCGTCGCGCGCCTTGCGGCCGAAGCCGGCGATGGCCTTCTCGACATCGGCGAGGCCCATCTGGTCGGCATTGCGCAGCACGGGAACGACCAGGCCGTTCTCGGTGCCGACGGCGACGCCGACGTCGTAGTAGTTCTTATAGACGAGCTCGTCGCCCTGGATCTCGGCATTGACCTCGGGGATTTCCTTGAGCGCGGCGATCGCCGCCTTCACGAAGAAGCTCATGAAGCCGAGCTTTATGCCGTGGCGCTTCTCGAACTGGTCCTTGTAGCTGTTGCGCAGCGCCATCACGTTGGTCATGTCCACCTCGTTGAAGGTGGTGAGCATGGCGGCGGTGTTCTGGGCTTCCTTGAGGCGCTCGGCGATGCGGCGGCGCAGGCGCGTCATCTTGACGCGCTCTTCGCGGACGCCCATGCCGGCCTGGGGCGCGGCGGGCGCCAGCATCGAGACGGCGGCCGGCGCGGCGATCTTCGGCGCGGGGCTTGCGGCCGGCGCGGCGGCGGCCTTTTCGAGATGCGTCAGCACGTCTTCCTTGGTCAAGCGGCCATCTTTGCCGCTCGCCTTGATCTTGGCCGGATCGAGATTGTTCTCCTCGATCAACTTGCGCACGGCGGGCGCGAGCGGCGCATCGGCCGGGACGCTCGCGGGCGCCGCGGCAACGGGAGCCGGCGCTGCGGCGGCGGGCGCGGCGGCCGGAGCGGGCGCGGCGGCGGGCTTCGGCGCGGCCTTGGCGGCGCCGCCTTCGGCGATGCGGCCGAGCACGGCGCCGACGGCGACTTCGCCGCCCGTCGGCACGAGAATTTCGTCGATGACGCCGGCGGCCTGGGCGTTGACCTCGACGGCGACCTTGTCGGTCTCGAGCTCGACGAGCGGCTCGTCGATCTCCACGCGGTCGCCCGCCGCCTTGTACCATTTCGCGACGGTCGCTTCGGTCACCGATTCGCCCAGCGTGGGCACGACGATATCAACAGCCATTGTTTCTTTCACCTATGTGCGGCGCGCGGAGGGTCATGATCCGCATCGCCTGGAGCTTTTCGTTATTTCCCGCGCGACCTGCGCGGGGCCTTGAACAAGCCCGCGAAACCGCCGCGGCTGCGGCGATTCCGACGAGCGGAGATTATTTCACCGTCAACGCCTCGTCCACCAACTGCGCCTGTTCGCGATTGTGGCGGCGCAGCAAACCGGTGGCCGGCGAGGCGGCTTCCGGACGGCCGGCGTAGATCGGTCGCTTGGCTTTTACCTTCAGGCCGGTCAGCACCGCTTCGATGCGGCGATCGACGAAGGTCCAGGCGCCCATGTTCTGCGGCTCTTCCTGGCACCACACGACCTCGGCATTGGCATAGCGGCCAAGTTCGAGGGCGAGCGTGCCCGCCGGGAAGGGATGCAGCTGTTCGACGCGGACGATGGCGACGTCTTTCAGGCCGCGATTCTCGCGCTCCTGCCAGAGATCGTAGTAGACCTTGCCGGTGCAGAGCACGACGCGCTTCACCTCGGCGTCGGCCACCAGCTGGTTGGTCTCGCCGATGACGCGGTGGAAGCTGGTGCCCGGGCCGAAGTCCGCGAGCGTCGAGACGCAAAGCTTATGACGCAGCAGAGACTTCGGCGTCATGATGACGAGCGGCTTGCGGAAGTTGCGGCGCACCTGGCGGCGCAGCACGTGATAGTAGTTCGCCGGCGTCGAGCAATAGGCGACCTGCATATTGTCTTCGGCGCAGAGCTGCAGATAGCGCTCGAGGCGGGCCGACGAATGTTCGGGGCCCTGGCCTTCGTAGCCGTGCGGCAGCAGCATCACCAGGCCGCTCATGCGCAGCCATTTGCTTTCCGACGACGAGATGAACTGGTCGACGATGACCTGGGCGCCGTTGGCGAAATCGCCGAACTGCGCTTCCCACAGCACCAGCGAATTGGGATCGGTGACCGAATAGCCGTATTCGAAGCCGAGCACGCCGGCTTCCGACAGGGGGCTATCGACCACTTCGTACTGCGCCTGCTTGGCGTCGACATGCATCAGCGGCACGTAGCGCTCTTCGGTCTGCTGATCGACCAGCACGGAATGGCGCTGCGAGAAGGTGCCGCGCCCCGAGTCCTGGCCGGACAGGCGGACCGGCGTGCCTTCGAGCACGAGCGTGCCGAAGGCGAGCGCTTCGGCGGTCGCCCAGTCGAAGCCCTGGCCGCTCTCGAACATTTCGGCCTTCTGCTGCAGCTGGCGCTGGATGCGCGAGTGCAGCTTGAAGTCCGGCGGCACGCTGCTGATGACCTTGCCGACCTTCTTCAAGGCCTCGGTCTCGACGGCGGTGTTGCCCTTGCGGTCGTCGTTGCCGGCGCGGCCGAAGCCGCGCCAGGCGCCTTCGAACCAGTCCGCCTTGTTCGGCTTGTAGGTCTTGGCGGCATCGAACGCCTCGTCGAGGCGCGCATGCATCGCTTTTTGCGTCGCGGTCGTCTCGGCCTCGGTCATCACGCCTTCGGCGATCAGGCGCTTGGCGTAGATTTCCGGCGCCGTCGGATGGCCGGCGATCTTGCGGTACATGATCGGCTGGGTGAACGAAGGCTCGTCGCCTTCGTTATGGCCGTGGCGGCGATAGCAGAACAGATCGATCACCACGTCCTTCTTGAAGATGTGGCGATATTCGCTGGCGATGCGCGACACATGCACGACGGCTTCCGGATCGTCGCCGTTGACGTGGAAGATCGGCGCCTGGAAGCCCTTCGCCACGTCGGACGGATAGGGCGAGAAGCGCGAATAGGAAGGCGCGGTGGTGAAGCCGATCTGGTTGTTGACGATCAGATGGATCGTGCCGCCCGAGCGATAGCCTCGCAGGCCGGCGAAGCACAGCGTTTCCGGCACCAGGCCCTGGCCGGCGAAGGCGGCATCGCCATGCATCAGCACGCCGACGACTTTTTCGCGCACCAGATCGCCGCGCAGCGCCTGCTTGGCGCGCACCTTGCCGACGACCACCGGATCGACCGCTTCGAGATGCGACGGATTGGCATTGAGCGATAGATGCATCTTCTGGCCGGCGATCTCGCGATCGCCCGAGGCCCCGAGATGGTACTTCACGTCGCCCGAGCCGACGGTCTCTTCCGGGTTCGAGCTATTGCCCTGGAATTCCGAGAACAGCGCCGTGAAGGACTTGCCCATGATGTTGGTGAGCACGTTCAGGCGGCCGCGGTGCGGCATGCCGAAGACGATCTCCTCGACGCCGAGGCGGCTCGAGCTGTTGATGATCTCCTCGAGGGCCGGGATCACCGCTTCGCCGCCGTCGAGGCCGAAGCGCTTGGTGCCGGTGAACTTGAGCTGGCAGTATTTCTCGAGGCCTTCGGCGCTCGTCAGATGATTGAACACCGCCTTCTTCTCGTCGTTCGACAGGCCGGGGCGGTTGCGCGAGCGCTCGACGCGCTCCTGGATCCAGGCTTTCTCGGCCGGATCCTGCATATGCAGGAATTCGACGCCGATCTTGCCGCAATAGGTCTCGCGCAGCACTTCGATGATCTTGCGCAGCGTCGCGCTCTCGAGGCCGAGCACATTGTCGATGAAGATCGGGCGGTCCCAGTCGGCGTCGTTGAAGCCGTAGGACTTGGGATCGAGCTCGGGATGGGCGGCCGGCGGCGTGAGCCCCAGCGGATCGAGATCGGCGAGCAGATGGCCGCGCACGCGATAGGCGCGGATCAGCATCAGGGCGCGGATCGAATCGAGGGTGGCGGCGCGCATCTGCGCGGCGCTGACGCCGGTGGCGGCGGCCGGCGCGGCGGCGCCATTGGCCTTGCCGTCTTTTCCGGCGGCGGGCTTGGCGCCCTTGGGCGGCGTCGGATCGAGCCAGGGGGCGAAATCATAGGCCGCGCCGTTGATTGCGGGCCGCTTGGTCTTGGGCGCCCAGCTCGCGCCGTGATGTTCCTTCAGGGCCGCATGGGCCTCGTCGCCGAGGCCGGCGAAAAATACCGCCCATTCGGAATCGACCGAGCCGGGATTGTCGGTCCAACGGGCGTAAAGATCGAAGATGAAGGCGCTGTTGCCGCCGGAAAGAATGCTGTCGGGTAGTTCGGTCGCCATCTTGGGTTCGCTTACCTTGGGGTTCCCCCTGAGAACCCGCCTTGCTGCGCTTTTCGGGCGATTATCGCCCTGAAAGAGCGTGATGAACGGGTCAGGGCCCGCTTGTCCGTGCCTGCGACTCACTCGCAGCGTCCACGCTGTCTGTCCCATATGGTGTTAACCATAATGGGAAACAACGCGCGGGATCGCCGCCCGGGCCGATCATTATCGGCCCGGGAGGGTTAACCAGGGCTTACTTGCCCGTCATCACTTTCAACATGGCGCTGCCCAGGCTGGCCGGCGAATCGGCGACGGTGATGCCGGCCGAACGCATGGCCTCCATCTTGTCCGCCGCGGTGCCCTTGCCGCCCGAGATGATCGCGCCGGCATGGCCCATACGGCGCCCCGGAGGGGCCGTGACGCCGGCGATGAAGCCGACGACCGGCTTCTTCTTTTTCGAGGCCTTGAGCATCTCGGCGGCTTCTTCTTCGGCCGAGCCGCCGATTTCGCCGATCATGATGATGCCCTGGGTCTCGTCGTCGGCCAGGAACATCTCCAGGCAATCGATGAAGTTGGTGCCGTTGATCGGATCGCCGCCGATACCGATGCAGGTGGTCTGGCCGAGGCCGGCCGCCGTGGTCTGGGCGACGGCTTCATAGGTCAGCGTGCCGGAGCGCGAGACGATGCCGATCTTGCCACGGCTGTGGATGTGGCCGGGCATGATGCCGATCTTGCATTCGTCGGGCGTGATGACGCCCGGGCAGTTCGGACCGACGAGGCGCGTCTTGGAGCCGGCGAGCGTGCGCTTCACCGCGATCATGTCGATCACGGGGATGCCTTCGGTGATGCAGACCACGAGCGGAATCTTCGCGTCGATCGCCTCGAGGATGGCGTCGGCCGCGAACGGCGGCGGCACGTAGATCACCGACGCGTTGGCGCCGGTCGTGTGCACCGCTTCGGCGACCGTGTTGAACACCGGCAGGTCGAGATGCTTGGTGCCGCCCTTGCCGGGCGTCACGCCGCCGACCATCTTGGTGCCGTAGTCGATCGCCTGCTTCGAATGGAAGGTGCCTTGGGCGCCGGTGAAGCCTTGGCAGATGACTTTGGTGTCTTTGCCGACCAGAACGGACATTTACGCGGCCTCCTTCACGGCTTTGACAATCTTTTCGGCGGCGTCCGCCAGATTGTCGGCCGAGACGATCGGCAGGCCTGACTGGGTGAGAATTTTCTTGCCGAGCTCGACGTTGGTGCCTTCGAGGCGAACGACGAGCGGCACGTGCAGGCTGACTTCGCGCGCCGCGGCGACGACGCCCTCGGCGATGACGTCGCAACGCATGATTCCGCCGAAAATATTGACCAAAATGCCTTCGACGTTGGGGTCCGACAGGATCAGCTTGAAGGCGGTGGTGACGCGCTCGCGCGTCGCCCCGCCGCCGACATCGAGGAAGTTCGACGGCTCGCCGCCGTAGAGCTTGATGATGTCCATGGTCGCCATGGCGAGGCCGGCGCCGTTCACCATGCAGCCGATGTTGCCGTCGAGCTTCACGTAGTTGAGGTTATGCTTCGAGGCTTCGAGCTCGGCCGGGTCTTCTTCATCTTCGTCGCGCAGCGCCGACACGTCGGGCTGACGGAACAGCGCGTTGTCGTCGAAGTTCATCTTGGCGTCGAGCGCGATGAGATCGCCGGCGCCGGTGACGACCAGCGGGTTGATCTCGACCTGCGAGGCGTCGAGCGCCATGAAGGCCTTGTAGAAAGCGCTGAGGAACTTCACGCAGCTGTTGACCTGCTTGCCCTCGAGGCCGAGGCCGAAGGCGATCTGGCGCGCGTGGAACGGCTGCAGGCCGGCGATCGGATCGATCGCCACCTTGAGGATCTTCTCGGGGGTGTGCGCGGCGACCTCTTCGATCTCCATGCCGCCCTCGGTCGAGGCCATGATGGTAACTTCGCTGGTCGCGCGGTCGATGACGAGGCTGAGATACAGCTCGCGGGCGATGTCGCAGCCCTCTTCGATGTAGACGCGCTTCACTTCCTTGCCCGCCGGGCCGGTTTGATGCGTGACCAAGGTCATGCCGAGCATGTCCTTGAATTTCGCCACGACGTCGGCGGCGCTCTTCACCACCTTGACGCCGCCGGCCTTGCCGCGGCCGCCGGCGTGAATCTGCGCCTTCACGACCCAGACGGGACCGCCGAGTTCGGCAGCGACCTTCTCGGCCTCTTGCGGAGTGTAGGCGACGCCGCCGCGCGGGACGGAAACGCCATATTTCGCCAACAGGCTCTTCGCCTGGTACTCATGGATGTTCATTTTTGCCCGATGATTTGCAGATCTTGCTTCGGCAGGAGAGCCGGCCGTGCGGCCTTCGGAAACACGCTAGCACCGGCTTGGGGGCACGAGCGTTTCAACGCGTCGAATCCCGCCGGGTGCGGTGCGCGCTAATCTATCACCCTCGCTTGTCCGATCAACCGCTAAGGCCCGGTTTCCCGCCATTTTCCGCCGTAAAGTCAGGCTCTTGTCGTAATTTTCAGCAGTCGCGTGACCGCCCAGCCACGGCGCATTGGCGAGGCCGCTAACCCCATAGGATTTGACGAAGACGCCGGACACAGGCCGTCGCGACACAACCGCGCGTGAATGCCGGCCGAGTAGCGCCCCACGTCGCCTACTCGTCATAATTTATTTAATATCAATAACTTGTGGGTGAAACGGCCAGCGCAGAGCGACCGGGGGACAGCACATATATATAAGTGTGTGTCGCGGGACGCTGGGCTCGGGTCATTGAGCCCTCGGCTTCGCCTGTGGCGCCGCCTCATCCCTGGACGCATCGCCCGGAACCATACCCCGGAAACGTGCCCGCCCCGTCCATCGCAAAAGCGATGGACGGGGCGGGTCAGGAAGGCTGGTCCGGGAACCGGATCACGCCGAAGCGGATCGGTTGTCCCGGACCATAGTCAAACTAGTTTCGTTAGAAACTACTTCTTCTTGGCGGCCTTCTTCTTCGCCTTCTTGGCAACCTTCTTCTTGGCAACCTTCTTCTTCGCGGGCTTCTTAACCATTTTTCTGCTCTCTTCGTTAGTTTGTTGATATTCCGCTACGTTTTTACGCTTTGGTCTGCCCTGATTTAGGCCGGCTTGTTTTGTAAGGACTTGGCCGCCGTGATCAGCCCTTCCACGGCCGTAACGGATTTATCAAACATGGCCTTCTCGTCCTTACTCAAAGGAATCTCGATGATGCGCTCTACCCCGCCGGCGCCGATGACGACGGGCACGCCCACATAGACTCCATTGACCCCATATTCCCCTTGCAGATAGGCGGCGCAGGGCAACACCCGCTTCTGGTCCTTCAAGAAGGACTCCGCCATCTGGATCGCCGCCGAAGCCGGGGCGTAGAACGCCGAACCGGTCTTGAGGAGCGCGACGATCTCAGCGCCACCGTCTCTGGTGCGCTGCACAATCTCTTCGATGCGCTTGTCCGTGCTCCAACCCATCTTCACCAGGTCGGGAATCGGCAAGCCGCCAACGCTCGAGTAGCGGATCAGCGGCACCATGGTGTCGCCGTGGCCGCCTAAAACGTAAGCCTGCACGTCCTCGACCGCGACTTTGAACTCTTCGGCGAGGAAATAGCGGAAGCGGGCGGCATCGAGCACGCCGGCCATGCCGACCACCCGCTCCGCGGGCAGGCCGGAGGCTTCCTTCATGATCAAGACCATCACATCCAGCGGATTGGTGATGACGATGACGAAGGCGCCGGGGCAATGCTCTTTAATCGCCGCGCCGACGGTGGAGACGACCTTGGTGTTGATGCCGATCAGGTCGTCGCGGCTCATGCCCGGCTTGCGGGCGACGCCGGCGGTGACGATCACCACATCGGCGCCCTTGATGGCGGAATAATCATTCGCGCCCGTGACGGAAGCGTTGAAACCCTCAATCGCCGAAGATTCGGCCAAATCCAGGGCTTTGCCCTGCGGCAGACCGTCAACGATATCGAACAGGACGACATCGCCCAATTCCTTCAGCGCAGCCAGGTGGGCCAAGGTGCCACCGATATTGCCGCCGCCAATCAGGGCGATTTTCTTGCGAGCCATCAACTCTCCTCGATCTTCACGTCACGAACGGAACTGAAATCTTCAATAGGACACTGCGGCTCAACACTTCATTCACAAGCATCAAAGCCTAGCGCTTTGTCGAATACCGTCCGCGATCTCGCCGTGATCACCGAAGCGGTTGCTTCGGATGGAAGCGCGTCTCGCGTCATCGACCGGCCGTCTTACGCGTCGTCTTTGCCGATCGATCGTGCGGCACTCGTCACCGCCGGAAAGTCCGTAAGCCAGACTCTCGACGCGCATAATTATCCAAAAATGAATCGTAGAAAATAAAAAAATGAGTTGCGGAGACGATTCGTGTCGTTTTTTTCGCCTCGCGCGACTCATTCGACACGCAATTCGATCCTTCGAAGAGGATTTTTGATTCGTTTTTCGACTCGCGAGCGCGCCGCAGCGTGATGCGCTCGACCATCGACTCGCGAACGCGCGCAGCGGTCACGCGCCGTAGTCGAGACCGATATCGACCGCCGGCGCGGACTGCGTCATGCGTCCGACGGAGACGAAGTCGACGCCGCTGGAGGCCTTGTCGCGGATGGTTTCCAGCGTAATGCCGCCCGACGCTTCGAGCACGGCGCGGCCCTGCGCGATCTTCACCGCCTCTTTCAGCTCGGGCACGTCCATATTGTCGAGCAGGATCATGCCGGCGCCGGCGGCGACCGCTTCGCGCACCTGATCGAGGGTGTCGCACTCCACTTCGACCACGGTGAGCGCCGGCGTCTGCCGTTTGGCGCGCTGAACGGCCGCCGTTAGGCTGCCGCAGACCGCGATATGGTTGTCTTTGATCAAAACGCCGTCGTCCAAGCGGATGCGGTGGTTGCGCGCGCCGCCGACATAGCTGGCGTATTTCGCCAGATTCCGCAGGGTCGGCACGGTTTTGCGCGTATCGATCAGCGTCGCGCCGGTGCCATGGACGAGCTCGGCGTAGCGCCGCGTCAGGGTCGAAATGCCCGAGAGATGCTGGACGATATTGAGCGCCGTACGCTCGGCGGTGAGGATCGCGCGGGCTTCGCCCTCGATTTCGGCCATCACCGTCTTGGGGCCGATCTTGTCGCCGTCCTTCACCAGGGATTTGAATTCGAGCTGGCTCATCACCCGCTTGAAGACCGCCATGGCGATGCCGATGCCGCAGACCACCAAGTCTTGGCGCGCCACCATGGCGGCCTTGAATTGTGTGCCCTTGGGGATGGTGACGTAGCTCGTCAGATCGCCGCGGCCGACGTCCTCGCTCAAGGCGCGGTCGATGAATTGCTGAATTTCCGCCCGGTTCAACTGCATCACAATGTCCTGTCGAATGAAGAATCGGCGGCCACGTTACCGTAGGCCGCCACGACCGTTGATAAAAAAAGGGCGGCCCTCGCGGCCGCCCTATGGAAAAGTTAACGAACTGTTGCTGGCGCGCTCTCCGCCGGGGCCGGGATCGACGCCGACATGGCGAGCATCCGTTCGAGCGGCAACGCGGCAGCCTGGCGCAGCGGCTCGGCCAACTCGAGATGCGGCGTCATGTCGCGCAGGGCCAGGTAAAGTTTCTCGACCGTGTTGAGCGCCATGAAGGGGCAGGCGTTGCAGGCGCAAGGCCCTTCGGTGCCGGCGATCGGGATGAAGCGCTTGTGCGGCGCCTGCTTCTGCATCTGATGGATCAGGCCGGCGTCGGTGCCGATGATGTAGGTCTCGGCCTCGGTCTTGAGAACATATTCCAGGATCGAGCGCGTCGAGCCGACATGGTCGGAGCCGGCCAGAACCGCCGGCGCGCTTTCCGGATGCGAGGCGACCAGCGCCTTCGGATGGCGGGCTTTCAGCTTGGCCAGCTCGCGCTCGGCGAAGCTTTCATGAACGATGCAGGTGCCCGGCCACAGGGTCATGTCGCGCCCCGTCACCTTGGCCAGGTAAGCGCCGAGGTTGCGGTCCGGCGCGAACAGGATCTGCTTGCCGGCGGGAATCTGGCGGATGATCGCTTCGGCGTTCGACGAGGTGACGATGATGTCGCTAAGCGCCTTCACCTCGGCCGAGCAGTTGATGTAGCTCACCGCCACATGGTCGGGATGGGCGTCGCGGAACGCCTTGAAAGGCCCGGGCTTGCAGGAGTCTTCGAGCGAGCAGCCGGCGGCCATGTCGGGCAGCAGCACGGTTTTCGACGGCGACAGGATCTTCGCCACCTCGGCCATGAACTTCACGCCGCAGAAGACGATGACGTCGGCGTCGGTGCTCGCCGCCTTGCGCGACAGGTCGAGCGAATCGCCGACGAAGTCGGCCAGGTCCTGGATCTCGCCGGCCTGGTAGTAATGCGCCAGGATCACGGCGTTGCGCTCGCGGCGCAGGCGATGGATCTCGGCCACCAGATCGAGGCGCGGATCGACCGGCGCGCGCACCGTCGGTTGAGACGGACCGCGCGCCGTGGGGGACGCGGAAGGAACAAGCAGACTGTCGGACATGGGTCAGGCGGGCCTCGGTTCCGACCCGCGCCGCCTGGACCTTATGGCCGGCATCGCGCGGGCAGTGACAGTAAAGTCCCCCGACAATCGGGGTGCGGAGCGGCCGAATGCCGCCCCCGGAACAATGAGCCGTGTCCCTTAAGAAATAAGGCGCCCTGTTGGTACTGCAAGGCCCGATCTGTGACAAGCCGCTCGGGGGGCGTTGTTCAGCAGACCTGGGCGTGGCAATTCCGCCACAGCCGGCGAAAAACCGCTCTGAGATGTCAGGGCGGCCGCCTCTCAGGTCAGATGCGGCGCTTGGCGGTAGGCGTCGGTCTGCATTTCCAGGATGCGCGAGACGGTGCGCTCGAACTCGAAAGCGAACTCGCCGTCGGTATAAAGCTGCCGCGGCTCGACGGCGGCCGAAGCGATCAGGTTCACCTTATGCTCGTAGAGCGCGTCGATCAGCGTGGTGAAGCGGAAGGCCTCGTTGCGCTTCTCCGGCCCGAGCGCCGGAATATCCGACAGGATCAGCGTGTGGAAATGCGTCGCCAGCGCGATGTAGTCGGCCGCGCCGAGAGCGCGGGCGCAAAGTTCGGGAAAGGCGAATCGCGCGACGCCATGAGCCGAGACCGGCACCGGCAGCTTGCGGCCCTGCACCATGAGGACCGTCGGCGCTTCGGGCGCGCGCGGCGCGAGCTTGAAGCCGGCCTGGCGTTCTTTCGCCGAAAGCGGCGTCTCGGCGTCCTCATCCTGCGTCAAAAGCTCGAAGGCCTCGTCGAGCGCGGCGCTGGCGGCAGGACCGAGCGGCGCATGCCACAGCGGCATGCCCTTGAGACGCAAGAGGCGGTAATCTTCGCCGCCGTCCAACTCGATAACGTCGAGCTTCTCTTTCATCAGGGCGATGAAGGGCAGAAACAATTCGCGCTGCAGCCCGCCCTTGTAGAGATCGTCAGGCGCGCGGTTGGATGTCGCGACGACAACCACGCCGTCGGCGAACAGCGCCGTGAACAGCCGGCCAAGGATGGCCGCGTCGGCGATATTGGTGACCTGAAATTCGTCGAAACAAAGCAGCCAAGTCTGGCGCGCGATCTCCTCGGCGAGCTTGGGCACCGGATCGGCCTCGGCACCCTTGGTACGCTGGCGCCAGTCATGCAGGCGCTGATGCACCTCGATCATGAAGGCGTGAAAATGCACCCGCCGCTTGTGGTGCTTGGCGACCGGGGCGGTCTCATAGAACAGATCCATCAGCATCGACTTGCCGCGCCCGACCGCGCCGAAGATGTAAAGGCCCTGCGGCGGCGTCTCGTCGCGCCGCGCCAGACCGAGCCGCGTCTTCCAATGGCTGAGCGCACCGAGGAAGCCGCCGCCCTCGTCGATCGGCCGGTAGGTCTTCAGCGCCTGATGCAATTGCTGCAATTTCTCGGCAGCGAGATCCTGCGCCGGATCGACCTTGAGCAGGCCCGAACGGCGCCGCTCGCGGAGCGCGGCGACGGGACCTTGCAAAGAACTCTCGTCGGCGGACGGGGACATGAGGCGCCAAACCGTGAAAACCGCGCGGAGAGTAGTCCACCCCGCCCCGCCCCGTCCACCCGAGCGGCTGCAACTCTGCCCTGTGTTTTGTAGGACCAGCGGATAAACTGTGGCGATGAAGCACGTCGCCTCCGCCGCCAATCCGCTCTATGCCGACCTGAAGAAGCAGGCTGGCGAGCCGCGCCTGCGCCGCAAGGACGGCGTCGCTATTCTCGACGGCGCGCATCTCTTGGGTGCGGCGCTGGAGGCCGGCCTCGCCCCCGATCTGCTCGCCGTCGCCGAATCGCGCATCGACAGCCCCGAAATCGCCGCGTTGATCGCCCGCTTGCCCGAGCGCGCCGTGATGATCCTGCCGGACGCGCTGGCGAACGCGCTCTCGACAGTCGAGACGCCGACTGGCCTGGTCGCGCGCATCGGCATCCCCACGCCGGCGCAAACCGTGGGCGCCGCCATCCTGCTCGACGGCGTGCAGGACCCCGGCAATGTCGGGACCATGCTGCGCACGGCCGCGGCGGCCGGCCTCACGGCCGCTTATCTGTCCGCCGGCTCCGCCGAAGCCTGGTCGCCGAAGGCGCTGCGTGCCGGCATGGGCGCACAATTCGTCTTGGCTATTCACGAACATGCCGATCTCGCCGCGCTCATCGCCGCCGATCCGGCGCGCGTGCTGGCCACCGACCTGCAAGCCACGCGCTCGCTCTATGATGTCGCCTTGCCCGCCGATTGCCGTTTCCTGTTCGGCAACGAAGGCGCCGGCCTGCCACCGGAGCTGACCGACGCCGCGGGCCTGCGCGTGCGCATCCCGATGCCGGGCCGCGCCGAATCGCTCAACGTCGCCGCGAGCGCGGCGGTGTGTTTGTTTGAGTGGGTAAGGCAACAGCAGACGGCAAAGTAGCCGGCTTTAGGAAGCGTCATGCTCGGGCTTGACCCGAGCATCCATGTTTCAACTGCCTGAGCGCCGGATAGATGGACCCTCGGATCAAGTCCGAGGGTGACGATTGTTTTGCGGCGACTTCGATACCCATGCGCCCGAAATAAAAAGGGCCGCACAATTGGCACGGCCCTTTTCGTTTGCTCTCTCTCACAAACGAACGTCTAACGGCGCTCCACCATCAGCTTCTTGATCTCGCCGATGGCCTTGGCGGGATTGAGACCTTTCGGGCATGTGCGCGTGCAATTCATGATGGTGTGGCAACGATAGAGCCGGAACGGATCCTCGAGATTGTCGAGGCGCTCACCGGTGCGCTCGTCGCGCGAATCGGCGATCCAGCGGTAAGCCTGCAGCAGAATGGCCGGCCCCAAGAACCGATCGCCGTTCCACCAGTAGCTCGGGCAGGAGGTCGAGCAGCAGAAGCAGAGGATGCATTCCCACAGGCCATCGAGCTTCTCGCGTTCTTCCGGGCTCTGCAGGCGCTCGCGGCTCGGCGCCGTAGTCTCGGCCTGCAGCCAAGGCTCGACCGATTCATATTGCGCCCAGATCTTGGTCAGGTCCGGCACCAGGTCCTTGATCACGTCCATATGGGGCAGCGGATAGACCGGCACGTCGCCAGCGCATTCTTCGATCGGCTTGATGCAAGCCAGCGTGTTGCCGCCGTCGATGTTCATCGAGCAGCTGCCGCAGATGCCTTCGCGGCAGGAGCGGCGGAAAGTCAGGCTGGGATCGATCTCGTTCTTGATCTTGATCAGCGCATCGAGAACCATCGGACCGCAGGCGTCGAGGTCGATGTCGTAGGAATCGACGCGCGGGTTCTCGCCCGTCTCCGGGTCCCACCGATAGATCTTGAAGGTCTTGACCGTCTTGGCGCCGGCGGGGGCGGGAAAGGTCTTTCCCTCCTTGACCTGGGAATGGCGCGGCAGAGCCAGTTCAACCATCGCTTATCTTCCTTGCTCTCTCAAAATTCGCATCGATACGGGTGGGCTTGGTCGGCGCTTAGTAGACGCGTTCCTTCGGCGGGATCACTTCGGTCTCGTCGGTCAGCGTGTACATATGGACCGGGCGGTAATCGAGGCTGACCTTGCCGGCCGCGTCGCGATAGGCCAGCGTGTGCTTCATCCAATTCACGTCGTCGCGGTTCGGATGATCCTCATGGGCGTGGGCGCCGCGGCTCTCGTGGCGCGCCTCGGCCGAATGCATGGTGACGACGGCCTGGGCCATCAGATTGTCGAGTTCGAGGGCTTCGACGAGGTCAGAGTTCCACACCAGCGATTTGTCGACGACCTTGAGATCGCTCATCGAGGCGGCAGCCTTCTCGATCAGTTGCTTGCCTTCCGACAGCACCTTGCCGGTGCGGAACACCGCGCAGTTGTTCTGCATGGTGTGCTGCATCTCGAGGCGGATATCGGCGGTCAGCGTCTTGCCGCCCGCGTTGCGGATGCGGTCGAACCGCTCGAGCGCCGGCTCATGGGCGTCGGCCGGTAGCGCCTTCAGCGTCGCGCCCGGCTTGTAGGTCGCGGCGGCGCGCAAGGCGGCGGCGCGGCCGAACACCACGAGATCGAGCAGCGAGTTGGTGCCGAGACGGTTGGCGCCATGGACCGACACGCAGGCCGCTTCGCCGACGGCCATCAGGCCGGGGACGATGGCGTCCTTGTCGCTGCCCTTCGGACGAATGACTTCGCCATGATAGTTCGTCGGGATGCCGCCCATGTTGTAATGCACGGTCGGCAGAATCGGGATCGGCTCCTTCGTCACATCGACGCCGGCGAAAATCTTCGCCGTCTCGGAGATGCCGGGCAGGCGCTCGGCCAGCACCTTGGGATCGATATGCTCCAAGTGCAGATGGATATGATCCTTGTTCGGACCGACACCGCGGCCTTCGCGGATCTCGATGGCCATCGAGCGCGACACGACGTCGCGCGAGGCGAGATCCTTGGCGGTCGGAGCGTAACGCTCCATGAAGCGCTCGCCTTCCGAGTTGGTGACATAGCCGCCTTCGCCGCGCGCGCCTTCGGTGATCAGGCAGCCCGAACCGTAGATGCCGGTCGGATGGAACTGGATGAATTCCATGTCCTGTAGCGGAATGCCGGCGCGCAGCGCCATCGCCCCGCCGTCGCCGGTGCAGGTGTGCGCCGAGGTGCAGGAGAAGTAGGCGCGGCCGTAGCCGCCGGTGGCGAACACCACCATCTGGGCGCGGAAACGATGGATCGCGCCGTCTTCCAGGCACCAGGCCATCACGCCGCCGACACCGCCCTCGGCATCGTTCAACAGATCGAGCGCGATATATTCGGAGAAGAACTCGGCTTTGTGCTTGAGGCACTGCTGATAGAGCGTGTGCAGAATGGCATGGCCGGTGCGGTCGGCGGCGGCGCAAGCGCGGCGCGCCATCGACTTGCCGAAGTCCAACGTGTGGCCGCCGAACGGGCGCTGGTAGATCTTGCCTTCGGGGGTGCGCGAGAAGGGCACGCCGAAATGTTCGAGTTCGATCACCGCGTCGATGGCATTGCGGCACATATATTCGATGGCGTCTTGGTCGCCGAGCCAGTCGGAGCCCTTGACCGTGTCGTACATATGGAAGCGCCAGTTGTCGCCGTCGAGGTTGCCGAGCGCGGCGCCTATGCCGCCCTGGGCAGCGACCGTGTGGCTGCGCGTCGGATAGACCTTGCTGATGCAGGCGGTGCGGAAGCCCGCCGCCACCATGCCGAGCGTGGCGCGCAGGCCGGCGCCGCCGGCGCCGACGACGATGACGTCGTAGGCGTGATCGATGATCTCGTACTTCGACATGGGATTAGGCCCCGAAAGCGATCTTGAGGACGGCGAAGATGCCGGCGAGCGCGAGCAGCAGCGCGGCGAATTTGACGACGATGAGTGCGGCGAGCTTGGCGCCTTCGCCATGCACATAGTCTTCGATGACGACCTGCAGGCCGAGCTGGGCGTGATGGAAGCCCGCGCCGAGCAGGAGGATCATGAGCAGCGCGTTATGCGGCCGCGCGACCCAGCCGGTGAAGCCGGCATGGTCGGCGCCGGCGAGCCAGGCGATCGAGGCGACGAACCACAGCGTCAGCGGCACCAGGGCGAGCGCGGTGAGGCGCTGCGCCCACCAATGCTGCACGCCTTCCTTGGCCGAGCCGAGATGGCGCACACGGCCGAGGGCCGAGCGCATCGGCGCGGATTTCTTGGCGGTGGACATTACAGGCCCCCCATGAAGCTGATGCCAGCGAGCCAGGCGATGACGGTGAGGGCGGCGGAGACGAAGACGGTGGCCAACGCCGAAGCCCAGGCGGTGCCGAGGTCGAAGCCGTAGCCGGCGTCCCAGAAGAGATGGCGGATGCCGTTGCACAGATGGAAGAACAGCGCGTAGCTGAAGCCGAACAGCACCAGAAGGCCGAACCAGGAACCGATGAGACCCTGCGCGTCGGCGAAGGCGGCCGCGCCGCTCGCGGCGGCGCTCAGCCAATAAACCAGCAGCAGCGTGCCGGCAGCGAGCGCGATGCCGGTGGCGCGATGCAGGATCGACAACAGCATGGTGAATTTCCAGCTGTAGATCGAGATGTGCGGCGAGAGCGGTCTTGCGGTTTTTGCCATCGGGCGGGGCCTTAGTCGGAAGCGGGGATCGGAAGCGGGGCGAGAATAACCAGTTAGAAGACGTTACGCAGATCGCGCCGAACAGGACCAGCCGAAGCGGCGGCCCTCAGGCATATCAGAAACGCATGGCGCGGGAGCGACGGTCTTTGTCGATCGGACCGGCCGATATATCGACAGGCGGGCGCGACGGATTTCCAAAACGGCCAATATTCAGCGCAGACTTCAGTGCGGCCGCCGGTCCCGGAGGGTGATCCAAGGCCCAGGGCGGGGGGCCCTGTTGCGGTGCGGGAAGGGTGTAGCCCCCCGGCCCCGGCAAGTCAACGCCACGGCCCCCAGGTTCGGCGAAATCCCTGCCTTTTCAACGGGCTTGGGCGATTTTGAGGCTTTACGGGCGCTCTCGGCCCTGGGCTTCGCCAAAGCCTTTCGCTCTGGCTGGGAGTTAAGCGGGTCCGGAAGGGCCCTGATCGGAATGGCCGAGCGCCCTGTCCGGAGCGATGCGGTCGCGCAAGCGCTGCTTCAGCTCCTTCATCTCGGGAAAGCGGCCTTCGTCTTTGCGCGACCAGATCAAAACGCCTTCCACCCGCACCTCGAAAATCCCCCCGGTCCCGGGCTGCAGCGCCAGCTCGCCGATCTCCTCGGAGAAGGTCGTCAGCAGTTCCTGCGCCATCCAAGAGGCACGCAACAGCCAGCGGCATTGCCGGCAGTAGAGGATCTCGACACGGGGGCTGCGCGGCATGTTGGAAGCCTCGTCTAAAATGCGGATTGAACAATATCAACGGCCTCCCTTCGCGGCGAGGCGCGAATGTGGATAAGCCTGTGGAATCCCTGTGCGCGCATTGTGCGGATCTCGCCTTTCCATGCACAAGATTCTGGATGGCCTATCCGGCGCGTCGCTTGTCCAACTCCCGCGTCCTGGCGATCATTCAGGCGATCAGTAAGAGTGCCGCTGAAGACCGGCGAGACGCCGCGAAGACCCTCACGGGTTTTGCGTCCGCCAGCCGACAGCGGGGGCGAGACGGTCGGTGCGCGCGGGACGCAAGTCCCGCGAAGACAGATCGAGCAGCCCGAACCTGGCGCGAGGGATTCGCAAGGATCTCTCAAACCGTGCCCTCCGGGCGCCGCGAGGCGTTGGGATCGGCAAGGCGATGCGCCGGACGGAATGAGCCGCCTCTGCACCGAGGCCGGCGCTTCCGGGCCGACCGGTCTCCGCTCTCCAAGGACGGAGATGGCCGGCGCCGCAGGACGGACCCGCGAGGGTGCGTCCGCGCCCGAGGCAGGGATCGCTGCGAGAGGCCTCTTCGCGGAGGCCGGAGAAGCGAGGATCGCCAAGGAGCGCGAAGCGCGTTGGACGGCGCAGAACGGCAGGTTCCGGGGAAAGGCCGGCTTTGCGAAAAGCCGCGCCGAACGGGACGACGGACCGCCTTCCCTCGCCGGGATGCGGGCCGTGGCGGCCGGATGGCAGCGCGCTCTCCCTGGGGAAGCGGGCCGAGCGGCGGCCGGAACGTCCGACGGCTCTTGCGGATCGGGAGTCAGGCCGGCTCCCGAGGCGTCAGGCGGTGTCTTGCCGGGCACGCGCCCTGTCCCCCTCAAGGGACCGGGCAACCTGACGCCTCCATTCTTTACGGGGCGGCGAATCGCCGATCAACCCCCTTCTCGCAGCCATTCCCGAGTTTCTGACGCAACCGTGTCCCCGCGGGGGTCCCGCTGCCAGTTGTGCGATCCGTGGCCCTGCGATAAGAAGCGAGGCCCCTCGGCTGATGGCGGGGTTCGGCCAGCGCAACCGCAGCCGGTGGATACGGGAGCCTGCGTCCGCAGATGGATGTCACCACGCTGTTTTGGAAGGGCCTGTTCGTCGGCGTGGTCATCGCCGCGCCGGTCGGCCCCGTCGCCGTGATGTGCATCCATCGCGCGATCGCGCAGGGCAAGCTCGCCGGCTACGTCTCCGGCCTCGGCGCCGCCCTCGCCGACGCCATCTACGGCGCCATCGCCGCCTTCGGCATCGGCTTCCTCATGGCGCCGCTGATCGACCATAACGATTGGGTGCGCGGCGGCGGCGGCGCGATGCTCTGCCTCATCGGCCTGCGCGCCATGCTGGCGCGCCGCACGCCAGCCCCGGCGACGCGCGACCGCGAAAAGCTGCTGAGCGATTTCATCTCCGCCTTTTTCGTCACGCTGACCAACCCGACGACGGTGATCTCCTTCGCGGCGATCTTCGCGGCGATCAACATCCCGCATATCGCCGACCATCCGCGCCTCGGCGTCGTGCTCACGGTCGGCGTGCTCGCCGGCGCCAGCGCCTGGTGGTTCGCCTTGACGACGGTCGCCGCGCTGTTCCACGGCCGCGTCACCGATCGCGGCATGCTGTGGATCGGCCGCATCTCCGGCGCCGTCATCTTCGCCTTCGGCGCGCTTCTGTTGCTGTCCCTGCTGGGGATCGTCGATCTCGGTCTCGACGACATGGAGCGCGCGATCCAGGAACGCAACAGCGTCGCGCCGCGCTGAACCCGCCGCATGTTCTTCCGTTGCATGCGAAATGAGCAGCGCTGCCCGATTTCGCTGCCGCGCCCGGCGGCGTTCCCACCGCGCAAAAAAATTTAGCGAATTTTCCGACACTTACCGCAGCGCCTAGTTGGCACGACGGTTGCTCTGCTCAGGGAGACTCGATTGCGCCTCTGGCGGTCGTCCTCTCCGCCAGGCGAGGGGCAATCGACGATGCGGGCGATACAGGACCAGCCGGTCCCGCTGTGGCGCTGATGGGGGAAAACCGCAGAAGGTCCGGTCCTGGATCGCCCGCCACGCCTCACTAAAAGCCGCCGTTCGCCGAACGGCGGCTTTCTTTATCGGCGCTAGGCCACTGCGGCGCCGCTCGGCCAGACGCGGCCGAAGCGCCGTTTCTTCGCTGGAAGCACATGGATCTGCGCTGGATCGGCCGCCGGCAAGCGCAAGGTGACTTTGGTGCCAGCGCCAAAAACGCTTTCGAGAATGAGCTCGCCGCCCTGCAATTCCGTCAGCCGCTTGGCCAGGGCAAGACCCAGGCCGGTGCCTTCGTATTTGCGTGCCAGCGAACCGTCGGCCTGGCGGAAAGGCTGGAAGGCCACGGCGATCTGCTCCGCCGTCATGCCAATGCCGGTATCTTCGATCACCACGTCGATCATGCCCGGCTTGCGCGCCGCCATCATCAGGGAAACCTGCCCCCCGGACGCCGTGAATTTGACGGCATTCGACATGAGATGCAGCAAGGCCTGCTTCATCCGACGCGGATCGGCGATCACACGGCAATCCATGCGGACCGGCTGCTGATAGCGGAGCGCGATATTTGACCCCTCGGCTTGCGGGCGCAACAGGCCGACGCAGCTTTCCACCACGCTTGCCGCATCGAGAGTCTCGGCTTCCGCCTGCAATTGGCCGGCATCGATCTTGGCGATGTCGAGGATGTCGTTGATGATGCGCAGAAGGTTCTGGCCGCTCTGGCTGATATGCCGGTTGTACTCGGCATATTGATCATTGAGCGGCCCCCGGAGGCCGGATTCCATAATGCCCGAGAAGCCGATGATGGCGTTGAGCGGCGTACGCAACTCATGGCTCATGTTGGCGAGAAATTCGGATTTCGCGCGATTTGCTTCCTCGGCGCGATGCTGTTCCATTTCGGCGAAGGCCAAGGCCTTGCTGGTCTTGCCGACCTGATCGCGCAAGTCGTTTTGCGTATCGATCAGGTCCTTGAGGACTCGGCGCAACGCGCGAGACGGTAGATGATGGACGCAGCCATAGACCATAAAGCCGAACACGAGGCCGGCGAGAATGAACCCCGCGAGGCCCGCCAGGAAAGGCCGCGCGCTCGTCGTCAGCGAGATATGACCGATCGTCTCGTCGCTGACGACGATCGGCGCCCGCGCCGTCAGGCCCGGCTGCTCGATGACGCCGCCGAGCGCGATGAGGATTTGGCCTGTTTTATTTTCCAGAACCTTCTCGGTCGGCGCGTCGTTGTGCCGTGAAAACTGCATCAAATCGGCGAGGCGCTGCCGGTTGTAATGCCAGGTTTCGCCGGAGACATAGGCATATTGCGCGACGCGCTCCGCCGCATCCTCGGCCTGATGATGCAACATATTTGTCCGGCCGGCATAGTCGGCAACACCGAATCCTGCCGGCACGGCGAGGCCCGCCACGATGCCCAGAATCAGCGCGAACTTGCGCAAGACGCTGTCGAGTTTGGCAAACTCGTTCATCTTTTTTCCCCTGCTACTTGCTCAACGCGGCGCCGAAGCTCCGCAGGAGCGCCGTGCCTCTTTGCGTTTTCAAATGGGCGACGAATCGCACTGCCCCGGGCGCGGGCGCCTCGGTTACGAATAGGCACATCTGCAGCGGCAACGGATAGCGACCGTCGACCGACGTCGCCGCGGTCGGTTCGACGCCATCGAAACGCAATGGTCGCAGGGCGATGTTTTCCGCGCGGATTTGCAACAAGGTCGTGATCGCCAACGAGCCTCGTATCTTCATCGCGAGATCGACGTTCTCCTGGTCGGTCATGCCGATCGGCATGCCGGCGCGCTTGTAGGCCAAGTCGAAGGCCGCCGCCATCGCCGGAATCTTTCCGATCAGATAGGGCACTTCCGATCCCGCCGGAGAACGCAGGATGACCTTCATCGGCGTACCATCTGCCCACAGCGGCCGAGGATCGGTAAACAGCGCCGGCAACTGCGCGCTGGTGATGGCGTCGTCTATCGCCGGGGAAGCGGCCTTAGGCGTGGCGAACACCAGCGCCGTGGTCATGCAGGCGGCTTGCGCCAGGCCTTTGTCCCGTTCGGCCGGCGTGATCGGACGCGCCGTCAGCGCGATGTCGATCGCGCCGCCAAGAAGAGCGTTGATGCCGCCCGAACTGCCCAGGCTTGGCAACATACGAACAGCGACATCGGCGCCGGAGCCGCTCAACTGCTCGCCGAGACGCTCCATGGCGCGCAATCCCATGCCGGTGCCGCCGATGCGCAGCACGTCTTTCGCATGGGCGGCCCCGGAGAGGCTGCCGAGCGCGCAAGACATGGCGACGACGAAGAGGGCCAATCTCATTGCTGACGTCTTTTGCTCTTCATTAGAAGTACATAGGAAGTGATATTTTTGGGCTTTATCTCCTAATAAAATATGAAAGTTCGTCGAAATGGCAGCGAAGCAACAGCCTGTGCTGTCTGCCTATCGCCGACTTTCGTAGGCAAGAAAAAGCCGCCGTTACATAAACGGCGGCTTTTGTTCGAATTCGTACATAGCAACCGCTGGAAGTGCTGAGATATCGAGACGTTCCGACGGCGCGAGAAAAGCCGAGCTGTTAGGCGGCCTTACGCAGATGCGTTTTGATCAGCTCTTCGGCGATCTGCACGGCGTTCAAGGCCGCGCCTTTGCGCAGATTGTCGGCGACCACCCAGATGCTGAGGCCGTTCTCGACCGTCGCGTCGTCGCGGATGCGGCTGACATAGACCAGATCCTCGCCGGTCGTCTCGACCGGCGTGACATAGCCTTCGTTGGCGCGCTGATCGACCACGGCGACGCCCGGCGCGGCGCGCAAGGCCTTGCGCGCCTGATCGACGCTGATCGGGCTCTCAAACTCGATGTTGACCGCCTCGGCGTGGCTGACGAACACCGGGACGCGCACGCAGGTCGCCGTCACCAGGATGTTGGGATCGAGAATCTTCTTGGTCTCGACCACCATCTTCCATTCCTCCTTGGTCGCGCCATCGTCCATGAAGACGTCGATATGGGGAATGACGTTGAAGGCGATCTGCTTGGTGAACTTTTCCTTCTTCATCGGATCGTTGACGAAGATGCCGCGCGTCTGGGTGAACAGCTCGTCCATCGCCTCTTTGCCGGCGCCCGAGGTCGACTGATAGGTCGAGACGACGACGCGCTTGATCTTGGCGATGTCATGCAGCGGCTTGAGCGCGACGACCATCTGGATCGTCGAGCAGTTCGGATTGGCGATGATATTGCGCTTGGCATAACCGGCAAGCGCTTGCGGATTGACCTCCGGCACGATCAGCGGAATCTCCGGATCCATGCGCCAGAAGGACGAATTGTCGATGACGACGCAGCCGGCTTTGGCCGCGCGCGGGCCATGCACTTCGGCGACTTTGCTGCCGGCCGAGAACAGGGCGATGTCGGTGCCGGCGAAATCGAACGTCGCGACGTCCTTCACGGTCAGCACTTTGCTCTCGCCGTAGGACACCTGCTTGCCGATGGATTTCGAGGAGGCGAGCGCCACCACTTCATCCGCGGGGAAGTTGCGCTCGGCCAGGGTGACCAGCATTTCGCGACCGACATTGCCGGTGGCGCCGACGACGGCGACTTTGTAGCCCATGATAACGTCCGATATATGCGCGGCCGCCCGAGGGGCCGGGGGTCCGGCGGGTCTGCCGGGGCCGGGAGCGGGCCGGAAGCCGGGATTATCGGCAAAACGCCACCAGTTGCAAGGGGGCCTGGCAAGCGGCCAGGGGCCGGTTGCCGGCCTATCGCGCCGGTTTAGGCCCCGGCGCAAAAATGCGCCGGCCGGCCCCCGGCGGAGGGCCGGCCCGCGCCGTCGCGACGGGAACCGGATTAGGCGAACAGGAAGTCGTTGTCGGTCAGGTTCTGCGGCGGGATATATTGGATGTAGAGCGTGTTGCCGCCGCCGAAATCGATCAGCGTGTTCCACCCCTGGGCCGTCATCGTCAACTGGCTGAGGCTGTGGATGTTGGTGAAGTCGCGCAGATCGATGACATCCTGGCCCTGGCTGAAATCGGCGACGGTGTCCTGGCCGCCGTTCAGCGTGATCCAGAAGGCGTCGTAGCCCGAGCCGCCCGACATGGTGTCGTTGCCGGCGCCGCCGATCAGCCAGTCATTGCCGTCGCCGCTTTCGAGGATGTCGTTGCCGTCGTCGCCCCACAGCACGTCGTCGCCGCCATCGCCGTAGAGCTTGTCATTGCCGGAATCGCCGATCAGCTTGTCGGCGCCGTTGCCGCCGCGCATCGTGTCGTCATTGGCGCCGCCCCATAGCTTGTCGTCGCCGTCGTCGCCGTACATCTCGTCCTTGCCGATGCCGCCGACCAGCTGGTCGTTGTCTTGGCCGCCGTACATCAGATCGTCGCCGACATTGCCGAACAGCACGTCGTTGCCGGACTCGCCGTAAAGCTTGTCGTTGCCGTCGTTGCCGAGGAGGTAATCGTCGCCGCTGCCGGCATAGATCACATCATTGCCGCCGTCGCCGAACAGCGTGTCGTTGCCGTCGTCGCCGTTGATCTGGTCCTCGTCGTCGCCGGCCTCGATCCAGTCGTTGCCGGCGCCGCCGTAGATGAAGTCGTTGCCCTTCTCGCCGAACAGCAGGTCGTTGCCATCGTTGCCGTGCAACTGGTCTTCGTCCTTGCCGCCATAGAGCGTGTCGTTGCCGGCATAGCCGTAGAGGAAGTCGTTGCCGTCCTCGCCGTACAGCGTGTCGTCGCCGTCCTGGCCATGGAGACCGTCGTTGCCCTTGCCGCCATAGATCATGTCGGCGCCGAGGCCGCCGTCGAGATAATCGTCGCCGCCCAAGCCATAGAGCACGTCATTGCCGTCGAAGCCCTGCACGGAGTCCGAGCTGTTGCTGCCGCTGAGGATATCGTTGCCGCTGCTGCCGGGGACGTAAGCCATGAGGCCATGCTTCCAAAAAGGGGCGCCGCCTGAGGAGACGCATAACGATATCTTTATATCGTTATAAGAATGCCGAGTCGAGAAGAATCCGCGTCTTATAGAAGAATTAAAAGTAAGAAAAGTCTTTAAAATCAATAAGTAAGATTATTTTCCTGGGCTTTGATCGCCGATCTGTCATGGCCTTTCACGGCACCCGCTTAGGCGTCCGCCCTCAGATAGGGGGCGGCGCAAAAGAAAAGGGCCGGCAATGCCGGCCCTTTATCAACTCATGTCGCGCCGACGCTAGAAGAGGAAGTCGTCGGCCGTCCACTGGTTGGCGGTCACATAGTTGACCATGATGCTCTGACCGCCGCCGAGATTAATCAGCGAACCGTTACCGGAGTTCTGGAAGCTCAGATCGCCGATGCCGGCGAAACCGAAGTCCGCCAAATCGATGACGTCGGTGCCGCGCGAGAAATCGCTGATGCGGTCGTCGTCGCTGGCATTGACGGTGATCCAGAAGGCGTCGTAGCCGGCGCCGCCCGACATCACGTCGTCGCCATCGCCGCCGACGAGCCAATCGTTGTCGTTGCCGCCATAGAGATAATCGTCGTCGGCGTCGCCGAACAGCACGTCGTCGCCGTCGTCGCCGTACATATCGTCTTCGCCGGAATCGCCCATCAGCTTGTCGGCTTCGCTGCCGCCGCGCATGTAATCGTCGTCGGCACCGCCCCACAGATAGTCGATGCCGCCGTCGCCATACATGTCATCTTCGCCGGAATTGCCGAGCAGCTTGTCGTCGTTGCTGCCGCCGTACATCAGATCGTCGCCGATGCCGCCCCAGATCAGGTCGTTGTTGGCATCGCCATAGAGCTTATCGTCGCCGTCGTTGCCGAGCAGCTGGTCGTTGCCGTTGCCGCCGTAGATCGTATCCTTGCCGCCGTCGCCGAACAGCGTGTCGTCGCCGTCCTCGCCGTAAAGCTGGTCGTCCTCGGAGCCGGCCTCGGCCCAGTCGTTGCCGCTGCCGGCGTAAATCTTGTCCTTGCCGCTTTCGCCGTAGAGCTCGTCATCGTTATCGTTGCCCTGCAACTCGTCGTCGCCCGAGCCGCCATAGAGCTTGTCGGTGCCGAGACCGCCATAGAGCTTGTCGTTGTTGTTCTGGCCGTAGAGCTCGTCGTTGCCGTCGTTGCCCTGCAGCTGGTCGTTGCCGTTGCCGCCGTAGATCGTATCCT
>CAMAVH010000003.1 GCA_945861615.1 Rhizobium sp. Q54 | reverse complement strand
GCGTAATAGACGCGATAGGCCTTGGCGGCGGCGGCAATCTCTTCGCTGCTGCCGGTGAGGCCGACGAGGCGCGGATGGAAGGCGGCGACATAGTCCTTCAATTGCGCGGGGCGGTCGCGCGCGGGATCGATGCTGATCAGGATCGGCTGAACCATGTCGCCCGGGCTGCCGAGATCGTCGATCGCCGTGGCCATCGCCTGCAGCTCGGTCGGACAGACATCCGGACAGAAGGTGAAGCCGAAATAGACCAGCATGAATTTGCCGGCGTAGGTTGCATCGGTGACGGCTTTGCCGTCCTGATCGACCAGGCGGAACGGCCCACCGAGCTCGCTGCCGGGCGGCAGGCGCATGACGCCGGACGATTGCGGCGCGCCGCTTTGCGCGACCGGCCTCGGGGCCGGCTGCAACGCCAGAACGATGCCGGCGACGATCAGCGCGGCCAGCACGGCGGCGAGGGCAACGATGAGAAACCGGCGACGGGAGGACTGGGGGGCTGTCATGCCCCTGCTTTAGCCGCTGGCTCTGGCCGTTGCAACCGCGCCGCTTTCAATTCGCCGAGAGATTGGCGCAGCACGCTGACCGCGGCCTGCAACGCCAGGCTCGCCATGATCGCGGCGACGGCGATATCGGGCCACGGCGTGCCGGTGGCGAACACGCCGCTGGCGGCGAGCAGCACGGCAAGATTGCCGATGGCATCGTTGCGCGTGCAGAGCCAGACCGAGCGCATGTTGGCGTCGCCCTCGCGATAGCGATAAAGCAAGATGGCGACGGCGAGATTGGCGGCGAAGGCGATGATACCGATCACGCCCATCACCATCGGATCGGGCGAAGCGGCGAAGACGGCGTTGTAGATCGCCTGGCCGATTACCCACAGGCCGAACAGGCCCATGCTGGCGGCCTTGAGCAGCGCCGCCCGGGCCCGCCAGGCGATGGCGAGGCCGAGCACGTAAAGGCTGATGCCATAGTTGGCGGCATCGCCGAGGAAATCGGTGGCGTCGGCGAGCAGCGAAACCGACTCGGCGTTGACGCCGGCCAGCGCCTCGACGACGAACATGCCGGCGTTGACGATCAGCGCGACCCACAAGATGCGGCGATAGCCGGGCGCGACCGGCGTGACGCTCTCGACCGGGCAGCAATCGTCCTTGATATGGAGCAGCCGCTCCAGGCGATTGGGCGCCGCCGGCGCGTGGGCGTGATCGTGAGCATGATCATGCGCGCAGCAGGCGTCCCGGTGATCCTGCGACTGCGCCATGGCCTACTCCTCCGAATCCTGCTCGTCGTCGGGTTCGCCGACGTGATGCAGCATGTCGACCAGCATGTGGCTGACATGCTCGTCGGCCGGCGAATAGAACGCCTGCTTGCCTTGGCGCGCCTTGCGCAGGATGCGGGCGGCGCGCAGCAGGCGCAGGTGATGGCTGACCAACGAGGGCGAGGCCCCGGTTTCCGCGGCGATCTCGGCCACCGCGCGCGGGCCGCCGAGGCAGGCCAGGATGATCTTCAGGCGGGTCGAATCGCCCATCAGCCGGAAGATTTCGGCGAGCTGGAGGATATGGCTGTCGCTCTCTGCATTCATACATATGAACATATGTTCATATGTATGAAGAGTCAAGCCGGTGGGCCGGATTGGGCGGGGATTCGGCTATTCTGCCGTTTCCGTCCCCCCGTAAAGCCGAGTGCCCCGTATGAGCGACGACAATAAGCCGACCGATTCCTTCACCTCCAAGCCGATGGAAGGCGCGCCCGGCCAGAAGCCGCGCCAGCCGGCCGGCCCGAACGGCCCGGCCTATACCAACCTCGATTTCATGAACGGGCCGGAAGCGCGCACGCTGCGCATCCTCGCGGAATATCTCGAACCCGAGAAACGCTTCCGCGATCAGGACATCAAGGACACCATCGTATTCTTCGGCTCGGCGCGGATTCTGTCGCGCGAACAGGCCGAGGCCGCCATGAAGGCCGCGCGCGCCGGGCTCGATTCGCAGGACGACGCGGAAACCCAAGCCGAACGCATGGAGCGCGCCGAGCTGGCGCTCACCATGTCGCGCTATTACGAAGACACGCGCGAGCTCGCCAAGCGCTTGACGCTCTGGTCGAAATCGCTGGCCCCGAGCGGCAAGGGCCGGCGCTTCGTCGTCTGCTCGGGCGGCGGCCCCGGCATCATGGAGGCGGCGAACCGCGGCGCCTCCGAAGTGAAGGGCATGAACATCGGCCTCAACATCGAACTGCCGTTCGAGCAGAAGCCCAATCCCTTCATCACCCACAGCCTGAACATCGACTTCCACTATTTCTTCATGCGCAAGTTCTGGTTCGCCTATCTCGCCAAGGCGATGATCGCCATGCCGGGCGGCTTCGGCACCTTCGACGAGCTGACGGAAATCCTGACGCTGATCCAAACGCTCAAGATCAAGAAGAAGATGCCGATCGTGCTGTTCGGCACGCAATTCTGGCGCGAGGTGATCGACTTCAACGCCCTGGTCAAATACGGCACCATCAGCCGGCGCGATCTCGACCTGATGTACCGCACCGATTCGGTCGAAGACGCTTACGAGCATGTCACCACAGAGCTGACGCGGCTCTATCTCGACGACACCGCAGCGACCATGTAGGGGCGCTTGGCGCCAGGCCGATCCGGCAGACCTTGCCAAGCGCGGGGTAAACCTAGCCGCGCGATTTTTAATCGTATTTTAGCCAATTGCCGCAGGCATCTACCGCTTAAGGATGCATTGTTTCGCCCGTTGAATCGGGGCATTGCTTGAGGCAAATGCGCGATGCTTTTTAACTTGTCGCGCGCGGCCGGGGGCCGCCGGCATCATCACCGAACAGTCATGGCTACGGCAGGCGCGCCGTCGCCGGCCCCTTCGTCGCAAGAGTAAACAGCGACAGGATGGGCGGCATGTTCGATGGCGGCGACAGGTAACGAAGCGATAGCGGCAGGAGCGGCGGCGGCCATGCCGATGGCCGGCGCATCCAATCCCGCCACCGAAGGCGCCGGCCCCGCGCTGGCGCGCAAGCTCGTCGGCGATCCCAGCCGTTATGCTGCGTTGAGCCGCGGCCGCAGCCGGGGCGCGACGCAGGTGCTCGATCTTGAGCCGCTGCGCAAAGCGCTCGGCGCCAGCTGGGCCGCCTACGGCGAATTGATTCACGGCATCGCCCTGCGCATCCTCCACCGGCATCTCGGCGGCGCATACGAGCACGAACGCTTCGCCGAGCGCTACGTCGTGTTATTCACCAACATGTCAGAGCGCGAAGCGCAGGAACGCATGACGCGCATCGCCAGCGCCCTTGCCGAATTCCTGTTCGGCAGCGGCACCAGCCTCGTCGAACCGGCGCGGCGCCGGTTCGGACGCGGCAGTCGCAGCGGCCGCCGCCTCCTCGCCGGCCTTGGCGCCGGGATCGGCGATGCCTTCAGCCGACTGCTGCGCACGGTCGGCACGCTGATCGCCGTGCAGGATCGCATCGAGACGGCCGACAAGGCGCGCAATGTCACCTTGCGCGGCGGCGGCCTCGATCGGCCGGCGGCACCCGGCTCGACCAGCGGCGCCAACACAACGCGCGACGCCAAGCCGGCCGCGCATGCCGGCGAACCTCCGGATGCCAAGGGCCCGGCAGCGGTCGAGCCCGATTGGTCGGCGGCGGCGCGCAACCGCCAGCCCGTGCGGCGCGGCGTGTTCAACGCCGCCGCCCCGACGAGCAAATCGCCACTCGGTAGCGGCACGGCGAAAGCGCCGTCCGCCGAGAAACCGGCGGCGCCCGGCGGCACGGCAGAGGATGCCGCGCTCCAGGAACTTGCCAGGCGCGCCGCCCCAAGCAACGCGCGAGAGAGCGGCGGCGACAATCCGCTCGCCAAGGCCGTGGCCGACGCCTTGGCCTCTGCCGCCTCGGCCCAGGCCGTGAAACCGGCGAAGCCGACAGAGATCGCCGTCGATAAGCTGAGCTTCGTCTATCGGCCGATGTGGAGCGTGCGCACCAACATGCTCGCCATCTCGGGCTGCTATCCCGCCGGCAAGCTGCCGAACGGCGAGCTTGGCATCGGCGAAGCGGTGCTGCCGCCGGCGGCGACGCTCGAGGTCATCGAAAAGGTCGACCGCGCCGCACTCGATCACGTCATCGCCCATTGTCTGCCGACCATGGAGACCGGGCGCGGAACCATCATCGCCCTACCGGTCCATTACGAGACGCTCTACGACCGCGAGCGCCGCGCCAACTACCTCAATGTCTGCCGCGAGCTTTCGGCGGCGGCCCGCAAACGCCTGATTTTCGAATGCCGCAACATCGACGACAGCGCCGATCAGGGCGCGCTGATCGCCACGTTGCAGCAGCTCAAACCCTTTTCGACGATGCTGATCGGCCTGCTGCCGCTGCGCACCAGCAACTTCGCGCTATGGAAGCGCGCCGGCCTGGGCAGCGTCGGCGTCGATATCGCCGCCGAACGCGGCAAAGAAAGCGAGATCATCGAGGGCATGCATCAGTTCGCCTTGCGGGCAAGCCAGCATGGCCTGCGGCCCACCGCCTGCAACCTCGGCACGCTCAGCCTCGCGGCGGCAGCCACGCAAGCCGGCTTCGACTTCATCGAAGGCGGCATCATCCAGAACCAACTGCGCCCGACGGACGTGCGGCCGTTCACGCTCGAGGACCTCTATCTGCAATATGCCGTCGCGCGCCGCGCGAAGGTCGGGCCCGGGCGCTTGCTCGATGCCTCTGGCGGCGGAACCTCGGCCGCCTGACTCTCGAGCAGCTTCACCGATTCGTGATGCCGGCGGTCCCGCGTCGCCTTGCGCCGCTGGCGGGCCCTTGGCAGAATTTCCTCATAGTCGGCCACACTCTAAAAAATCGGCGTAATCTGGCAGCCGATCTTCGGTCCGCCATCCTCGCGACGCGCGGCCGTCCGCCACCTCAGTCCGCCCCCACCCATATGTCCCGCCTGATGGAGGAGAACCGATGACCCGCTTCGCCCGCCACCGCATGCTGACCGGCATGTTTGCCGCCAGCCTGCTCGCCGCCGCCACCCCCAGCTTCGCGCAAGAAGTCCGCCTCGACGTGCCCTATGTGCCGACGTCGCAGACCACCGTCGACGAAATGCTGAAGATCGCCAACGTCACGGCGAAGGACTATGTGATCGATCTCGGCTCGGGCGACGGCCGCATCGTGGTCAGCGCCGCCAAGCTCGGCGCCACCGCCATGGGCGTCGACATCAATCCGCAGCGCATCAAGGAAAGCCACGAGAACGCCAAGGCCGCCGGCGTCACCGACAAGGTGAAGTTCTTCCAGCAGGATCTGTTCCAGACCAAGTTCTCAGATGCCACCGTGCTGACCATGTATCTGCTGCCGAGCGTCAACCTGCGCCTGCGCCCGACGATCCTCAACGAGATGAAGCCGGGCACCCGCATCGTCAGCCATGACTTCGACATGGGCGACTGGAAACCCGACCAGTTCAAGGATCTCGGCACCGACCAAGTCTATTTCTGGCTGGTGCCCGCCAAGGTCGAAGGCGCTTGGACCGCCAAGGTCGGCGCCGACAGCTACAAGTTCGACCTGACGCAGAAATTCCAGGAAGTCAGCGGCACAGCGACCATGGGCGGCAAGACGCTCAAGGTCGAGAACGGCCGGCTCGCCGGCGAGAACTTCACCTTCGAGCTGGTCGACGGCGGCAACCGCCGTGTCATGATGGGGAAAGTGTCCGGCGGCAGCATCACCGGCAAGGACTGGTCGGCGACGAAGGGATAGCCTTCGGCGACCGGCAAGATCAAGCGGCTGAGGGCGACCTCAGCCGCTTTTCTTTTTCTGCTCGGCGGGGAAGACCAGCGACTTGATGACGACCGGCACGGCGCCAGACGACGGAATGAGCGCGCCGATGTCGATATAGTCGAATTCCTCGAGCGTGATGCCATCGATCGAGACGACCGGCGCGGCGATCTTCATCTCTTCTTTCAGATGCAGGCCCAAGAGGCCGCCGATGTCGCCATCGTTGACCATGACGATGGGATGACCCCCCTGCCCATTTTTAGGCTCGGTGATCGCCTTGAGCGCCAACGCCACGCCTTTGCAGAAGCCGTCGAGCCGGGCGAAGCTCGCCGAACCCTTCCAATGGAAGGCGACGGCGACCGGCGTTTCCGACTCTTCGAGGCCGAGGCGCACCAGCGCTTTCTTCACGCCGGCGGCGACGGCCGGCGGATCGAGCACATCGGCCGACAGATCGAAATCGGGCACGATCACCGGCAGGTTGCGCACCGGCACCGCATGGCCCGGCGCGATGAAGATGGTGCTGCCGCTGACCTGGATGGTGTATTGCGACGCGCCGATCACGGTGGCGCGGATGCCGTTGGTCGGCACCTCGACGGGAATGTTCAGCGTCTCGATGCGCTGGCGGATGGCTTTGGCCACGCGCGGACCGAGATCGCCGAAGTTGCGCGGCTCGCGCGCATAGATGAACTCCGACACGCCGCCCGAGAAGGTGACGATGTCGATCTTGCCCTGGTAGGTCAGCTCGGGCAGGCGCAAAAGATGCTTTTTCTCGGCGGGCAGCTGCTTGAGCTGCACGAGATCGAACAACTGATCGGCCATGCGGCCGACGATGGCGTCGAGCTCCTTATCGGTCATCTGGCGGCCGAGCTTCAGGTCGATGCCTTCGAGCTTGGCGTAATAGCGGCCCGCCTCCTCGATGCGCGTCACCTTGTTGTCGCCGTCCATGGCGAGAAGGCGCGCGCCGACATCGATGGCGGTGACCTCCTTGACCTTGCCGTTGTCGCAGATCGCGACCTTGCTGGTGCCGCCGCCGATGTCGATGTTCATCACTGTGCCGCGGCCTTCGTCGGAACGTCCCGCCGCGCCCGAACCGTGGGCGGCCATGGTGGTCTCGAGCGCGTCGCCGGCGCTGACGGCGACGAAGCGGCCGGCTTCGCGCGCGAACAGATCGGCGATGGCGCGGGCGTTCTGCCGGCGCACGGCGACGCCGGTGAGGATCAAGGCGCCGGTGTCGACGTCCTCGCGCGTCAGCCCCGCCTTGTCATATTGCGCATCGATGAAACGGCCGAGCGCGTCGGAATCGATCGTCGTCTCGTCGATATAGGGCGTCAGCAGAATTTCCGATTCGGCCAGCACCTCGCGCTTGGTGATGACATATCGGCTGCCCTGATGTTCCAGCTCCAGCCGCGAGAAGACCAGATGCGACGTGGAGGAACCGATATCGACGCCAACGCTGGTCAGCGTTAGGGTTTCTTCATCCGAAATATGCCGGCGCGCCGCGGTGAAACCGGCCGAGACGCTCTCATCGCCGCCGCCGATGCCGCCGCCGAAACCTTCCAAGATGCTACGCTTTTCGCTGCTCATCGCACTGCCTTCCCGATTTTTCTTATCGGGCCAAGGTAGCGGAAAAACAGCGGCGATGGGAAGCCTTCACGCCTCTGAGACCAACCGATAGCCGACGCCAGGCTCGGTCAGGATCAAGGCCGGATGGGTGGCGTCGTCGCCTAGTTTCTGGCGCAGCTGGCCGATATAGACGCGCAGATATTGCGTGTCCTCGACATGGGCCGGCCCCCAGACCTGTTCGAGCAATTGGCGCTGCGTCACCACCTTGCCGGCATGCTGCACGAGAAGCCGCAACAGATCATATTCTTTGGGCGACAATTTCACCGACTGGCCCGCCTTGTTCACCTCGCGGCGCACCAGATCGACGGCAAGATCGCCACTGTGAAAAACCGGCGCCTCGCCGCCCTGGCGCAGACGATGGCGCAGGGCGGCGCGCAGGCGCGCCAGCAGCTCGCCCATGGCGAAGGGTTTCTCGACATAGTCGTCGGCGCCGGCGTCGAGCGCGGCGATCTTGTCGGTTTCCCGGCTGCGCACGCTGAGCACGACGATCGGCGTTTCCGTCCACTCGCGCAAAGCGCGGATCACCGAAACGCCATCCATGTCCGGCAGGCCGAGATCAAGCAGGATCACTTGCGGCGCCCTGTCGCTGGCGCGCGCCAGCGCTTCCGTGCCGGAGGCAGCCTCGATCATCTCGTAGCCCTGCGCCGCCAGGCTGGGGCGCAGGAATCGGCGAATTTGCGGTTCGTCATCGACGACGAGAACGCGGATCGGGCCTTTATCGCCCGTCATGGCCCGCGTTCCAGATGGGGCGGCGGCGGCGCTTCGATCGGCAGAGCGATCTCGATCGTCGTGCCGGCGCCCGACGGGCCGGGACTGCGCGCGCGGATCGTCCCGCCATGGGCCTCGACGATGCCCTTGCAAACGGCGAGGCCGAGGCCGGTGCCGGCGATCTGGCGGTCGCCCGCCTCGATACGATGAAATTTGTCGAACACGCGCGTCAGATCCATCGTTGGAATACCGCGGCCATGGTCCATCACCTCGAGGATCAGCACCCCGTCGCCGCGCCGTGCCGACAACTGCACCTCGGACGTTTCAGGTGAATATTTCGCAGCATTGTCGAGCAAGTTGAACAGTACCTGTTCCATCAGCACGAAATCGACCCGCAGCAGCGGCAGGTCGGGCGCGGCATCGATCGTCAAACGCCGCGCGCCGAGCGTGCGCTTCGCCCGCGCGGCGGCGCTCGACAGAAGATCGTTGACGGCGACCCAGTCGCGCTTGGGCGCCAGCATGCCGGCCTCCAGACGCGTCATGTCCAAGAGATTGCCGACGAAGCGGTTAAGACGCAACGCCTCCTCTTCGGCCATATCGATCAGATCGCGGCGCGCGCCGGCATCAAGGGCCTGCCCTTCCAGCTTGAGGCTGGAGATCGCGCCGATGATGGTGGCGAGCGGCGTGCGCAGGTCGTGGCTGATCGAAGACAACAGCGCATGGCGCAGCTTTTCGCTGGCCGCCAGAACCCGCGCTTCGGCGATCTCGCCTTCGAACAGACTCCGTTCGAGGGCGACCGCCGACTGATCGATCAGCGCCGCGATGACGCGCGCCGCCGAGGGGTCGAGCTGCACAGGGCCTTGGGGGCCGCGAAAACCGACGACGCCGACGAGGCCGCGCGAGGTCTTCATCGGCTCGAAGCGCCAGATCCGCGTCGGCAGCGTCGAAGAGCCATGTCCGGCCGCTTCGCCGTGGGCGAAGGTCCAGCGCGCCGCCGTCCAATCGGCCGGCTCGAGATCGTCCTCGGGCGGATAAGCCCCCGCAATATACAGATTGGCGTTACGCAATTCGTCATGGTCGCCGCCCTTTTCCGGCAGCAGCACGATGGCTTGGCCCTGCACCGACGTGGCGACCTGATAGCAGCAAGCCCACAGCAGATCGTCGATGCCCAGCGTGGTCGCCAGTTTGCGGCTGAAGTCATAAAGCGCGCCCTGGATTTTCATGCGCCGGCGCGCATCTTCCGCCTGATCGCGCGCCCGCGCAGCGATGCCGGACACGAGAATCGCCGCCACCAGGAACAGGCCCAGCGAGATGATCTCATGGCCTTCCGCCACCGTGAACGTATAGAGCGGCACGACGAAGAAGAAGTTATAGGCAGCGAAGGACAGCACCGAGGCGAGGATCGACGGCAGCAGGCCGTGACGCACGGCGGCGAGCACCACGGCGATGAGAAAAAACGGCGCCGGCGACGGCAAGGTGATGAGCAGACCGGTCAGCCGCCCGAGGAGCACGGCGGCGGCGACATAGCCCGCTGTCCAGGCGTAGGCCGCCCAGCTGAGATCGGGCAAGGAAAACTGCGGCGACCATTTGCGCGCGCTGTCGCCGAGCGGCACGAGATGCACGGCGATGTCGCCGCTTTGGCGCATCAGCGCCTCGGCCAGGGACCGGCCGAGCAGGCGGCGCAGCCAGCTGGTGCGCCGCCGGCCGAGCACGATCTGCGTGATATGCCGGTCGCGCGCATAGCGCATCAGGTCCTCGACGAGATCGCGCGCCGGCAGCGTCACCGCTTCGCCACCGAGCTGTTCGGCGAGCCGCACCGCTTCGGCGATCCGGTCGCGCGCCGACTGGCTCAGGCGGAAATGGCCCGGCATCTCGACATAGACCGCCGTCCAGGGCGCATGCAGCTGATCGGCCAGCCGGCGCGTCGCCCGCACCACGGCGACCGCATCGGCATCCGGGCCGATGCAAGCGAGCAGTCGTTCGCCGGCCGCCCACGGGCTGACGATGGCGTGCTGGCGCATGTAATCGAGCATCTGCTCGTCGACCCGCTCGGCGACGCGGCGCAGCGCCAACTCGCGCAAGGCCGTGATATTGCCGGGCTGAAAGAAATGCGCCACCGCGCGCTGCGCCTGGCCCTCGACATAGACCTTTCCCTCGGCCAGGCGCTTGAGCAGGTCCTGCGGCGTGAGATCGACCAGTTCAATCTCGTCGGCGCGCTCGAGAATCTCGTCGGGCAGCGTCTCGCGCACGCGCACCCGGGTGATCTTGGCGACGAGATCGTTGAGGCTTTCAAGATGCTGGACGTTGAGCGTCGAGTAGACGTCGATGCCGGCGCCGAGCAGCTCTTCGACGTCCTGATAGCGTTTCGGATGCCGGGCGCCGGGCAGGTTACTATGCGCCAGCTCGTCGATCAGGATCAGGCGCGGCTTCCGCGCCAAGGCGGCGTCGAGATCGAATTCGGAAAGCCGTTGACCGCGATAATCCTGAGCCCGGCGCGCCAGCAGCTCGAGGCCGGCGACCAGCGCCTCGGTCTCGCTGCGGCCGTGCGTTTCGATCACGCCGATGACGACATCGACGCCCTCTTTCTTCAGACGGTGGGCGGCCTCCAGCATGGCGTAGGTCTTGCCGACGCCCGGCGCGGCGCCGAGGAAGATCTTGAGACGGCCGCGCCCCTCCCGCTCGGCGGCAGCGAGCAGGGCATCTGGCGAGGGACGAAGATCAGCTTGATCAGCGGGGTCTGTCATTCGGGCTTGGCGTTGCGGGCGACATCGCATCAAGCGCCAAGTTTAGCACAAGCACGTTGACCCGGGGCTCGCCGACGAGACCGAGGAATCCGCCCTCGGTTTGGCGATCGATCAGGGTGCGGACGGAATTTTCCGGCAGGCCGCGCGCGGCCGCGACCCGCGCCGCCTGATAAACCGCCGCCTTGGGCGAAATATGCGGATCGAGGCCGCTGGCCGACGCGGTCGCCAGTTCGGTCGGCACGGACCCCTGGTTGTTGGGCGAGCCCTGTTTGTAATGCGCGATATCGCCCTTCAGACGGTCGAACAGGGCCTGCGCGGTCGGGCCGAGGTTCGAGCCGCTCGAGGCAGTCGCGTTATAGGGTGCCGAGACGCTCTTGGCCGGATCGGCCGGGTCGGCGCCCATCGTCGCCGAGGGGCGCGGCCAGAAATATTTATCTTCGGCGAAGGACTGGCCGATCAGCGACGAGCCGATCACCTGGCCATTCTTTTCAATCAAGCTGCCGTTCGCTTGGTCGGGCAGCACCGCCTGGGCGATGCCGGTGATGGCATAGGGATAGGCCACCCCAAACAAGGCGACGAAAACCGCGAGCAGGCTGAGGGCGGGACGCAGAAGGCTGAACATGGGGCTCTCCTTAAGCCGAGCGGGTTAAGCCAAGCCGAGTGCGGCAACGGCAAGGTCGATCAGTTTGATGCCAATGAACGGAACGATCAGGCCGCCGAGGCCATAGACCAACAGGTTGCGGCGCAGCACCGCCGCGGCGCCGAGCGCCTTGCTGCTGATGCCGCGCAAGGCCAGCGGAATGAGCGCGACGATGATCAAGGCATTGAAGATCACCGCCGACAAAATGGCGCTTTGCGGCGTCGACAGATTCATCACGTTGAGCGCGCCGAGTTGCGGATAGGTGGCGATAAACAAGGCCGGGATGATGGCGAAATATTTCGCTACGTCGTTGGCGATCGAGAAGGTCGTCAGCGCGCCACGCGTCATCAGCAATTGCTTGCCGATGCCGACCACCTCGATGAGCTTGGTCGGATCGCTGTCGAGATCGACCATGTTGCCGGCCTCGCGCGCCGCCTGGGTGCCGGTGTTCATGGCGACGCCGACATCGGCCTGGGCCAGCGCCGGCGCGTCGTTGGTGCCGTCGCCGCACATGGCGACCAGCTTGCCCTTGGCCTGTTCGCTGCGAATCAGCGCCAGCTTGTCCTCCGGCGTCGCCTCGGCGAGGAAATCGTCGACGCCCGCCTCGGCGGCGATGGCGGCGGCGGTCAGCTTGTTATCGCCGGTGATCATCACGGTGCGGATGCCCATGCGGCGCAGCTCGGCGAAGCGCTCCTTGATGCCGTCCTTGATCACGTCCTTGAGCTGGATGACGCCGAGCAATTTTCCATCTGCCGCGACGGCCAGCGGCGTGCCGCCGGCGCGGGCGATCTTCTCGATTTCCTGGGAAAGAGCCTGTGGCGCGCGGTCGAGTCCCGTCCATTTCAACACGGCATCGACGGCGCCCTTGCGGATTTTGCGAAGTCCGATATCGATGCCCGACATGCGGCTTTGCGCCGTGAAGGGCACGAATTCGCCGTTCGCATCGGACGGTGTGACGCAATGTTTGCCCTGCACGAGCGCGACGATGCTCCGCCCTTCCGGCGTGCCGTCGGCGAGGCTGGCGAGCATAGCGGCTTCATATAGTTCCCGCTCGGGGACGCCGGGCGCGACGATCAGGGCCGTCGCCATGCGGTTGCCGAGCGTGATGGTCCCGGTCTTGTCGAGTAGCAGCGTATCGACGTCGCCGGCCGCTTCGACGGCGCGGCCCGATTTGGCCAGCACGTTGAAGCGCACCAGGCGATCCATGCCGGCGATGCCGATGGCGGACAAAAGTCCGCCGATCGTCGTCGGGATCAGCGTCACCAGCAGCGCCGCGAGCACGGCGACGGAGACCAGGCCGCCGGCATAGGCGGCGAAGCTCTCGATGGTCGCGGTGGCGACGAGGAAGATCAGCGTCATGCCGGCCAGCAAGATGGACAGCGCGATTTCATTCGGCGTCTTCTTGCGCTCGGCGCCTTCGACCAGGGCGATCATGCGGTCCAAAAAACCGCCGCCCGGCGACACGGTGATCTTCACCTTGATCCAGTCCGAGAGAACGCGCGTGCCGCCCGTGACCGCCGAGCGGTCGCCGCCCGATTCGCGAATGACCGGGGCCGACTCGCCGGTGATGGCGCTCTCATCGACGCTGGCGATGCCTTCGACCACCTCGCCGTCGGCCGGGATCGTCGCGCCCGCCGCGACCAGCACGAGATCGCCGGCGCGCAAATCGGTCGCGGCAACCTCCTGAGTCGTGCCGTCGTCGTTCAGGCGCTGGGCCAGCGTGTCGCTGCGCGCCCGGCGCAGGCTGTCGGCCTGCGCCTTGCCGCGCCCTTCGGCGACGGCTTCGGCGAAATTGGCGAACAGCACAGTGAACCACAGCCAAGCGGCGATCTGGCCGGTAAATATGGCATGCGCGCCGACGAGCAGATCGCGCGCGAACAACAGCGTGGTGAGCAGCGCGACCACGGCGGTGACGAAGATCACCGGATTGCGCGCCAGTTTTTTCGGCGCAAGCTTGGCGAAGGAGTCGCGGGCGGCGCGGCGTAGAATGGCGCCGTCGAGCAGAGCGGCGGAAGAGCGGGTGCTCATGATGTCCTCTATTTAGAAGAGATTGCCGGCATGATTACTTAAAACAGGCCTCCGGCCTGCATGGCGAAATGCTCGACGATCGGGCCGAGCGCCAAGGCCGGAAAGAAGGTGAGGCCGCCGACGATGACGATCACGCCGATCAGCAAGCCGATCCACAGGGCGCCGGTGGTCGGGAAGGTGCCGGCGCTTTCCGGGACTTTCGGCGCCATCGCCAGGCGGCCGATCACCGCCATCATCGGCACGATCAACGCGAAGCGACCGAGCAGCATGGTCAGGCCGAGCGTCGTGTTGAAGAAGGGCACGTTCGCGCTGAGGCCGGCGAAGGCGCTGCCGTTGTTGCCCGCCGCCGAGCTGTAGGCGTAGAGCAATTCGGAAAAGCCGTGCGGGCCGGCATTGGCGAGACCGGCAAGCGCGCCCGGCCAGACGCAGGCGAGCGCGGTGAAGAACAAGCAGGCGAGCGGGCTGACGAGCACGGCGAGCATGGTCAGCTTCACTTCGGTGCCGCCGATCTTCTTGCCGAGATATTCCGGCGTGCGGCCGACCATCAGGCCGGCGACGAAGACGGCGATGATGGCGTAGAGAAGGATGCCGTATAGCCCGGCGCCGACGCCACCGATGATGACCTCGCCGATCTCCATGTTGAACAGCGGCACCAGGCCACCAAGCGGCGTGAAGCTGTCGTGCATGGCATTCACCGAGCCGTTCGACGCGGCGGTGGTGAAGACGCTCCAGATCGCCGAATTGGCGATGCCGAAGCGCGTTTCCTTGCCTTCCCAGTTGGCCGGCGAATCGAGGCCGGCGGCGACGAAGCCGGGGTTGCCGGCGCTTTCGGCCCAATAGGACACGCCGAGACCGACGACGAGCATGATAACCATGGCGGCGAGTAGAGCGCGACCCTGGGCGCGGGCGCCGACCATGCGGCCGAAGGTCGCGGTGAGCGCCGCGCCGATGGCGAGAATGGCCCATAGCTGCAGCAGGTTCGACCAGGCGGTCGGATTTTCGAACGGATGCGCGGCGTTGACGTTGAAAAAGCCGCCGCCGTTCGAGCCGAGCATCTTGATGGCAACTTGGCTGGCGACCGGGCCTTGGGCGATGGCCTGGCTGGCGCCTTCCAGCGTCGTCGCCTCGATTGGGCCGGCGAAATTCTGCGGCATGCCCATGGCGACGAGAACGAGGGCCATGATAATGGCGAGCGGCAGCAGCAGATAGAGCGTGCTGCGCGTCACATCGACCCAGAAATTGCCGATGGTCGCGCTGCGGGCGCGGGCAAAGCCGCGCGCAAAGGCGATGGCGAGCGCGATGCCGGTCGCCGTCGAGAGGAAGTTCTGCACCGTCAGGCCGACCATCTGGCTGAAATGGCTGAGCGTGGTTTCGCCGCCGTAAGACTGCCAGTTGGTGTTGGTGACGAAGCTGACCGCCGTGTTGAAGGCGAGATCGGGCGTGACCGCCGCCATGCCGGCCGGATTGAGCGGCAGAACATCTTGCAGGCGCAAAACGCCATAGAGAAAGACGAAGCCCGCGGCGTTGAACGCCAGCATGGCGAACGCATAGGCGCTCCAGCGCTGCTCGCGCGCCGGATCGACGCCGGCGATGCGGTAGAGCGCAGTTTCGATCGGCGCCAGGAAAGCGATGCGGCCGTCGAACACGCGAGTCATGTAAGCGCCGAGCGGCACCACCGTGGCGAGGACGACGCCGACGGCGAGGGCGATCTGCAGCCAGCCTGCGAGGGTCATGGCGCGGCTCCTAGAACTTTTCCGGGCGCAGCAGGGCGACCAGGAGATAGACGAAGAGGACGAGCGTGACGACGCCGCCCAAGATGAGATCGAGGGTCATGGGTGATCCCTTGAGAGTGCGGCAGGGTCAGGCGCGTTCGCAGGCGAGGAGGTAAAAGCCCATCGCCACGAAGAAAGCCAAGCCGAGGCCGATGAAGAGAAGGTCGAGCATAGGAATTCCTTCCAAGGTCAGGCCCAGGACGGTCGCGCGAAGTCGCGTCAAGGCGCTATGCGAAGTTGGCGATCGTTGCGTAAAGCCGGCGTAAAGGCCTCTATGACGCAAGCGGTGGGAACCTGGAGCAACTCGCTGTGATCAGCCGAAGGCGCGCGCGCAAAGCGTGAAAGGCGGACTCATAAAAAACGCGTTTCTGTCACCCATTTGAGTCTGCCGGGTTCCCGCGATAGCCCCGACAATCCCCGTTTCGACGAGAGCGAGGATTCATGCATTCTGTTCCGGGGCGTTCTTGGCGCTGGCCGCTGGTCGCGGCATTTCTGGTCGGCGGACTGCTTCCTGCCGTCGCCGACGAAACGCGCATTCTCGGCCAGGTCACGCAAGGCGAAGTCAATGACGTGACGCGCGGCGCGCTGATGGACGGATCGACCGAGCCGCAAGCCGGCGAGCCGGCAAGCGCGCTGCCATCGTCCCTTTTGCCGCCCCCGGCGCCGCCGAGCGAAACCGCGCGCCTGCCCGACGAGATCGACGCCATGCGCGGCGATGCCAATGCCATGTATCGCTTGGCCGGCCGTTACGAACAGGGCGATGGCGTCGCGCAGAATACGGCCATTGCCCTGTCCTGGTACGGCCGCGCCGCAGATAGCGGCATCGCCGACGCCGTCCCGAAAGTGATCGCCTTGCGTGAGCGGTTGAACCGCGAGGATGCGCTGTCGCGCGCCGTTGCCGCTGAACTGGCCGGGCCGCGCGCGACGCCGCCAGAACCGGCGCGTCCGGTGGTTCAGCCACCGCGCGAGCCGCCCGCCCGTGCCGCCGCGCCGGCAATGCCTGAGCCTCAGCCCGCGCCCGCGCCTGCGGTCACCGCAGCGCCGACGCTGGCCCCGCCGTCGCCGCCTTCCGCGCCGGTCGCCGCCGCCGTGCCGCCGGCAGTACCGGCGACCAGCGCCGCCGAGTCCTTGCGCCTCGCCGCCAGCGCCCCAAACGATGCCGAAGCCTTGCGCCATTATCGCGCCGCCGCCGAACAAGGCAGCGCCGACGGCGCCTTCAATCTCGGCTATCGCCTGGCCAACGGCAAAGGCACGGCACAGAACGACGCCGAAGCCGCGCGCTGGTATCGCGCCGCCGCAGAGCAGGACAATGCCGCGGCGCAGAACAATCTCGGGTTCATGTATGCCAGCGGTCGTGGCGTGGCGCGCGACGACGCCACCGCCGTCGAATGGTATCGCCGCGCCGCCATACAGAATTACGCGCCGGCGCAGACCAATCTCGGCATGATGTACGATGCCGGACGCGGCGTCGCCGCCAGCCCCGCAGACGCGCTCGCCTGGTATTCGAAGGCCGCCGCCGCCGGATATGGTCCGGCGCGCACGCGGCTCGCCGACATGTACGCCACCGGACGCGGCGTGCCGCGCGACGAGCGCATGGCCGAGTTCTGGCGCCAAAGCGCCAGCACCGGAGCGCGCGAACCGTGAAGCGAATCCTGCGCGACGGCGACAAGGCCCTCCGCCAAGAGCGCTGGTCTTTCGACGCTTCTCCGTCTGACGCCTTGCCGCAAGCGGACGAACCGCGCGCGCGTCAGCAGCAGAACGATGGCGTTTTGTCGAAGGCCCCGCAGGCGCAACCGGCGCCCCTGCCGCCGTCGCGACCGGCCCCCCGCCCCGTCAAATCCGGCGAATCGCCCTGGCGGAAAATCCAGATCCCGCAAGAAGACCGCCGGCGCGCCGCGGCCGCCGGGCTTTACCGCTATGTCGGCAAACCGCCGGCCAATGTCTATGACGCGCAGGCCGACGTGCGGCGCGCCGCCGCGCGCGATGCGGCGCGCGACGAACCGCGCCCGGCGATGGCGCGCGAGGAAGCGCCCACGGCCCTGCCGCCGGAGCCCCCGCGCCAAGCCGCGCGATTCGCGTCCGTCGCGCGCGCGCCGGCCCAGACCGCTGACCGCAGGACGGATGACGGCGATGGGCCGCAGCGGCCAGTAGCGGATGCGCCTTTGACGCAGAGCGCGGCGCGGCGCCCCGCTTATGCGCGCGCGCCCGATTCCTTTCCGCCGCGGGCCGCGCAGGTTTCGGGCAATCCGCATCTGGGATTGACGGTCGGCGCCATCGTCGGGATTTCTCTCGCCGCCGCCGCCGGCTTGAGCTGGGTCGCCGCGCCGGCGCTCGACCGCGGCGCCGAACTGCGCGCCGACATTCTGCAGTTGATATCGCCGCTGACGCAGACGGCAGAACAGCCGATCACGGCCGCCCCGCCGATGCCGTCTCATAGCAGCATCGAAGTGGCCCCCGAACCGTCGGCCGCCGTGGCGCGGTCAGCCCCCGTGCAGCCGATCGAAGTCGCGCCTTGAGAATTGCGAACAGCAACTGCGTGATGGCTTGGAGGAGCGGCAGCGAACTGATGGGAGCGGGATGAGAAGGATGGTGCCGACTCGCGGAATTGAACCGCGGACCTACTGATTACGAATCAGTTGCTCTACCCCTGAGCTAAGTCGGCAAACCCTGACGGACCGGCAGATCGCGGTCCGCGCGAGACAAACGTCTCGAAGGGGGCGGGTTGTAGCATAGCCGCCGCCGTCTGGAAACCGTGCAGCGCATCGCCCCAACGTCCAGGGCGGGCCTCGGCCTGGTTTCCTTGATCTAAATCAAGCCATTGATTGAAAAGGAGTATTTTTACTCCTGCGGCGTCTCCTGGCTTGCCGGACGGCCGCCCCCTGGGCTAGGGTTCTGATGACGCGCGCCAGCCGCGTCGCCGTTCCATCATCGCCGAGCCCGTCGCGCCATGAACATCCGTCCCTATTACGTCTATCAGAAGGCGGTCTTTCCGCCCGACTTCTGCGACAAGGTGATCGCCGAGGGCGAAAAGCTGCCGCACAAGGCGACCGGCACCGTCGGCATGTTCGAAGGCGAGCGCGAAGACACCTCGATCCGCAGCACCGAGTTGACTTTCTTCCCGCAAGAGCCGGCTTATAGCTGGATCTACGATTACATTTTGCAGTTCATCAACGCCGCCAACACGAAATACTGGAACTTCAAACTGTCGGCGGTCGAGCCGGTGCAATATGGCGTCTACAACTCGGGCCAGTATTACCATTGGCATGTCGATCAGCATCCCTATCCCTACAAGGAGGGGGCCAACAAAGGCCTGACGCGCAAGCTGTCCTACACGATGCAGCTGACCGACGGCGACGAATACGAAGGCGGCGATTTCGAACTGAAGGATCCCGGCGAGGAAAACAAGCTCGTCAAGATCGACGGCATCCGCGCGCGCGGCTCCGTCATCATCTTTCCGTCCTTCATCATGCATCGCGTGACGCCGGTGACCAAGGGCGTGCGCCGCTCGATGGTCGGCTGGATCATCGGCCCGCCGTTCATCTAACCAGCGGCGACCATCGATGAATGTCTTTGCTCGCTGCGCGAGCGAGGGGTCGGCTGGATCATCGGCCCGCCGTTCATCTAACCAGCGGCGCCTTTTAAATCGGCGGTAACTCGTCGCGCAAGGTGAGCGGTGCCGATGGCGCAGCGAGCGCGCTGACCGGCGTTTGACTCGCCCAATCCAAACTGTCGAACGCATCGCAGGAACCGCAGATCGGCGACCATTCCGCCGTGCGCGCGTTGCAGGCGCGGCAGGTCCAGGCTTCGTCGGACCGCGCCGTGGCGGCGCGGTCGAGAGCGCGGCGCGCCGCGCCCTCGTCGCGATGTTCGAGCTGTTCCAACTCGGCGAGCAGGCGCCAGGCGCGCGCCGGAGGATCGTTTTCCGGCAAGGTCGCGGCGACGAGCTGGCCGCGCGCCGTGCCCCATAGCTTGGCCGCCATGGCGGCGCGCGCCAAGGCAAGGCGGCTTTCAAGATGCTCGGGCGCGAGCTTGACGAGGCGCTCCATGCGGCCGAAGGCCTTCAAGGGATCGGGCTCGTGGCGCGCGTCGAGATAGAGCGCCGCCAGTTCGGCGCTCGGCATCAGCGGCCAGGTCGTCTCGATGGTCTTCACCGCCTCGCGGCGCGAACCGTCGGCAATCAGCAATTTCGCCAAATGCGCGGCGAGCGGCGCCGAGTCCGGCCAGGCGCGGTGAGCCTTGCGGGCGTGACGCAGCGCGCCTTGGGCATCGCCGGCGCGCTCGGCCTCGGTCGCCTGTAGATGCGCCAGCAAGGCCGACTGGCGATGGGCTTGGGCCGGCGCGAGCAGGCGGCGGCGCTCGCCGCGCGTCACCGCGTCCTCGGCAGCGCGCCAATCGCCCGCGCGGACCGAGAGATCGAACATGCTGCCGAGCAACCAGGGCGTATCGGGCTTCAGCGCATAAGCCCGGCGCGCCAAGCCCAAGGCCTTGTCGCGCTCGCCGGCGCGCTGGGCCTGCGCCAAAAGGCCGCGCAGACCGACAAATTCCGTGTCTGGGCGCGCCAGCATCGCCGTGAAGCAACGCGCCGCCTCGGCCTCGTCGCCGAGCAGTTGCGCCGCCTGGGCCGACAGCAGTAGGGACAGCGAGCCGTCTTCCGGCGCGGCGAGGCCACGCGCGCGCTCGGCGGCGAGCCGCGCCGTCGTCGCGTCGCCGGCGGCAACCGCGATCATGCCGCGCGTCAATTCGGCATGGCCGGCTTCTCGCCGACGATTCTTCTGCCAATCGCGCACGCGTCGCGGCGCGCCGAACAGCCAGCGCCAGCTTCGCCAAAGGACGAGCAGCAGAACGAACGCGAGAAGCGCGGCGGCGACGACGAGGCCGATTGGCGCCTCGATATGCCAGCCGAGCCATTCGAGCGTGACCACACCGGGACGCAAGGCGAACCAGCCAGCGACCGCGATGGCGGACGCCAGCATGAGGAAATAGGCAATGGCGCGAATCATCGGGCAGCCCCGTTGCGCGCCGCGAGGCCGCGCTGCAGAAGGGCCACGGCCAATTGCTCGCCGGCATTGCGGGCGCGCGCATCGACCAGCCATGCGTCCAGGGCGGCGCGCACCTCCGCCGGCAGCGATCCGCGCTTGGCTAGCACATCAACCGGCGCGATGGCTTCGCCGAGATCCCCGGCGGCCAATCGCCGCTCGGCGCGCGACAGCAAGCGATCGGCCGGATCGGCGGCGTTGAGAATGGCGCCATCGTCGGCGACGCGGCGCACCACGACGGCCGAGGTCATGCTGCGCCACAGCCGCGCGAACAAGCCGCTGTCGGGCACGCCCGCTTCGCTGCGCATGACGCTCGCAACCAGCGCCATCAGACGGTCGCGCAGATCGGACGGCGCGGCGAAACCCTTGGCGGCGACCGGCAGGACAAGATCGAATTGCGCGGCGAGCCCCATCTCCTGTGTCAGCGGCCGCAGATCGACGAGGGCATCGGCGAAGGGCGTGCCGCGATCGAGCGATTCGCGCAAGGCCAAGGCGCCGAAGGTCAGGGTCTGGGCCCGCGCCGTCCGGGTACGCTCGGCTTCCTGTTCGGCGCTTTGCGACTCGATCTTCTGAGTCAAGGCGCTCAGCGTCTCGTCGAGTCGCGTGAGGCGCGCGGAAAATGCATCGGTGGCATAGCGCAAGCTTTCCGACGCGACGGCCGGACGATCGGCGAGGCGCCCAAGCCGCGCTTCGAGATCGTCGAGACGCGACAGCAATTCCGGCGAGGCCTCGGGATCGACCGGCGATTGCAGCGGCGCCTCGTAAGGCGGCGCGATCGGCTCGCGATCGGCTTCCATCAAGCGCGCCGTGGTCAGCGCCAATTCGCGGCGCAGGGCATCGATCACGGCAGCGCTGTCGGGCGCTGCGTCGGGCGCTGCGTCGGTCAGGGCTTCCGTCGGCGTCGATGGACGCTCGGCGGTCCCCGCGTCGCTCGGCCGAGGCGCCGGTTGCGACGTCAGCGCCGCGTCCGGACCTTTGAGCCATTCGAACGCGAGGATGCTTTGCAGCGCCGCCGGCTTGGCGAGATAGAGCACGACGCCGCCGATCAACAGCAGCGCGACGACGGCGAGAACCGCGCGGCTTCGCCAGGAGACGCGCTCTTGCGACGGCCCGACCGATGATGGCCCGGACGATGATGACGACGCAGCCGACGCGCGGCTTTCGAAGATCGGCGGCGGCAGCGGCGAGGACGGCTCGCCGGCCGGCGTTTCCGGCGCGGCGCTGTCCGTCGCCCAAGGTGAATCGGGCCGCTCGGCCGGGGCCGCGGACAATGGCGCCTTCGGCCGCGTCTCGCGTTCGACGAAGCGGTCGAGCGCCGACAAGAGCGACTCTTGCGTCGGTTCGGCGGCGGTCAGGATGTCGCGCCAGCTCGCCGCGCCCGGCAGGTCATCGATGGCGTCGGCGACCGCCGCACTGAGACAGACGGCGGTGGTGCGGCCGAGTGCGGGCGCCAGATCGGCGGCGCCGGCGAGGGCGACGAAGGCGGCGGCGGTGCGCGGCGAAAAGAACAGCGCCGCCGGAATCTCGCCGCGCCGCAAGGCGCCGGCGGTCTCGGCCGACAGGGCTTCGGCCTTCTTCGCTTCGTACAGCACGGCGCGCGTCACCGTGAAACCCTGCGCGCCGAGCAGGCCGGCAAGATCGCCCGCGACATCGGACGCGGCGACATGCAGCAGCGGGCCGGCTTCGGGCCGCACCCGCGAAGCGACCAGCGCGGCCAGCGCTTTCACGTCGCCGGACGCGGAGACCACCTCGGCGAAACCGGCCTCCTTCGCAGCGCGCCCGGTGGCGTCGCCGACGGTATAGACCGGCAGGTGACGCAGCGCTGAAATATCGCCCGCGTTGCGCGCCAGAAGCGCGCGCACGCCGTTGGCGCTGGTGAACAGGAGCGCCTGGCTGTCGCTCGCCTCGACCGGTTCGCCCGGAACGGCGACGATCTCAAGCAACGGTTCGAGCAGCACCTCATGGCCGCGCGCGTCGAGCAGCTCGGCCAGCTCCTCGGCGTCGGCGCGCGGGCGGGTGAGGAGAATTTTCATCGCGCCAAGTCCTTCATCGTGCCAGTTCCTTCATCGCATCAGCTCCGCGAAGAAGGTCGGCCCGGCCTGGCGGCGCAATTCGCCGCCGGCATCCTGTCCCATGGCCTGGGCGTCGCGCGTCACGCCGCTGCGCGCCGTGCGGAATGATTTTTTGCCGTCCGGCGAAAAGATCGCCACTTGCAGCGAGACGATGTTGCCGTCGGTTTCGGCGAAGGCGGCGATCGGCGTGCGGCAGGAGCCGTCGAGCGCTTCGAGCGCGGCGCGTTCCGCCGTCACCGTCGTCATGGTCGCCGCATGGCCGAGCGGCGCGAGCAGATCGTGCATCGCTTCATCATCGGCGCGGCAGACGATGCCGATGGCGCCCTGACCGGGCGCCGGCAGCATCTCGTCCATCGGCATCACGCGCGCGCCGGCGAGTTCGCCCTCGCCGATCTTCAGACCGAGGCGATGCAGGCCGGCAAGCGCCAGGAGCGTGGCCCCCGCTTCGCCCGCTGCGAGTTTTTTCAACCGCGTCTGGACATTGCCGCGAAAGATGCCGGTGCAAAGATCCGGCCGCTGATGAAGAATTTGCGCGCCACGCCGCAAGGAGGCGGTGCCGACCAGAGCGCCCGCCGGCAGATCGGCGAGCGTTGCGCCATGGCGGCCGATCCACACGTCGCGGGGATCTTCGCGCTCCAGCATCACGACGAGCGTGAGGCCGGGCGGCAAATGCGTCGGCAAGTCTTTCATCGAATGAACGGCGATATCGGCGCGCCCAGCGAGCAGCGCCTCGTCGAGTTCCTTGGTGAAGAGCCCCTTGCCGCCGATCTCGGATAGCGGCCGGTCGAGGAACTTGTCGCCGGTGGTGCGCATCGGTTCGATGGAAATCTCGAGCGCCGGGCCCTGCGCGAGCAGCAGGCCGCGCAGCTGATGGGCCTGGGCGAGCGCCAGCGGGCTGCCGCGCGTGGCGAGCACGACGCGGCCGGGGGCCGTCAGGCGCGGATCGCGGGAGGAAGCGGACGACATCATGTCTTGGGTTTAGTCGCTTCGCGGGCCGCAGGCAACCGTCGCCGCAGCGCCCCGTGCAAAAGCCTTTCCTTGCGAAATCAGGCCTTTGTCCGGCCCCCTGCGCGCCCACTCGGCGCATGGCGATCCCGCGGGCGAGCGTGTAGAGTGCCGCGCCATGCCAAGTCCCCTGTCCTGATGCTCGCGCCATGCTGATCTTGGGTATCGAAACCAGCTGCGACGAAACCGCCGCCGCCGTCGTCAACGACGCGCGCGTCATTCTGGCGAGCCGCGTCCTGTCGCAGACCCTCGAGCATGCACCCTATGGCGGAATCGTGCCGGAGATCGCCGCGCGCAGCCATCTCGACCATCTCGACCGGCTGGTCGCCGAAGCGCTCGCCGAGGCCAAGGTTGGGCTCGCCGAGCTCGACGGCATCGCCGCCACCGGCGGGCCGGGGCTGATCGGCGGCGTCATCGTCGGCATCACCACGGCGAAAGCCTTGGCCCTGGTGCATCGCAAGCCGCTGATCGCCGTCAATCATCTCGAAGGCCACGCGCTGACCGCGCGCCTGTCCGACGATTTGCCCTTTCCCTATCTTCTGCTGCTGGCGACCGGCGGCCATTGCCAGTTGCTGATCGTCGAAGGCGTCGGCCGCTACAAGCGGCTCGGCACCACGATCGACGATGCCGTGGGCGAAGCCTTCGACAAGGCCGCCAAGATGCTGGGCCTCGGCTATCCCGGCGGACCCGAGATCGAACGCGCCGCCGGCGAAAGTTCCGCCGCCGACCGGCGACGCTTTCCTCTGCCGCGGCCGCTGGCCGGCCGCCCCGGCTGCGACTTCTCATTCTCCGGTCTGAAAACCGCGCTACGCCAATCCATCGAGGGCTTGCGGCCCGACGATCTCGACGGCGGCAGCCCGAAACGCGCCGTCGTCGCCGCCATCGCCGGCGCGTTCCAAGACGCGGTCGCCGATGTGATGGCCGATCGGGCCGGCAATGCCCTGACCATGTTCCTCGAGCGCTATCCCGATGCGGCGACCCGCCATCTCGTGATCGCCGGCGGCGTCGCCGCCAATGGCGCCTTGCGCGCGCGCCTCGCCGTGCTCGCGGATAAGCGCGGCCTGCGCCTCGTCGCACCGCCGCTCGCGCTCTGCACCGACAATGCGGCGATGATCGCCTGGGCCGGCGTGGAGCGTCTGCGCCTTGGCTTCACCGACGGTCTGGATTTCGCGCCGCGGCCGCGCTGGCCGCTCGATCCCACCGCGCCGCGCGCAGTCGGCGCCGGCGTTAAAGCATGAGCGCCAAAATCATGAACGCTTTCGTATCTCGCCGCCCGATGGCAAACTGCCGCGCATGACCGAATCATCCAACGATAATACCGGCGATCTGCCGATGACGCGCATCGGCGTGATCGGCGGCGGCGCCTGGGGCACAGCGCTGGCCGCCGCCGCCGCGCGCGCCGGCCGTCGCGTCACCTTATGGGCACGCGAACCCGAAGTGGTCGCCGACATCAACACGCGCCACGAGAACCGCGGCTTTTTGCCCGGCGTCGTCTTGCCCAACGCGGTGACGGCAACCGACGATCCGGCGCGCGCCTGTGACGCCGACGCGGTCCTGCTGGTCGCCCCGGCGCAATTCATGCGCGCGACCGCCGCCAAATTGTCGGACCATTGGCGGTCCGGCGTTCCGGCGGTGATCTGTGCCAAGGGCATCGAGCAGGGCAGCGGCGCGCTGATGAGCGAAGCCGTCGGTGAAGTGCTGGCGCAAGCGCCGCTCGCCGTACTGTCGGGCCCGACCTTCGCCGGCGAAGCCGCGCGCGGCCTGCCCGTCGCCGTGACGCTGGCCTGCCAGGATGCCGCGCTTGGCGCGAAGCTGGTCGCGGCGCTCGGCTCGCAGCGTCTGCGCCCCTATCTGTCCGACGACTTGGTCGGTGCCCAGATCGGCGGCGCGGTGAAGAACGTGATGGCGATCGCCAGCGGCATCGTCAGCGGGCGCGGCCTCGGCGAGAACGCGCGGGCCGCCCTGATCACGCGCGGCCTGCATGAAATCGTCCGCCTCGGCACGGCGCTCGGCGGGCGGATGGAGACGCTGATGGGCCTGTCGGGCGTCGGCGATCTCATGCTCACCTGCATGAGCGCCAAATCGCGCAATTACTCGGTCGGCTTCGCGCTCGGCGAAGGACAGGATCTGGCGAGCGCCTTGGGCGGCAAAAGCTCGGTGGCGGAAGGCGTGTTCTCCGCACCCGCGGTGGTCGCGCTGGCCAAACGGCACGGCGTCGACATGCCGATCTGTTTCGCCGTCGACGCGGTGCTGCACAGCGGCAACGATATCGACCATGCCATCGACGGGCTGCTCGCGCGGCCCTTTACCGCAGAATATTCGGGCCGATAGTCGCCGCGCTCGGCGCGGCCTACGGCGCGACCAGTGCCGGTCCGGCGGACAGGGATCCCGCAGACGTCGATAGCGGCTTGGCCTGCGCCGTCGGCAGGGGCGCCGGCTGGCGGATCGCCATGACCGGCATGGCCCGGCTCGCCGCCGCGATCTGGCGCGCCAGGAGATGCGCGGTGCAGCCATAGCTGAGATCGTTCATGTGCAAGCCGTCATTCGAGATCATCGCATCGAGGGTCATGTTGTCGCGCGCGACCCAGTTCTGCATGATTTCAAAGCGGCGGAACACGCCGACATGCTTTTCGCGCCCGGTCGCGCGCACCGCTTCGACACGAAGCAGATGGTCGGGCTTTTCGTTGAAGCGCGGGGCATATTGCGGCGACATCAGAATGACGTCGATGCCGGCCATCTCCAGGGTGTCGATGCCTTCGAGAATCAGCTCGCGCATAGCGTAGATCGTGTCGCCGGCCAGGCTTTCGTTGGTGCCGACCTGCCAAACCACCAGATCGGGCTTTTCCGCCAGCACGTCGCGCTCGAACCGCATCATCATCTGCGTCGTGCGATCGCCGCCGACCCCGCGGTTGACGACGGTGAGTTGCGCGCGCGGCCATAGTTCGAGCAATTCGGCGGCGAGACGCGCGGGATAGGAATGGCTCGGGCTCGAGGCGCCGTGACCGGCGGTAGAGGACGAGCCGATGGCGACGATCTTGATCGGCAGGTCGTTACGCAGCTTGAAGCCGACATGCGGCAGCGGCTGCTCCTGGGCGATCAGCGACTCGGGCACGGCGCAACGCGCGCTGTCGAAGCGCGCGCTCGACTTGGGCTCGCCAGGCTCGCCGGCTTTCGCCGGGGTCGATTTTTGCGTCAGGGATTTGGCGCTCAGGGATGTCGCGGGCGGCAGATCTGCCGCCTGCGCGGCGGCGCAGACGCCGAGAGCGGCGGCCCACAAGAGGGCGGTCGGAAGCGATTGCGATCTGCGCGACACGGGCTAAAAACCTGACTGGTCGAACGGTACGCGGTGGCTACTGCGGTTGATCACGCGTGATCTTGGCCCGATATCTTGCCGCGCTGTTACCGGCGAACGGCTTTCTCGATCATATCGCCCAACTGCAGGGCGATGCACTCATGGAGCTTGGCGGCACGGCTGGCACGTTCGGCCCGCGGCATATTGTCGAAATCCAGCCGCCCTTCGCTCGCCCAGTGACGCATCATTTCCAGCCTGTCGAACAGAACCGCGCCCGACTGGGCGGCGACCGCGTTCATCATCTCGACATAGGGCCAGTAATTTACCAGCAATTCGATGCGACGTGAGTATTGCATATTCATAAAAATCACGTCGATCCCCTCTTTCTCAAGCATTTCAACGCCTTGAGAGAGAGAGCGGCCGAAGTCCTCGATCTCCAGATTGCCCGCCGCATCGACCGTGCCGGTCTGCCAGATCACCAAACTGGGCGCCAGGCTGACGACGTCGTCTTCCAAGCGAGAGGCCATTTGGCGGGCCGATTGGCCGCCGACGCTCTTGTTGACCACCTCGACGGGAATGGCGAAGCGCTCCTGCAGATCGGCTTGCAGCCGGGCCGGATAGGCGTTAGCGCGGCTCGCCGCGCCTGTGCCGGCGCTCGACGAAGTGCCGAAGGCGACGATGCGCAGCGGCTTGCCGGCGCGGTAGGCCTCGCGCGCATGTTTGAGGAAGCCACCGTCCGACAGGTCTTCCGGGACGGCGCAGAATGCGGCGAGCTCCGCCTGCGGAGTCGATTCGGCCGCCTGCGCGCCGGAAATGAAGACCGCGACACAACAAAAGACCCATGCGGCGGCGATCTGCCGGCGCCGTCCGCCGCGCGGACCATGATGAGCGATCATTCGGCAGAGCCTCCCCCGAGAGCTGTCGATCCGATGTCGGCCGGACGCGCCGACATGTCATTGGGCTTGCGCGGCATGCGTTCCTTGGCGCGATACCATGCGAGCAGCGCCGCCGCCGCGATCATGATGGCGATGCCCGCACCGTTGACCATCAATTGATAGGCCAGCGAGTCGTCGAGCTCGACCAGCACGATCAGCCCGGCGAAGGACAAGAAGACGCCGAGGCAAAAAATATGCAGCGAGTGCTGGCCGCACATGATCAGCGGATGGAAAACGCGCCAGCGCAGCATCGCGCTGTCGGCGCGCAGGAAATAGGTGGTGATATAGGCCAGCGCCAAAAGATTGGCGAGGCGCCAGCCCGATAGATTGGTCTTGTCGGTGGGAAAGATGAACGCTTCCGAGCCGTGAGGAAAGACCCGGCCGATCAGATCGTGCTCCCACAGGAACTGCATGGCGAAGCCGAACAGCGCATAGGCAATGGCCGCGCCGAGCAGCCAACGGTTGCGCGGGATCGGAAACTGGGCGCCGGAATTGGCGAAGCTGCGCGTGGAGGCGCCGAGGATCGCGCCGATCACGAAGAGCAGCTGCCAGGCGAGCGGGTTGAAATACCATACGGCGTCTTCCGGATAACCCGGCAGGTTGAGATGGTAATAGCGCACGACCGCATAAAGCCCGACCGAAATACCGAGCGCCAGCAGGCGACTGCGGCGGATCAGCCAGAGGGCGAACGGGAAGAAGGCGAGAAGAACGATGTAGAGCGGCAGGATATCCATGTAGACCGGTTTGAACTTCAGCAGCAACGCCTCGAGGATCGCGATATGCGGCTCGTTGAGGAATCTGGCGATGTTCATTTCTTCGACATACATCGGATTGTCGAACTTCATCGACGTCCAGGCGACTTCGGCGGTGAAGATGATGAAGAGAAAAAGATGCGCGACGTAAAGCTGCCAGACGCGCCGCCAGACGCGCAGGCCAGAAAACAGCAGGCCTTCGCGGGCAACCGCCGACATGTAGACCAGCCCCGCCGCGTAGCCCGAAATGAAGATGAACAGCTCGGATGCGTCGCTGAGGCCGATCACGCGGATCGTGTAGTCGGCGATGCGATTGCCGGGAATGTGATCGATGAAGATGCAAAGCAACGCCAATCCGCGGAAAAAATCGAGGCGCAAATCGCGCACGCCGGGGGGCAAGACGCCGGACCCCGGAACCGCGCCGGACACGCCGCGGGCGGCGCGCAAAGGCTGGCCGGCCGACTGGCCGTTGGCCGGAGCGACGGAACGCGGAGCGCGGGAATCGGGCATCGTCATGAGCAGCTGGCGCCAGTCGGACAGGGGCAGGCCCTCGGCGGGCCACGCGCCGCGACTCTGCACCCCGGCCTATTGATTGGCAAGCGAGCCCATCCCGCCCCGCGCGCCGTCAGGCTGCGTTGGCAAACAACAGCCTCTCGGTTACATTGCTGCGCCCAATAAAGGAACCTGCAGCATGCTGTTCATGATTCAATGCGTCGATAAGCCCAATAGCCTGGATTTGCGCATGGCCACGCGCCCGGCCCACATCGAATATATCCATAGCCACGAAGAGAAAGTCTTCGTCGCCGGCCCGACCCTCGCCGACGACGGCGCCGCCATGACCGGCACCGTCATCATTTACGAAGCGCCCGACCGCGCTGCCGCCGAGGCGTTCTCCAACAACGACCCCTATTACAAGGCGGGCCTGTTCGCCAGCCGCAGCTTTACGCCGTGGAAGCTGATCACCTTCTATCCGGCCGCCGCGGGCAAGTGACGGCCATGGCCCATTGGCTGTTCAAGTCGGAACCCGAAGCCTATTCGTGGGACAGGCTGGTGAAGGACAAGCGCACCGGTTGGACCGGCGTGCGCAACTACCAGGCCAATAACAATATGAAGGCCATGAAAGTCGGCGACACCGGCTTCTTCTATCATTCGGTGAGCGAGAAGAGCGTCGTCGGCGTCGTCGAGGTGTCGAAGGCCCACCATCCCGACCCGACCGACGAGACGGCCCGCTTCGGCATGGTCGAGGTCAAGGCTCTCAAGCCGTTTCCCAAGCCGGTGACGCTCGACCAGATCAAAGCCGATCCGCGCCTGCAGGATCTCGCCCTGATCCGCCAATCGCGCCTCTCGGTCATGCCGATCGACGCCGCCTCCTGGAAGATCATCTGCAGCCTCGGCGGCTACAAGGCATAAGGACGCATCTTGGCCGATCACCCCAGCACTCACACGCCGGTCGGCCTCTCCTTCGAAGGCAAGGCGGACGATGACTCGCCGCCCCCGGTGCTGACGGTGAAGCCCGGCGAAGCGCTGTGCCGGCTCGACGAGATGGCCGACCCCGGCAGCCGCGCCTTCATGATGCGGCGCGGCGGCGAGGATGAAGAAATCTTCGTCATCCGCCAGGGCGACGAGGCCTTCGGCTACGTCAATATCTGCCCGCACCGCTTCGTGCCGCTCAATTGGAAGCCGCATGTCTTTCTCAACCATGACAAGACCCGCATCCTTTGCGTCGTTCATGCCGCCACCTTCGATATGCGCGACGGCAGCTGCCTGGGCGGCCCCTGCCCGGGCCAGGGCCTCGAACAGGTGGCCCTGCGCGTCGAAAAAGGCATCATTTACCTGGCCGACTGAGCTTTAGGGCCCGTCACCCGCCGGTAACGCGACGCGCCCGCAATCGCGCGGCGCCGCTTGTCTCGCGGCGGCGCTTCCGCCAATAATCCAGGACAAAGAGCGCCAGACGGCCGATCCAGGCCGCCGGTCCAGGGAGCCTCGCGATGTCCAGTCCACAGATTTTTCCGGTGCCGACGGCCTTGGCCAAGTCCGCTTGGGTCGACGCCGAGACCTACGAGACGATGTACGCCGAATCGATCAAGAACCCCGACAAGTTCTGGGGCGACCACGGCAAGCGGCTCGACTGGATCAAGCCCTACAGCAAGGTCAAGAACACGACCTTCAAGGGCAATGTCAGCATCAAGTGGTACGAGGACGGCACGCTCAACGCCTCTGCCAATTGCCTCGACCGGCATCTGACCGCACGCGGCGACCAGACCGCCATCATCTGGGAGGGCGACGATCCGAAGGAAGACGCGCATATCACCTATCGCGAACTGCACCGCCAGGTCTGCAAGCTCGCCAACGTGATGAAGTCGCACGGCGTCCGGAAGGGCGACCGCGTCACCATCTACATGCCGATGATCCCCGAAGCGGCCTACGCCATGCTCGCCTGCGCGCGCATCGGCGCGGTTCATTCCGTGGTGTTCGGCGGCTTCTCGCCGGACAGCCTGGCGGGCCGCATCCAAGATTGCGATTCGCGCTTCGTCGTCACCGCCGACGAGGGCGTGCGCGGCGGCAAGAAAATCCCGCTCAAGGCCAACACCGACGATGCTTTGACCAAATGCCCGGACGTGAAGACGGTGCTGGTGGTCAAGCGCACCGGCGGCGACATCGGCTGGGTCGAAGGCCGCGACGTTTGGTACCACATAGCGATGGCCAAGGCGTCGGAGGATTGCCCGCCGACCGAGATGACGGCCGAAGATCCGCTCTTCATTCTCTATACCTCGGGTTCGACAGGCAAGCCGAAGGGCGTGCTGCACAGCACAGGCGGCTACATGGTGTTCGCCGCCATGACGCACCAATATGTGTTCGACTATCACGACGGCGACATCTACTGGTGCACCGCCGATGTCGGCTGGGTGACGGGCCATAGCTACATCCTCTATGGCCCGCTCGCCAACGGCGCGATCACTTTGATGTTCGAAGGCGTGCCGAACTATCCCGACAGCTCGCGCTTCTGGCGCGTCATCGACAAGCACAAGGTCAACAGCTTCTACACCGCGCCGACGGCGATCCGCGCCCTGATGCGCGAAGGCGACGAGCCGGTGAAGAAGACCAGCCGCAAAAGTTTGCGCATCCTCGGCAGCGTCGGCGAGCCGATCAATCCCGAAGCCTGGCTGTGGTATCACCGCGTCGTCGGCGACGAGCGCTGCCCGATCGTCGACACCTGGTGGCAGACCGAGACCGGCGGCCATCTGATCACGCCGCTGCCCGGCGCCACGGCGCTCAAGCCCGGCTCGGCGACGCGGCCCTTCTTCGGCATCAAGCCGGAGATCGTCGACGGCGAGGGCCAGCCGCTCGCCGGCGCCGTCGAGGGCAATCTTTGCATTCTCGATAGCTGGCCGGGCCAGATGCGCACGGTCTACGGCGACCACAAACGCTTCATCGAAACCTACTTCAGCACCTTCCCCGGGAAATATTTCACCGGCGATGGCTGCCGGCGCGACGAGGACGGCTATTACTGGATCACCGGCCGCGTCGACGACGTGCTCAACGTGTCGGGCCATCGCCTCGGCACCGCCGAGGTGGAAAGCGCGCTCGTCTCCCATCCCGGCGTCGCCGAAGCGGCCGTGGTCGGCTTCCCGCACGACATCAAAGGCCAGGGCATCTACGCCTATGTCACGCTCAATGTCGGCGTGACGGCGAACGACGCCCTGCGCAAGGAGTTGGTGATGTGGGTGCGCAAGGAGATCGGTCCGATCGCCACGCCCGACATGATTCAATGGGCGCCCGGCCTGCCGAAAACCCGCTCGGGCAAGATCATGCGCCGCATCCTGCGCAAGATCGCCGCGAACGAATACGACAATCTCGGCGACACCTCGACGCTGGCCGATCCGTCCGTGGTCAAGGATCTCATCGCGAACCGGGCCAAGGATTAAGCGCTGAGGCCGCGGCGGGACAGATCGCTTATGGACGGCGCCTAGCGGCGGCGGCTAAAGTTCCGCCGCCGTCCTTCCCGTCATCGCTGGAGCGATCATGTCGCCTGAGCTGCTCATCATCCTGATGTCGACCTTTCTGCCCGCCGGCGCGGTGGGCATGGTGCTCTACAAGGGCGGCAAGACGCGCGGCTATGCGATCTTCGGCGGTCTGGTGACCTACGCCATCTCGCTCGGCCTGTTGCTGATCCTGTTCAAGTTGTGGTCGGTATGGCCCAACATGCCGTTTCAGGCCTTCGTGCTCATCATGCCGCTCGCGGTCGCCGGCTTTTTCGTCTGGCAGCTGAAGGACCGCGGCCCCAATCGCTGAACCGCCCGGCGTAGGACAGGGAACCTACGTCAAGTCTTCGCGTTGATTCGATGATCCATCGACGCAAGGAGGAACGCGTGCGCGGCATTCTGCTTTGGGCACTCGGAATTCCAATTCCCATCATCATTCTTCTGTATCTGTTCAACGTGCTCTGATCACGAGAGCGGCATCGTTCGGAGGAACCCTCGGTTCCGTCGGAACGGCGCAGCTAGCCTCGCGTTGATTACATATGCGAGGCAACCGCCGCGCATCCTTACGCGATATTCAGGAGAGCATCATGGCCGACCAGAAGACTCCGAATCAGAACGAAAAGCCGCAGCAGCAGCAGGGTCAACAGAACCCGAACCAGCAGCCCGGTCAGCAGCAGGAAAAGCCGCAGCAGCAGAACCAGCAGGACCCGAACAAGCAGCAGCAGAATCGCCAGCCCGGCCAAGAGCCTAAGCGCTAAAGCGTTTGGCGCAAGCGGCGGTGACGGCCTGAAGACGTCGCGCCGCCGACTGTCGCCAACTCGCTTAATCTCCGGTTATCACCTAAACCGTCAGCATCGCTGGCGGTTTTTCTTTGTCCGCCGTCGGCTTGACATGAATCAAAGTCGATTGCCGCAGCCTCGGGTAAGCTGTTGCCATGAAAAAAATCCGGCTCCAGATGCTCTGCACGCTGCTCTTATGGGGAGCGATGTCCATCGCAACGCCGGCCGCGCAGGCGCAATCGCCTGATGCACAGGCCGGCAAGGCCGCGTTCGACGCGCGCTGTTCGCGTTGTCATCAAATAGGCCGCCTTCAAGGCTACCTTGCGAAGCGGCCCGACGATGCGGCGCGCACCGCGGATCTCGACAGGTTTCTGACGCGCCATCATGCCAGCGACGCCGCCGAACGTGCGGCGATCATCGCCTGGATGCTGACGCAGCAGGCCGCGCCGGCGCCTTAACGCAGCGCGAACAATAAAATTTCCGCGGCGAAGATCAGGCTCAGCCCGAAGATCAGTCGTTGAACGCGCGTCTGCGCCATGGCGCTCCCTTGCTCATTCGTACTTGAAGGCCTCGTCGACGATACGCGACGGCGGCACGCCGCGCGCGCGCAACGCCTGCTCCGTCGCCTGACGCACGGCGCGCGGGCCGCACACGAAATAGAGCCAGCGTTCGGGATGCGGCCAATCGATCCAATCGGCGATCGTCGCTTCGTCGAGCATGCCGACGCCGCCCTGCCAATCGAGGGGCGGATCCTGCAGGACATGGCGGGCGCGGAAATCTCGCCCGGCGGCCCAGGCCTCCATCTCCTCGCCATAGACCAATTGACTGGCGGCGCGGTTGCCCGTCAGCAGGCGCAGCGGACGCGTCTCGCCGCGCGCCCCGGCGTCGCGGAGCAGGCCGAGGATCGGCGCGATGCCGACGCCGCCGGCGATGAAGGCGAGGCCCGCCACTTTGTCCCGCCCGCCCGCCGCCGCTTCGCCCTGGCGCAAGGTGAAGCGACCGAACGGACCGTCGACATAGGCGCGGCTATTGATCGGCAGACGGCCGACGATCTTGGTGAAATCGCCGGCTTCCTTAATGAGAAACCGCAGTTTGCTGCCTTCCGCCGGCGACGAGGCGATCGAGAACGGATGATCGATCATGATGAAGGGCGAGCCGCCCAGCGTCACATAGGCGAATTGGCCCGCCTCATAGACGAGCGGCGGCGTGACGCGCGGTTTCGCGCCGGCCGCCAGGATGCCGACGGGCTGCAGCTTGGCCGGCCATAAGGTCACGCTCCACATCTTCTCGCCGACGCGCGCGATGTTCGAGATGTAGAACGGCTGTTGGCCCAATTGCCAAGGCCGCACGAGGTAAAGATAGACGAGCGCCCCGAGCGCCAGGATGCCGAGCACGATCCAGACCTGCGCCAGGACGAGGTCTTGGCTGTAGCTGCCGATGGTGATGGTGTGATGCAGGCCGGCGCAGACGATGGCCGCCGCGCCGAGACCGTGACTGATGCGCCAAGCCTCATAGCGGATCGGCAGCCAATCGCGTAGCAGCGCGAGCGCCATGACGACGACGAGCAAGACCCAGGCCGTCACTCCGCTTGTGAAGGCGGGGTTGCCCAGCATGCGCAGCAGGGTCTCGCCGGCGGCGAGCGGACCCTCCTCGACAAGGCTCTGCACGACATAGAGGAAAGGATGGAGCAACAGCGCGACCGTGATGACGCGCGCGGCCAACTGATGAAACAGCATCAGGCGATCGATGCCGAAACCGCTCGACACCCAGCGGATGCGCCCGGAGATATAGAACTGCACCGTTAGCAGCGCGAAGCCGACCATCGCCATGCCGTTCGACAAGGCGCGCCAGACGCCGCCGACCAGCGCGTCTTCATGCCAGGCGAGCAGCAACGGCAGCGAGCCGATGCCGATATAGATGGCGATCAGCAAGCCAGCCGGCAGGCCCCCGGGCGGCAAGGGCGCGACTTTGGTGGCGGATGCGGACGACGGGGACGGACTGGTCATGATCTCTTGATTCTGCGCGGCGCGTTTAGAAGTCGACGCAGCGGCCGGCCTTCTCCCAATCGCCGTATCGCGTCGGCTCGGGGCCCTTCGGGCCGCCGATCTCCGGCTTGCGCGCGGGCGCGGCAGGCGCCGGAACGGGTGGCACGGGCGCGGCGGCGTCCGGGGACGCCGGCTTGGAAGACACGGTTTCCGCGTCGGGCGTCGGCGCGGGGCTTTCCGGCGCGACGGACGGTGGGGATTTTTGCGACTCGCTCATGCAACACCTTGAACAGCCGAATTGCCGGGACGCTCCGCCTGCGAAGGCTTGAAGCGGGCGCCGCGCACTCTATGTAATTCTCTGGCCGCGCGCCATGCGGGAATGCCCCGAAAATGCCAGAAACTCTAGGACAATACGGCGACAATAGGGCACCGACAAAGGCCGCGCCACCCGGTACACTGGGCACCCCATCGCCCTTACCCCCAAAGGACCATGAGCACCGCACGCACCTTTATCCTCATCGCCGGCCTCACCGCCCTGTTCATGGCGATCGGTTACCTGATCGGTGGCCCGACCGGCATGATCATCGCGCTCGCGGTCGCGGCGGCGATGAACCTGTTCGCCTATTGGAATTCCGACAAGATGGTCTTGTCGATGTACGGCGCGCGCCAGGTCGATGCGCAGAGCGCGCCGGCCCTCTATGGCATCGTCGAGCAGCTGGCGCAGCGCGCCCAATTGCCGATGCCCAAGGTCTATATCATCGACAACGACCAGCCGAACGCCTTCGCCACCGGGCGCAACCCGGAGAACGCGGCGGTCGCCGCCACCACCGGCTTGCTCCGCAACCTCAGCCATGAAGAGGTCGCCGGCGTCATGGCGCACGAGCTGGCCCATGTGAAGAACCGCGACACGCTGATCCAGACGATCACCGCCACCATCGCCGGCGCCATCGGCATGCTCGCCAATTTCGCCTTCTTCTTCGGCGGCAACCGCGACAGCAACGGGAACGGCGGCGGCAACATGATCGTCGGTCTCTTGGTGATGATCCTCGCGCCGATGGCGGCCATGCTGGTGCAGTTCGCCATCTCGCGCACCCGCGAATATGAAGCCGACCGTCTCGGCGCGGAAATTTCCGGCCGGCCCTTGTGGCTCGCCTCGGCGCTGGAGAATCTCCATAACAGCGCCCGCGCGATCGACAACCCCGAGGCCGAGCGCAATCCAGCGACGGCGCATATGTTCATCGTCAATCCGCTGCATGCCCATGCGGTGGACGGCCTGTTCTCGACCCATCCGAGCACCGAGAACCGTGTGCGAAAACTGCGCGAGCTGGCCGGCGTGCCGATGCCGACCGCCAAGCCGAGTTTCTGGGGCCGCTCCGCCTAAGGCCTCTTGCGGGCTCCGACATTGCGGCGCGACAATCGCGCGCCCCAATTGTCGGAGAGTGCCATGCCGGAAAAACTCGTCGCCCTGCGCGCGCTCGACGCCGCCGCGCGGACCAAGCCGTCGAACTATCCCGAACCGTTCTTCTCGCGCATGGGCAAGCGCCTCAAGCGGCCGCTCGGCGACCTGTTCGGCCTGACCAACTTCGGCGTCAACCTCACGCATATTCATCCTGGCGGCGAATCGGCCCTGCGCCACGCCCATAGCAAACAGGACGAGTTCATCTACATCCTCGAAGGCGCGCCGGTGCTGATCACCGACGCTGGCGAGACGCAGCTGAGCGCCGGCATGTGCGCCGGCTTCAAGGCCGGCACGGGCGACGCCCATCACCTCGTCAACCGCAGCGACCGGGACGTCGTTTATCTCGAGATCGGCGACCGCAGCGCCGGGGACGCCGGCAGCTACCCCGACGACGACATCGTCGCCCAGTTCAAAGGTCCCGGCCAATGGGCCTTTTTGCACAAGGACGGCAGGCCCTATTAAACGGCCGGCCTGAGCGCCGCCTTGCGTGACTCCGGGCGCCGGCTCCTGTAAACCGGCGCCATGACCGACACCCCCGCCGCCAAGACAGCCGCCCCGGCAAGGGGCAAGCCGGCCAAGCCCAAAACGGTGAAATGGCCCGCCGGCCTCGCCGCGCGCGCCGCCGCGACCGCCGCGCTCGCCGCCGTGCTCGACCAGCGCCGGCCGCTCGAAGAGGCGCTCGCCGCCGTGCCTGGCTATGGCGAGCTCGAATCGCGCGACCGCGCCTTCGCCCGCCTGCTCGTCGCCAGCACCGTGCGCCGCCTCGGCCAGATCGACGCCATGATCAAACATTGCCTGGAGCGGCCGATCCCGCGCGCCGGCCTGATGGCGCAGCACATTCTGCGCATCGGCACGGCGCAGCTGATGTTCCTCGGCACGCCGGCGCACGCCGCCGTCAGCGCCGCCGTCGATCACGCCGAATTCGCCAAGCTCACCGCGCATAAAAAACTGATCAATGCCGTGCTGCGCCGCATCGCCCGCGAAGGCGAGGCGCTGCGTGACGCGCAGGACGCCGCCAAGCTCAACACGCCCGACTGGTTGTGGCGCTCCTGGGTCGGCGCCTATGGCGAGGCGACGACGCGGGCCATCGCCACCGCCCATCTCGCCGAACCGCCGCTCGACATCATCCTGATGCCCGGCGAGCATGCCGGCCAATGGGCCGAACGGCTGGAAGCCACGCTCTTGCCGACCGGCGCCTTGCGGCGCGCCGCCGACCTCAGCGGCGCGATTTCCGACCTGCCGGGCTACGAGGACGGCCGCTGGTGGGTGCAGGATGCCGCCGCCGCCCTGCCGGCAAAGCTGCTGCTCAATGCCCTGGTCAAAACCAAGGCGGCGCAGGTCGCCGATCTCTGCGCCGCGCCGGGCGGCAAGACTGCCCAGCTCGCCGCCGCGCTCAACAAGAGCGCCGGTGCGCGCGTCATCGCCCTCGACGTCAACGCCACGCGCCTCGACCGCCTGCGCCAGAATCTGGCGCGCCTGCATCTGACCGCCGAGACCCTGCAGGCCGACGCCGGCGAATGGCGCCCGTCGCAAGGGCTGGACGGCGTGCTGCTCGACGCGCCCTGCAGCGCCACCGGCACCATCCGCCGCCATCCCGACATCGCGCGCAGCAAGCGCGCCGACGACATCGCCAAGCTCGGGCCGGTCCAGGACCGCCTGCTGAAGAACGCCATCGCCATGCTCAAGCCCGGCGGCGTGCTGGTCTATGCCGTCTGTTCGCTCGAAGCCGACGAAGGACCGCGGCGCATCGGCAGCCTGCTGAACGACAACCCGGGCCTGGAGCGCCTGCCGATCAAGCCGGCCGAGGTCGGCGGCCTCGAGGCCCTGATCACCCAAAAAGGCGATTTGCGCAGCCTGCCGAGCCAGCTTGCGGCTCCCGCCCATCCTGCCCTCGGCGGCTTCGACGGCTTCTACGCGGCCCGCCTGCGCAAGGCGAAATAAGCCCCGCTTCCCTTGCGATTCAGGGCGTTAGCTGGTACCTAACAAGTGTGCAGCAGCCCACGAAAATCGCGCCGTCCATCCTGTCCGCCGACTTCGCCAAATTGGGCGAAGAAGTGAGAGCGGTCGATGTCGCAGGCGCCGACTATATCCATGTCGACGTGATGGACGGGCATTTCGTGCCCAACCTCACCATCGGCCCGGCGGTGGTCAAGGCGCTGCGCGCCCATAGCGCCAAGCCGTTCGACGTCCATCTGATGATTTCGCCGATCGATGTCTTCGTGCCGCAGTTCGCCGAGGCGGGCGCCGACATCATCACGGTGCATCCGGAAGCCGGCGCCCATCTGCACCGCACCATCCAGCTCATCAAGTCGCTCGGCAAAAAAGCCGGCGTGGCGCTCAATCCGGCGACACCGCTGGGCGCCATCGACTATGTGCTGCCCGATCTCGACCTCGTGCTGGTGATGAGCGTCAATCCCGGCTTCGGCGGCCAGTCCTTCATCGCATCGCAGCTGGAAAAAATTCGCCTGCTGCGCCAGCGCATCGACAAGCTCGGCAAGAAAATCGATCTCGAAGTCGACGGCGGCATCAACGCCGACAACGCCGCAGAGGTGATCAAAGCCGGCGCCGACGTTCTGGTCGCCGGCACCGCGACCTTCCAGGGCGGACCGAACGCCTACGCCGACAATATCCGCCGCGTTCGCGGCGGGCACTGACCGGCGAGCGCCGAGATGTCCGCAGACGGCGCGACAGGCTCCCGCAGCGGCGAGATCGCCGACCAGCAATCCGGCGGCAAGACGCTGGCAATTCTCGGCGCCGAATTGCAACGCCCCTTCGCGCAGCAGATGCGGCGCGCCTTCAGCCGCATCGAGGGGCTGGTCTTCGCCGTTCCCGGATATGCCGCCAGCCTCGTCGGCCGCACCCCGCCCCATCTGCGCCTGCTGCCGCCCGATCCCTGGCCGGGCGATGCCGATCATGGCCGCGGCATTCTCGACGGCCGCTTCACCTTCGCCGGCCGGACCGTGCCGGTCTTCGCGCCCGACAATCCCGCCGCGCCGATCGCCTGGTCGCCGTCCGGCACCGACAGCGAATGGCGCGCCGGCCTGCAAGGCTTCGCCTGGCTGAAGGATCTGCGCGTCGTCGGCGGCGAAGCGCCGCGCCAGCGCGCCCGCGCGCTGGTCGCCAGCTGGATCGCGGGGGACGGCCGCCGCTGGAACCGCCTGTCCTGGCGGCCCGACGTTCTGGCGAGCCGCATCTGCGCCTGGCTCACCGCCGCCGACATGCTGGAAGCCGACGATCCCGTCTTCGCCCAGCGCCTGCGCGACAGTCTCGGCCGCCAAGCGCGCCAGCTGTCGCGCGTCCTGCCCGGCGACCTGACGGGCGCGCGCGCCATCGGCGCGATCAAGGGCCTGATCTATGCCGCCGCTTGCCTCGCCCAGGGCGCGGCGCAGCAAGACAAACTGCTGGCGCGCGCCGGCGCTCTGCTCGCGCGCGAGATGGGCCGCGAATTGCTCGGCGACGGCGGCAACGCCGAACGCAGCCCGCGCCTGCAGCTCGCCATCCTGCGCGATCTCATCGACATGCGCGCCGTGCTGATCGCGGCGAAAATGGAAGTGCCCGACGCGGTGCAGATCGGCATCGACCGCATGGCACCGATGCTGCGTTTTTTCCGCCATGGCGACGGCGCGCTGGCGCTGTTCAACGACAGCGTCGAAAGCGAAGCCTGGCTGATCGATCTCGCGCTGGCGCAGGCAGACGCCAAGGGCAAGCCGCTCGCCTCGGCGCCGCATAGCGGCTTCGAACGCGCCACCGCCAATCGCAGCCTGCTCATCGTGGATGTCGGCGCGCCGCCACCGCCGGGCTACGAGAGTCATGCCTTCGCCGGCACGCTCGCTTTCGAGATGAGCGTCGGCAAGGAGCGCCTGATCGTCAATGGCGGCGCGGCGGCCAATCCGGCGCGCGCCTGGCGCCAAGCCATGCAATCTTCCGCCGCCCATTCGACCGGCACGGTGGCCGATCTCAACATCGCCGAGATCTTCGATCGGCCGGGCAACGAGCGCCGTCCGCCGAGCCGCCTGATCGGCCGACGGCCCGAGCGCGTCGCCTGCCGGCGCGACGAAGCCGATGGCGCGATCTGGATCGAAGGCAATCACGACGGCTATCTCAAGCCTTACGGCTTGATCCATCGGCGCCGGCTCTATCTTTCACCGGGCGGCGACGATCTGCGCGGCGAGGACAGCTTTCTGCCGCCCGAGGCGCTCAAGAGCGCCGACGGCCCGGCCCATGACGGCGCGCCCTTCAGCGCCGGCAGCTTGAAACGCGGCGCCGTCGGCCTGCCCTTCACGCTGCGCTTTCATCTTCACCCGGCGGTGCGCACCTCACTGGTGCAGAACGGCGCGGCGATTCTGCTGCGCCTCGCCGGCAGCGGCTGGCGCTTTCGCGCCGCCGGCGCTTCGACACTGTCGCTCGAAGAGAGCGTCTATCAAGGCGTGCGCGGCGAGCCGCGCCGCAGCGAGCAGATCGTCATTCACGGCCAGCTTTCGCCGGAAGGCGTCACCGTCAAATGGGCGCTGCGCCGCGTGAGCGATAAATGAGCCTGCCGCTGCGCTTGCGCGCAACGGGCATCAGCTGGGACGGCGGCATTTTTGCCGTCACCGCTTTCATCGCGCCCCTGCTCTCGATCTTCGCGCCGCTCGGCATGGCCCCGCTGTTCGCCGCGAGCGCGCTCGCGCTACTGATCGCCGACATGCTGCGGTCGGGCGGCCTGCCGCGCGATCTGATCGCCGCCTTTCGCGAATCGCGCGCCTTGCGCCTGTTCGCGCTGCTGTGCGCGGCGCTCGCTGTGTGGGCGCTCGCCAGCGCGGCCTGGGCCGTCGAACCGACGCAAGCGCTGGTCAGTACGGGACAGGTGCTCAGCGTCGCCGTTGCCGCCCTTGTCCATCTCGCTGCGGGGCGCCGCCTGAACGACGAAGCGCGGCACCGTCTCGGCCAAGCTCTGCTTGCCGGCGTTCTCGCCGCCTTGGCCCTGCTGATCGTCGAACGGCTCGACGATGCCTGGCTCGGCCGCCGGCTACACGATCTGAGCAACATCGGCCCGGACCAGATCTTCTCGCGCTACAACCGCGGCCTCACCGTGCTGCTGCTGCTGACCTTCCCGGCGCTGCTGGTGCTCGCCAGCGCGGCCAAGCGTTCCGCGCTCGGCATCGCCGTCCTTGGCGTCATCATGATCTACTACGGATCATCCTTGCAGCTTGCTGCTGTTGCGGCGCTGCTCGCCGTTCTGATCACGCTGGCGTTGCCGCGCGCGATGCCCTGGCTGATCGGCGGCGCCATCGTCCTGTTCGTCGCCGCCGCTCCTTTGCTGCCGCCTTTGACGATGAAGACGCTCGACACCGACGCCATCACCGCCCGCACGCAAAACCTGTCGATCGCGCACCGCATCATCGTCTGGCGCTTTTCCGCCGAACGCATCGCCGACAAGCCGCTGACCGGCTGGGGCATGAACGCCGCCCGCGCCATTCCCGGCGGCAAGGAGAAGGTCGTGCTTATCCTGGCGCCGACGCCGATCATGGGCGAAAGGCTGCCGTTGCACACCCATAACGCGCCGCTGCAATGGTGGCTCGAACTGGGCCTGCCCGGCGCGGCTTTGATGGCCGGGCTCTGGCTCTTTCCGCTCAGCTTGATCGCGCGCCAGACAACCGGCCGCGCGAACCGCGCCATCGCCATCGGCGGCTTTACGGCGGCTTTCGTCATCGCCAATCTCAGCTTCGGCGCCTGGCAGGCCTGGTGGCTCTCCAGCCTTGGCCTTGCCGCCGCGCTGATCGTTCTCTTCCTGCCGGCGCGGCAAGAGGCGGCATGAACGATCTTCTGATCGCCGGCGGCGCCTTCCTCGGTCTTGCCGCGCTCTCCTGGATCGCGACCCGCATCGTCTTGGGCCATTTGCAACGCCGCGACATTCTCGACCGGCCGAACGAACGCTCGAGCCACACCCGCCCGACGCCGCGCGGCGGCGGTCTGGCGATCATGGCGGTGCTGATTCTCGCCGGCGGCGCGCTCGCCATTTTTTGGCCGGCGGCGCGTCTCGAACTCGGCGCCTTGCTTGCCGGCATGGCGATTTTGGCGCTGCTCTCCTGGCTCGACGATCTGATGGATCTCTCCGCCGCCTTGCGCTTTTCCATCCATATCCTGGTGGTCACGGCCGCCTTGGCGCTGCTGCCGACCGACGCGCTGATCTTCCAGGGCCTATTGCCGCCGCTGCTCGATCGCATCGCCGCCGGCCTGCTGTGGGTCTGGTTCATCAATCTCTACAATTTCATGGACGGCATCGATGGCATCACCGGCGTCGAGACCGTCGCCATCGGTCTCGGGCTTTTCGCGCTTTCCCTACTGGTGCCCGGCGTCCTGCTCTGGCAAGGCTGGCTCGGCCTGATCGCGGCCGCGGCCGCTGTCGGATTCCTGCTGTGGAACTGGCACCCGGCGCGCATCTTCCTCGGCGACGTCGGCAGCGTGCCGCTGGGCTTCTTGCTCGGCGGCTTGTTGCTCGGAACCGCCGCCGCCGGACAATGGGCGGCGGCGCTGATCCTGCCGCTCTATTATCTCGCCGATGCGACCCTCACCCTGTTGCGCCGCGCGGCGCGCGGCGAGAAGGTCTGGCGCGCCCACCGCGAGCATTTCTATCAGCGCCCCGTGCTGCGCGGCCTGCCGCACGACCGGATCGTGCGGCCGATCGCGGCCGCCAATCTCCTGCTGGCCGTTCTGGCCCTGGTCGCGGTCGGCGGCGCCGTGCTGCCCGCGCTCATCGGCGCCGCCCTCGTGGTGGCGCTTTTGCTGGCCTGGCTCGCCCGCGCCGGCCGCGCGCTTTGACCGGCGTTTGCCGCCGAAACCGGCGCTTTTTCAGGGTTCCGTCTCGCGCGTTGCATAGGCTGGGGATGTGGACCAATATGCCGCCGATTCGCCCTGCCCTTCGCCGTCCGGGGACAACAACGCGGTTCCCCACATGACCCGTCCAGCCAGAAAGATTCCGGCGTGAGCACGCCGCCTCTCTCCTCCCGAATGACCATGCTGCAGCGCGCCGCGCTGATCCTCGTCCATGACGCGCTCATGGCGGCGCTCGCCTATTGGCTGGCCTTGCAGCTGCGTCTCGGCGGCGAGGCCTTCGACTATTCGCCCGACCTGATCCTGCTCGGCACGCCGCTGTTCGTCGCCTGCGCCGTCGCCGTTTTCATCATGCTCGGGCTCTACCGCGCGGTCTGGCGCTATGTCTCGACCGGCGAGCTGCTGCAGATCGCGCGCGCCGCCGTGCTGACCGTGCTGCTCTTCGTCCTGCTGCTGTTCTTCATCACCCGCCTCGAAGCCATGCCGCGCTCGGCGCTGATCATGGCCGCCGTCCTGCTCATCGCCCTGATGGGCGGCTCGCGCCTCGCCTATCGCATGATCAAGGACCGCGGCCTGAAGGGGCTGCTCACCCCGCAGCGCGCCGCAGCGACCAGCGGCCGCGTGCCGGTCCTGCTGATCGGCGCCGGCGACGGCGCGGAACTGTTCATCCGTTCGATGAACGCCAATCCCCGCGCGCTTTATCGCGTCGTCGGCCTGATCGACGACAAGGGCACGCGCGTCGGCCGGCAGATCCATGGCCTCAGCGTGCTCGGCGGGCTCGACGATCTGCCCGCCGTCATCGAACGGCTACGGCGCGGCAACGACGCGCCGCAACGGCTGATCACCAGCGAAGACAATCTCCAGGGCCGCCGCCTGCGCGCGCTGGTCGATCAAGCCGATAGCCTTGGCCTGACGGTCGCCCGCCTGCCCAAGCTGACGGATTTCCGCGCCCAAGAGGGCGGCGTCGGCGCCATCGACGTGCGGCCCATCGCCATCGAAGACCTGCTCGGCCGGCCGCAGACCGTGCTCGACCGCAGCCGCATGGCCGGCCTGATCGCCGGCAAGCGCGTGCTGGTGACGGGGGCCGGCGGCACCATCGGCGGCGAACTGTCGCGCCAGATCGCCGCGTACGGCCCGGCGCGCTTGGCGCTGCTCGACCATTCCGAATATGCGCTCTACACGATCGATCTCGAAATCGGCGAACGCGCGCCGGACTTGCCGCGCGCCGCCATTCTCGCCGACGTGCGCGACGCGGCGCGCATCGACGCGATCCTCGCCGAAGAGCAGCCCGAACTGGTGTTCCACGCCGCCGCGCTCAAACATGTGCCGATGGTCGAGCTGCATCCGGCCGAAGGCGCGCTAACCAACGTCGTCGGCACGCGCAATGTCGCCGAGGCCTGCGCGCGCGCCAAGGTCGCCGCCATGGTGATGATCTCGACCGACAAGGCGGTCAATCCCTCCTCCGTCATGGGCGCGACCAAGCGCATCGCCGAATGCGCCGTGCAAACGGTCGGCGCCGCCAACCCCGCGACGCGTTATGTCGTCGTGCGCTTCGGCAACGTGCTGGGCTCGACCGGTTCGGTGGTCCCCTTGTTCCAGCGCCAGCTCGCCGTCGGCGGTCCGCTGACGGTCACGCATCCCGACGTGACGCGCTATTTCATGACCGTGCGCGAAGCGGTCGAGCTGGTGCTCGAAGCCTCCGTGCTCGGCGCCGAAGAGACCTCGGGGACGCGCAACGATCATATCTACGTGCTCGACATGGGCGAGCCCGTGAAGATCGCCGATCTCGCGCGTCAGATGATCCGCCTCGCCGGCCTGCGCCCCGACCGCGACGTGAAGATCGCCTTCACCGGCCTGCGCCCCGGCGAGAAGCTTTATGAAGAACTCTTCCATGACGCCGAAGCCTTGACGCCGACGCGCTATCCCGGCATTCACACCGCCCATCCGCGCGGCGTCGATGGCGCGACCTTGAAAGACGGCCTCGCCGCGCTCGAGACCGCCGCCCGGGCGCGTGACCGCGCCGGCCTGCTCGCGCTGATCGGCCGCCTCGTGCCCGAATATGCCGCGCCCAACCATTCCCCGGCCAGTCACGGCGCCGGCAAATAAAAATCCACCGCCCGCTTCCGGAGTTTCCATGTCCAGTCCCGATCTCGTTCCCGTCCGCCGCGCCCTCATCTCGGTCTCTGACAAGACCGGCCTCGTCGAGTTCGCCAAATTCCTCGCGGCCCAGGGCGTCGAGCTCTTGTCGACCGGCGGCACCGCCAAGGCGCTGCGCGACGCCGGCCTGACCGTGATCGACGTCTCCGAGGCGACCGGCTTTCCCGAGATGATGGACGGCCGCGTGAAAACGCTCCATCCCATCATCCATGGCGGCCTCTTGGCGATCCGCGACAACCCGGAACATGCGGCGGCGATGAAGACGCACAACATTGCGCCGATCGATCTCGTCGCCATCAACCTCTATCCGTTCGAATCCACTGTCGCCAAGGGCGCCGACTTCGAGACCTGCATCGAGAATATCGACATCGGCGGCCCCGCCCTCATTCGCGGCGCCTCGAAGAATCATCCCTGGGTCGCGGTGCTGACCGATGCGTCGGACTATGCCGCCGTGCAGGCTGAGATGGCCGCGAACAAGGGCCAGACCACGCTCGCCTTGCGCCGCAAGCTCGCCGCCCAGGCCTATGCCCGCACCGGCGCCTATGACGCGGCGATCTCCGCCTGGTTCTCCAAGGAGAACGGCGTCGATTACGCGCCGCGCGCGGTGTTCGCCGGCGAGTTGAAGCAGGAGCTGCGCTACGGCGAGAATCCGCATCAGTCCGCCGCCTTCTACGCGAACACGAGCGATCCGCGTCCCGGCCTCGCCACGGCAAAGCAAATTCAGGGCAAGGAGCTCAGCTTCAACAATCTCAACGACACCGATGCCGCCTTCGAACTGGCCGGCGAATTCACCTCGGGCCCGGCCATCGCCATCATCAAGCACGCCAATCCCTGCGGCGTGGCGCAAGGCAAGACGCTGAAGGAAGCGTACTTGCGCGCGCTCGCCTGCGATCCCGTCTCGGCCTTCGGCGGCATCATCGCCGCGAACGGCACGCTCGACGAGGAGACCGCCGCCGAGATCGCCAAGCTGTTCGTCGAAGTGGTGATCGCCCCCAAGCTCGACGACAAGGCCAAGGCCCTGCTCGCTGGCAAGAAGAACGTGCGCGTGCTCGAGACCGGCGCGATGCCCGATGCCTCGAAGCCCGGCCAGACCATCCGTTCGCTCGCCGGCGGCTATCTGCTGCAGACGCGCGATTCGCACCGCTTGACGGCGGCCGATCTCAAGGTCGTCACCAAGAAGCAGCCGACGCCGGCGCAGATCGCCGACATGCTGTTCGCCTTCACGGTCGCCAAGCATGTGAAGTCGAACGCCATCGTCTATGTGAAGGACGGCGCCACGGTCGGCATCGGCGCCGGCCAGATGAGCCGCGTCGACAGCTCGCGCATCGCCGCCTGGAAGGCGCAGGAATCGGCCAAGGCGGCCGGCGAGAGCGAGACGCGCGCCAAGGGCTCGGTCGTCGCCTCGGATGCCTTCTTCCCCTTCGCCGACGGCCTGCTCGCCGCCGCCGAAGCGGGCGCCACGGCGGTGATCCAGCCGGGCGGATCGATCCGCGACGACGAGGTGATCAAGGCCGCCGATGACGCCGGCCTCGCCATGGTCTTCACCGGCATCCGCCACTTCCGCCATTGATCGAACGGCGCACTCGGCAAAAGAAAATGGCGGAGGGTGGTAAGCCCTCCGCCTTTTCTCGTTGATAGCCGCTTTGATCAGACGGCGGCGACCAGCGTGCGGTTGGTCTCGAAGCCGGCGTGCGAGCCGAGCAACGTGATCGGCCCCTTCATGTCTTCCTGCCACAGCAACGAGTCGGCGTTGATGTTGAAGGCAAAGTCCTGAATGGTCATTTCGTAGACCGGGCCTTCGTCCGCCGAGTGGCTGTGGATCGCCCAGCCGGGCGCCGTGAACATGAAGTCGCCGGCCTCCCATTCGTAGCGCTTGCCCTGGACCATCGAATGGCCACGGCCGCCGAAGATGTAGTTCATCGCCGCCGAGACATGGCGATGCGGACGGTCGGTGATGCCGCCGGGGCGGACGGTGATCGTCGAGAAGAAGTTCGGCGTCACGCCGTTGGCGCGGCCCGTCACCGGATCCCACAGCAGATAGAGGCGGCGGCCTTTGTAGTTCGCGCCGAGATCGGCGAGCTTGTCGAGTTCGCGCTTCACGTCCTGCCAGGCCCAGAGCTTCGGCTTGTATTCGACCGGCTCGGGATTGACGAGCTGTTCATAAGGGGCGAGCCAGGTGCCTTCCTCGGTCAGCTGGAAGCTGCCGAACGGATTGCGGTGATCGGCGCGCAACTCGGACGCCTTGGGCGCGGCGGCAGCCTGGCTGGCGTCGGTCGGCGGGTTTTCGTCGACATAATGCGTGCAGAGCTTCTCGAGCAGCGCGCCGTTCGAATAGCGCATCCGCACCTGGATCTCTTTCGTGTCGTTGACGTACTGATGCACCGACATCGATGGCGAGGTGAAGGTGTCGTATTGCTTGAAGGCATGGGCCTTGCCGTTGGCGATCGCCGTGCCGCCGCCCTGGATGCAGAAGTCGACGACGGAGGCGTTCTGGCGCACCGGCGCCGTGCGCTCGCCCGGCAACAGCACGTTGAGCGACACATCGACGCCCGGCGCAAAGGCCTTGCTGCCGTCGGTGCAGCGCGGATGGATGAAGTGGGTGCGGCGCACGCCGTTGGCCGGCTTGGCGACGGACGCGAGACGCTCGATTTCCTGCTCGATGCGCTTTTTGGGAACCTTCACCGGCTCCCACATGGGCAGATTATGGTCGCCCCAGGCCATCGCCTCGGGGGTCTGACGCCCGCAAGCGTCCACCAAATTGCATTCGATATCCTGGAACGTCGCCATCGGCTGTCTCCTTGGCCGCAATGAAGATAGCCTATGATATTCCTTAGATATCTAATAGTTCATTGATCTGGATCAACCGTCCGGCTCTTTTCAGCCAAAAATGAGCCAGAGCCAGGGGGGTTCAGGGGCTAGGCAGGCCGTTGCGGTTCTTTGACGAACCACAGGATGGCGCCGCCGATCAGGAAGAAGACCAGCACGGTGGCCATGCCGGCGCGCTGGGTGTCGAAGGCGACCGTGGCCCAGCCGAACAGCGCCGGACCGATGAAGGCGGTGGCCTTGCCCGAGAGCGCGAAGAGGCCGAACATTTCCGCCTGCATCTCGGCGGGCGCCAGGCGGGCCATCAGCGAGCGGCTCGCCGCCTGGGCCGGGCCGAAGAAGATGCCGAGCGCCAGGCCGAGGCCCCAGAACACCATCTTGTCGTCGGTCGCGAGAATCGCCAGCCCGACGATCACCAGACCGACGAGGGCGATGGCGATGGTGCGCTTGGCGCCGATCCAATCGTCGACCCAGGCGAAGGCCGCGGCGCCCAAGCCCGCCGTCAGGTTGAGGGCGATGCCGAACCAGATGACCTCCTCGACCTCCATGCCGAACTGGCCGGCGGCATAGATGCCGCCGAAGGCGAAGAGCGTGTTCAACCCGTCGGTATAGATCATGTGGGCGAGCAGGAAGCGCCCCGGGTTGCCGTAATGGCGGATGTTCTTGAAGGTGGCGAGCAGCGCCGCCCAGCCCTGGCGCATGGCGACGAGCGCCGAGACGCGCTTGGACGGCCGGTCCGGCGTGAAGACGAACAGCGCCCAGCCGAAGGCGAGAAACCACAGCGCCGCGATCGGGCCGACGATGCGCACATGGGCCGCCTCGTCCTTGCCGATGCCGAACCAAGGCTCCGGCGTGCTGACGAAGCCGACCAGCACCAGCACCAAACAAACCAATCCACCGGCATAGCCGACGCCCCAGCCCCAGCCCGACAGGCGGCCGAGTCGGTCCGGCGGCACCAAGTCGTTGAGCATGGCGTTGTAGAACACCAGGCTGAACTCGAAGGCGAAATTGGCGACGGCAACGCCGACCAGGGCGAGCAGCACATAGCTCGGGTCGGGCTTGACGAACCACAGGCTGGCGCAGGCGGCGATGCAGAGCAGCGACAAGACGGCGATCCACGGCTTGCGCCGGCCATCCTGGTCGGCGACGGCGCCGAGCAGCGGCGACAGCAGGGCGATGGCGAGCGCCGAGCAGGTCAGCGCCAGGCCCCATTGGCCGGTGGCGATCACCGGGCTCTCCGCCACGCCTTGCGCGAAATAGGCGGCGAAGACGAAGGTCAGGATCACCGCCGGAAAGGCGGAATTGGCCCAGTCGAACAGGCACCAGGCGACGAGCGCGCGCTTCGTGGCGTAAGGCTGTGGAGAATCGGCGGCTGGACTCATGCCGTGATTAAAGCACGCAATTGCCGGTTCGCCACCGCCAACATCGCCAGATCGACGGCGCCGCCGGTCTGCATTTCGCCGAGCACCTGCTGGGCACGCAGGAACACGGGGCCGCGCGCCGCCAGCCAGGCGTCGGCCATCTGGCCGCTCGCCAACACGCGCGCCGCCAGTTCCGCCTGGAAGGCGAACAGTTCGTCGACGATGGCGGCGATGGCCTGCTTCTGCCAGGAGGTGCTGGCGGCAACGGCTTGCGCCGAGACGCGCAGCCAATCGAGCGACAGGCGATCGCCGACGGCATAATAGATCGCCGCCGCATGGCCGATTTGGCCGGCATCGCCCGACGCCAGTTTCACGATGTCCGTCGCGCCGCCCAAGGCCGGCAGCTTGGCCGCTTCGTTGGCGAGATCGATCGGCGCGCCGTCCTTGGCATAGGCCGCCACCGTGGCATCGAAGCGCTCGCGCGCGGCCGGCGGCAAAGCGTCCGGCAAAGCCGCCTTCAGCGCGGCGATGGCCGGGGCCGTGCTCGCCATGGCCGCGGCGACGTCGATCGGATGGCTGCGGTTCTGCACGAACCACAGAGTGGCGCGCTCCACCAGCTTGCCCGATTCGATGATCATGGCCGTCTGCAGGCGCGCCGGCACCTTGGCGTCGAGCGCCTCGATGCCAGCCCACAGATCGCGCAGCGCGAAGGCATCGCGCGTGACGGTATAGGCCCGCGCGATGTCGCTCTCGCTACAGCCCGTGCGCGTGCGCAGATCGTTGACGAAGGTCGGGCCGACGCGGTTGACCATGCTGTTGGTCGCCACCGTGGCGATGATCTCGCGGCGCAGGCGATGCATATCGATGGCCGCCGGGAAGCGTTCGCGCAGCGCCGCCGGGAAATAGCGATGCAGGTCTTCGCCGAGAAAGGCCTCGTCCGGCAAATCGCTGGCGAGCAGCGTCTCGTAGAGCGTCATCTTGCCGTAGGCGAGCAAGACCGAAAGTTCGGGCCGCGTCAGGCCCTTGCCCAGGGCGGGCAGCGCCGACAGGGCCGTATCGTTCGGCAGCTTCTCCACCTCACGGTTGAGCTTGCCGGCTTTCTCCAGATCATGGATCAGGCGGACCTGCGAATCGAGCAGCGCCGGGCCCTGCGCTTCCATCACGCTGATCGCCTGGGTCTGCAGATAATTGTCGCGCAGGATCAGGCCGGCCAATTCGTCGGTCATCTGGGTCAGCAGATTGTCGCGCTGCTTGAGCGTGAGATCGCCTTCGGCGACGACCGCGCCGGTCAGGATCTTGATGTTCACCTCATGGTCGGAGGCATCGACGCCGGCGGAGTTGTCCACCGCGTCGGTGTTCAAGCGCCCGCCGGTTTTGGCATATTCGATACGGCCGAGCTGAGTCATGCCGAGATTGGCGCCCTCGCCGATCACCTTGGCGCGGACTTCATGGCCGTCGATGCGCAGCACGTCGTTGGCGCGATCGCCGGCCTCGGCATGCGCTTCGGTCGCCGCTTTGATGTAGGTGCCGATGCCGCCGAAGAACAGGAGATCGACCTGGGCCTTGAGCAGGATGCGAATCAAATCGTTGGGCGTCAGGGCGTCCTGCTTGATGTCGAACAGCGCCTGAATCTCCGGCGTCAATTTCACCGACTTGGCTTTGCGGTCGAACACCGCGCCGCCTTTGGAAATCAGCTTGGCGTCATAGTCCGACCAGGACGAACGCGGCAGCGCGAACAAGCGCTGGCGCTCGGCCAGGCTCGCCGCCGGATCGGGGTTCGGATCGATGAAGATATGCAGATGGTTGAAGGCGCCGAGCAACTTGATATGCGGCGACAGCAGCATGCCGTTGCCGAACACGTCGCCCGACATGTCGCCGACGCCGACCACGGTGAAATCCTGCGATTGGGTGTCGACGCCGATCTCGCGGAAATGGCGCTTGACCGATTCCCAGGCGCCGCGCGCGGTGATGCCCATCTTTTTATGGTCGTAGCCGGCCGAGCCGCCCGAGGCGAAGGCATCGTCGAGCCAAAAACCGTAGTCGCGCGCGATGCCATTGGCGAGATCGGAGAAGGTCGCGGTGCCCTTGTCGGCGGCCACCACCAGATAGGGATCGTCGTCGTCCTGGCGGATGACGTCCTTCGGCGGCACGATGCCGCTGCCGACCCGGTTGTCGGTGATGTCCAAGAGGCCTTTCATCAGCAACGTGTAGCAGGCGATGCCCTCGGCCATCGTCTCGTCGCGGCTGGCGCCCGCCGGCAGCTTCTTCAGCACGAAGCCGCCCTTGGCGCCTACCGGCACGATGACGGCGTTCTTCACCATCTGCGCCTTCATCAGGCTGAGAATTTCCGTGCGGAAATCCTCGCGCCGGTCCGACCAGCGGATGCCGCCGCGCGCCACCTTGCCGCCGCGCAGATGGATGCCTTCCATGCGCGGCGAATAGACGAACACCTCGTAAAGCGGGCGCGGCAACGGCAGATCGTCGATGCTGCGCGAATCGAGCTTGAACGACAGATAGCTCTTCGGACCGCCCGCCGCGTCGGTCTGATAGAAATTCGTGCGCAGCATGGAGAGCGCGACATTGAGGAAGCGGCGCAGGATGCGGTCCTCGTCGAGGCTCGCGACTTTATCGAGCGCTTCCTCGTATGTGACCTTCAACGCGACTTCGCGGCTCTCGGCATGCTGACGGTTGTTGGGATCGAAGCGCGCGCTGAAGAGATCGGCCAGCATGCGCGCGAAGGACGGATTGCCGGCGAAGGTCGTTTCCATGTAGGCCTGGCTGAAGGGGATGCCGGCCTGGCGCAGATATTTGGCGATGGCGCGCACCACCGTCACCTCGCGCCAGCCCAGTCCGGCGAGCAGCACCAGCTTGTTCAAGCCGTCGTCTTCCATCTCGCCGGCCCACAGCCGCGCGAAAGCCGCTTCGAACAGCGGCTTCAGGCTGTCGAGATGCAGGGTGGCGCTAACGCGCAGCTGCATGCCGAAATCGTGGATCCACACGCCGGTTTCGCCGGCCGTCTCGACATGATGGGGCTGCTCGTCGATCACCTTGAATCCCATGTTCTCCAGCATGGGCAGCACGTCGGATAGCGGCACCGCGTCGCCGGCGTTGTAGATCTTGAAGCGCACCATGTCGTCGGACGCGGCGATCGGCCGGTAGAGATTGAGGCCCAGCGTCTGGCTGGCGCGCGCCGCCTCGACCTTGGCAATGTCGGCGATGGCATGCGCCGCCACGGTGTTCTCGCGGTAGGACGACGGGAAGGCGTCGCCGTAGCGTTTCAACAGATCGAGACCGGCGTCCTCGCCGTGGGCGGCGACCAGCGCCAGGCGCAGATCGTCGCGCCAGGCGCGCATGGCGCGCGCCAGTTTCGCCTCGATCTCGGCGGTGTCGTAGGCGGGCACTTCGCCGGGCCGCGTCTTGATGATGACATGGAGCCGCGCGAGCGGCGAATCGCCGATCTGCGTGTAGAAGGCCGAGACGCTGCCGTCCAATTCCTTGCGCAGAATGTCCTGAAACTTTCGCCGCAGTTCGCTGTCGAAACGGTCGCGCGGCGCATAGACCAGGCAGGACAGAAAGCGCTCGAACGGGTCGCGGCGGATGAAGAGAGCGACGCGGGCGCGGTCCTGCAAGCGTAGGATGCCGAGGCTGATCTCGGTGAGGTCTTCTTCGCCGATCTGGAACAGCTCGTCGCGCGGGTAGGTTTCGAGAATATGCAGCAGCGCCTTGCCGTCATGGCTGCCCGGCGGCAGCTTCGAGCGCTCGATGACATGGGCCACCTTGCGGCGCAGCAGCGGGATCAGGCGCGGACTGAGATTGTAGATGTCGGACGTGAACAGGCCGACGAAGCGGTACTCGCCGACGACACGGCCCTTGGCGTCGTATTTCTTGATGCCGATCGTGTCGAAATGCACCGGGCGATGCACGGTCGAGCGCTTGTTGGCCTTGGCGATCATCAGAACGTTGGGCGCGCGCACCAGGGCGCGCATGTCGGGCGGCAGCGCCGAGGCTTCCGTCGTCGGGTGGAAGATCGCCGTGTCGTAGTCGCGCAGCACGCCGAGGCCGGAGCCTTCGACGACGCGCCCGAGGCCCGGTTCGGCGGCATCGCCGCCGAAGGCATATTCGCGGTAGCCAAGATAGGTGAAGTGATTGGCGTCGAGCCAGCCGAGAAAGGCGCGCGCCTCGGTCAGTTCGTCGTCCGGCACGCCCGGCGGAGCGGCCTCCAGCTCGGCGAGGATCGCGGCGGCGCGCGCGCGCATGGCCGGCCAATCCTCCACCGCGGCACGCACGTCGGCGAGCGCCACCATCAGGCCCTTTTCGATCTCGGCCAGTTCGGCGGCGCTGCCCTGGCTGTCGATCTCCAGATGCATAACCGATTCGGCCTGGCCCTCGCCCGAAGCGGCATCTTTGGATTCAGCAGGCAGCAGCTCGAGCAGCTCGCCCTTGGCGTCGCGCTTGACGTGAATGATCGGGTGGATGACCTGATGCAGGCCGAGGCCCTTCTGCGAGATCCAGCCGGTGACCGAATCGACGAGGAAGGGCATGTCGTCGTTGACGATCTCGACGACGGTATGGCCGCAGGTCCAGCCGTGATCGGCGATACGCGGATTGTAGGCGCGCACCTTGGGGGTTTTCGCCGGCCGGGTCTGGGCGAAGCGCCATAGCGCCAGCGCGCTGCCGGTGAGCGCCTCGGGCGTCAGGTCGGCGACATCCTCCGGCGCGACGGCGCCATAGAACTGGCGCAGGAAAAGCTCCGCGGCCTCGCCGGCCTTGCCGGCGACCGTGCGGCGGGCAAGCTGGCCCGCCTGGCCGACCGCGTCGTCTTTGCGCTGCTCGATCTTGGATGCCATGGCGCCGTCCCTACCGATGTTCGATGACAAATTGCCGTGCGCGGCGAAGATTTAACGTTTTTCTATGGGCAGTCGCACGGACGCGATCTTAAATTATCGGTGATTTGAGGTTAATTTTGCCTTTCTAAGAGGCTGAGCGCGGGTTTTTGCGCGGACAGGGCAAAAGTGAAGACGCTGATGCCAATAAAACCGCTTATTTTGCCTGAAGTTCAGCCGAAACGGCTGCCGAAGCCCTTCAATCGGCCTTTTGCTGCCGCTCAGCCCTTCATCGGGGTCTCTTTTTGACCCATCTGCTCGACATATAGTGCAAACCATGGCGTTGACCGCCCCTCCCTGTCACGGGCGGCGTTCATTTGGCTTTCCCACCAACGCAAGGGCTCGAGCGTGCAATGGGCGTTTTCCCCATTGGGCAATAGCTTTAGCGCCGGATAGCCGGCAATCGTCGCGAAGACAAATTTGTCGGCGAAGGAGAACAGCTCGCCCAGCACCCAGGGAATGTCTTCGGCCGGAACATGTTCGAGTACGTCGCTGCAGATCACCGCGTCGAAGCGCCCCGTCGGGTAAGCGCTGTAAGGGGCATGTCCCGGATCGTAGAGCGTGACGGATTCGAGATCCCAATAGCTGCGCAGATCGGCAAAGACCTCGCCGGTCGGGGCGATCAGGTCACGCATGTTATAGAGCACGCCCTTGCCGGCGCCGTAGTCGAGCAGCGTTTTCGCCCCGGTATTGCCGATCAAGTCGCGAATGGTGAGCGTATGCGGGGCAAGGCTACGGCCGTCGAAGGTGACATCCGAGTCGATGCCCTGCGCCGCGACGCCCTGCTCATGCATCGTTCGATAGAGCTCGACCAGGGCACGAAAGCGCGGGCTCGGGCTCATCCGGCTGTACATCTCAGGTTGCGTCATGGTCATCGCCTATCTCTCGCGCCGGTTGCGTCACCGCCCTGTCACGCAACAGTAACATAACTCATTGATTTTCGTGGATATATCGATTGTCCGCTAGGAGAAAATTAACTCCACGACCGCTATGTGGAGAGCGAAACACGACGTGCGACGGCAATCGGCGTCAGACAGTCATTAGGGCCTCATGACCAGCATCAGCGGCCAAACTCACGGCGGTCACGTTCACGCCAGTCAAGCCCAGGCGAGTCACGCGCATGGCGGCTGGCGCGTCGAACGCCTCATCACGCCCCTGCCGCCGATCCACCTCAAGATGACTTGCGGCGCGGCCTTCGAGCTGCTCAGCGAACATGCCGCGACGCCGAGCCTCGCCGTGGTGGACGAGGCCCACGAGCCGATCGCGCTGCTCAGCCGACAGGACTTCTATATCGCCTTTTCCCAGCCCCTGGTGCGGGCGGTCTACGAGAAGCGTCCCATTGCGCGGCTCATGGCGTCGCACTTCATCCAGTCGCCGCCGTTGCAGGTCGACTACGCCCTCAGCATCGAAGAGCTGAAAGAACTCATCACGACGGCGGCCCCGCGCGCCGCCATCGACGGCTTCATCATCACGCGCGACGGCAAATATCTCGGCATCGGCAGCGGCGTCGATCTGCTCGGCATCTCGCTCGAGCGCGCCCGCGAGCAGATCGTCGATCTCGAAGAGGCGCGCCGCGTGGCGCTGCGCGCCAATCAGGCCAAATCGACCTTCCTCGCCAGCGTCAGTCACGAGCTGCGCACTCCGCTCAACGCGATCATCGGCTTTTCCGAGCTGTTGCAGCGGCAGTATGCCGGTCCGCTCAACGAGAAGCAGCGCGAATATATTTCCGATGTGCTGCGCAGCGGCACGCATCTGCTGACGCTGATCAACGATATTCTCGATCTGTCGAAGGCCGAGGCCGGCAAGCACGAAATCGCCGAAAGCGAAGTGGACCTCAACGGCATCGCGCGTCTGAGCCTGCGCATGCTGGCGCCGCACGCCGAAAGCAAGAACATCACGCTGTCGTCCTACCTGCCGCATCGCCCGCTGCGTCTGTGGGGCGACCGCCAGAAGCTCAAGCAGGTTCTGCTGAATCTTTTGAGCAATGCCGTCAAATTCACGCCGCCGGGCGGCCATGTCCGCGTCTCGGCGTTGGTCGGGCCGGACGGCGCGCCGCTCCTCGTGGTAGAGGACGACGGCATCGGCATCGCCGCGCAGGATATCGACAAAGTCTTGTTGCCCTTCGAGCGTGTGCACAACCAAATGAGCTTGGCCGCCGAGGGCACCGGCATCGGCTTGCCGCTGAGCAAATCCTTCGTCGAGAGCCATGGCGGCACCCTGTCGCTGGACAGCGCGCCGGATCGCGGCACGACGGTGACGGTCCGGTTGCCGCCTGAGCGCCTGCGCTTTTATGGCGCGGGATGCGCCGCCGAAAGCAGTTCTTTGTCGGCAGCGGAATAGGGCGGCGGATTTTCGCTGCGCGCGCGGCTCCAAGCCTCGCATTCGGCGACGACGCGCGCGTCGTATTTCACGCCGGCATGACGGCGCAGCTCCGCCAAGGCGACGGCCGCACCCTGCGCATTGCGGTAAGGCCGGGCCGACGACATCGCTTCGAAAACATCGGCGACGGCCAAAATGCGGGCCTCGAACAACATCTGATCGCCGCTCAGACCATGGGGATAGCCGCTGCCGTCGAGCCGCTCGTGATGCTGCGCGACGATATCCGCCACCGGGCCGGGAAAATCCACGCCGCCCAAAAGCTCGGCGCCGATCGCCGCATGCTCATGAATGCGGGCCAATTCCGCAGCCGTGAGAAAGCCGGCTTTGTTGAGCAGATGTTCGGGAACGCCGATTTTGCCGATATCGTGCAATTCGGCGGCCAGGACGAGCGCCATGCGGCGATCGGGCGGCAGTTTCAGGCGAACGGCCAGCGCATCGCAAATTTGCGCCACGCGCCTTTGATGGCCGTGGGTATAGATGTCGCGATATTCCACCATGCGCGCCAGAGTGGTGATGGTCTGCGAAAAACGCAGCGCCTTGACCGCTTCCTCCTCCTCGATACGCAGGTAGCTGCGGCGCAAGACGAAGAACAGCACGAAGCCCGTGCAGGCGACGAAGCCGAGACCCTTGGCGATGCTCTCCCACAGGACGTCCAGATGTGCCTGCGAAAATCCATGGATATAGAGATCGGAGCCGACGATCCAAGCCGAGCCCCCTAGGATGTAGAGCAGGCTGATGGCGGCCGCGCGACCCGCGGGCCGTTGGGCGCTCCAGCGCGACATAAATTCTCCCAGCGACGGCCTGGGAATTTTTCGGGAACCCAGGCGTTGTCTCCCTGGCGTGTCTTCGCGCGCTTAACAGGAGATTTAATATGCAGCCCGCTCGTCTCGTCGGCATCATCGTCTTGGTGATCGGCGTTATTCTACTCGGATTCGGTCTCAATGCCACGGACGCGCCGGTCGATCAGATCAGCGAGACCCTGACGGGCAAATATACCGACAGAACAATGTGGTACCTGATCGCCGGCGGCGCGGCGATCGTCGCCGGCGGCCTCTTGGCGCTGTTCGGCAATCGACGCGCCGCGTAAGCGTTTTCCGCGAAGCGTCCTCTGTGTTCCGGGCGGCGCTTCGCGGATTTCGGCGGCGGGAGAGCGCGTAATATAGCCTTGGCTATAATTTCATGCCTTGCGCATAAGCCACTGAAACGAATTGACTATTTCCGGCTTATGCGATCAATTCGCACAGCTTTTGGGGAGTAGTCGTCCGCCGCCCATGTCGTTTGAGGGGTGCGGAGCCTGCGTCAACATACTTGGCCCGAACCGACCGTTTCTCGGGCCATGGCGCAGACGGGGTTGCCAGACCGATTCGCAGGGATCGCGCGGCAACGATTGGCGAGACCGATGGCGCCGCCCTCCGACCGCCCGAGCGGGGGGACCATGGCGCCATTGGATCAACGCTCGGCAAGGCTGCCCCCTCAATGGATCCCATGCTCGTGTCCACCTTCGTTGTCGCCCTCGCGGAGATCGGCGACAAGACCCAGTTGCTCGCCATCGTTCTGGCGACGCGCTTTCGCAAACCTTGGCCGATCGTCGCCGGCATCTTCGTCGCGACCATCGCCAACCACGCGCTGGCCGCCACCGCCGGCTTCTTCCTGACGGATTTCCTCGAGGGCGCCTGGTTCCGCTACGCCATCGCGATCGCCTTCATCGCCATGGCCTTCTGGACGCTGGTGCCCGACAAATTCGACGAAACGGACGAGGCGCGCGCCGGCACCGGCATCTTCATGACGACGCTGATCGCCTTCTTCATCGTCGAGATCGGCGACAAGACGCAGGTCGCCACTGCCGCGCTCGCCGCGCGCTTCCACAATATCGAGATGGTCACGCTGGGCACCACGCTCGGCATGATGCTGGCCAATGTCCCCGCCGTCTTCCTCGGCGGCGCGGCGACCCGCGTGATTCCGCTGCGCTACGTGCGCATCGGCGCGGCGTTGATTTTCTTCGGTCTCGGCTTCTGGCAATTAGCCGAGGTCGCCGGTCTGGGCGATACCCTCGGCGATTGGACCCTGCCGGCGGACGGACCCATCGTGCTCGCCATCGCCGGCGTGCTGGCGCTCACCGCCTTCAGCTTCGGCTTGCGCGCGCCGGCCACGCTATGGCACGGCGCGTCCTCCTGGCTGCGGCTCGGTGCCATCTTCGCGGCGACCAAGCTGCTGATGATCGCCGCCGGCTGGGCGATCGGCACGACGATCACCGCCGTCGGGCCGGCGATCGATCATTGGATCGCCTTCGTGCTGCTCGGCATCCTCGGCATCTTCACCATCGCGCAATCCTTCATGCGGCGCCCGCCGGAGGAGCCGCCGCTACGCGACACCACCGAGGCCTTGGCGTTTCAAGCCGCGATCATCAGCATGGACGCGCTGATCGCCGGCCTGATCCTCGGCATGCTGCGCGCCGAGATCGGCATGGCCGCCAGCGCG
>CAMAVH010000002.1 GCA_945861615.1 Rhizobium sp. Q54 | reverse complement strand
TGCGCCCGCGACATTGTGCGAGCGTGATTTCGCGTGAGCGCGACATGGCAACGAACAAGAAAGGACGAGGCATGAAGACGCTGGGTTTTATCGGCACGGGCGGCATGGGCAGCGGCATGGCGGCCAATCTGATCAAGGCGGGCTATGCCTTGGTCGTCACCGATCTCAATCGCGCCCAGGCGGCGAAGTTGGAGGCGCAGGGCGCCCGCTTCGTCGAGACGCCGAAGGCCGTCGCCGAGGCCAGCGAGCTTGTCCTGTCGATGCTGCCGCACAATGACGCCGTGAAGGCCGTCGGCCTCGGTAAAGGCGGGCTGATTGAGGCGACGGGCGGCGCGAAAACCTGGATCGATTTTTCCAGCATCGACAAAGCGACCATCGTCGCGGCCGCCGGCGAACTCGCCAAGAAGGGCTGGACCGTGGCGGATGCCTCGGCCGGCGGCGTCGAGGAGGTGGCGGCGGCCGGCGAGCTGGCGCTCTGGGTGTCGGGCGACAAGGCGCTGTTCGACGCGCATCAGCCGATCTTCCAGGCGATGGGAAAGTCGATCCTGCAGGTCGGCGAGCTCGGCAACGCCAAGATGGTCAAGAACGCCATGGCGATGATCGCCGCCGTGCAGCATATGAGCTACGTCGAAGTCACACGCTGGCTCGAGAAGGGCGGCTTGGATGCCGCCACCTTCCAGACCGTGGTGAAGAACTCGCAGCAGGATTGCGTCGGCACCCGGCGCATCATGGAGACCGTGGCGAGCCGCAAATACAAGCCGCGCAAATCCTGGATGCCCAAGGACATCAACTTCGGCCTCGACATGGCGCGAGAGATGGAAGTGCCGATGCCCTTCGTCAATCTCGCCTCGCAGATGTTCGCCGTCGCCCAGGCGACGGACCTGGACGGCTTCGAGGCGACCGGCATCGCCTGCAATGTCTATGACGTGCTCAACGGAAAAAAACCGAACGTCGGCTAAAATCGACGCGTCAGCGTTGCGTGCGTATAGAAGAATTTTGCGTGATATCAGGAAAATCGCGCGAAGTTTCGTTCGCCGCTCACCATCCGCGGGTATCTCAAAAAAAAGTCCGCTGGCTAGCGGACTTTTTTCATGGCCTGGGCAGCGCCCCCCCTTCAAACAGAGGGCGGGTATCGCCGGCGGTAGTCGGCCAGCGGCTTTGATCAACGTGGCGGCAGCGCCGCTTTCACTTTGGCTTTAATGTCCGCGGGTGTGGCGAACAAGGCGTCCATCAGCTTTGTCAAGGCCACGTCGTCCACAGGATTGACATCCACGCCGAGCTTCTTCGCGTCGGCAAGGAACAGGGGATCCGCCATCGTCACGTTGAAGGCCTTGCGCAGCGCCACGAGCCGATCCGCCGGCGCGTCCGGCGTCGTGGCGATAGCCCGGCCGATGGACAGAGACTGGGAGACGAAAGCGACGACAGCCTGGCCCTCCTCGGTATCAGCTTTAAGTTCGCTGAACAGCGGCACGTCGGGCAGGTCTCTTTCCTTCTGAGCGCCGACCTGGACGATAATGTTGAACTTCTTTTCTCTCACCAGTTCCGGCGAAGTCGCATTGAGAGATACCCAGGGATTGGCGCCATAGCCCTCGACCTCGCCGCGCTCCATCGCGAGCTTGACTTCTCCGGCGTTCTTGTAGCCGCTGATGATCTTAAACTTGGTGCCGAACACGTTGTTGTAAATGATCGGCAGCCAGCTCGGCGTGCTGCCCGCACCGGTCGCACCGATCAGCGTTTCGCGCTTCTTGGCATCCTCGATGGTCTTGGTGGGAGAGGTATGCCACATGTAGGTCAACGTGTTCGACGCACTGACGGTGCCGATCCAGTTGAATTTGCCCAAGTCGGCCTTGAGCCCCGGCGTGAAGTCGAGCGTATAGTCCATCGGCAAGGCTTCGCCGAGCAACGTCAAGTGAGTGCCGTCCCTGGGGGCGATCTCGTACATGTAGTTGGCGGCGAGAAGGCCGCCGCCGCCCGGCATGTTCACTGGGATCATGGATGGGTTGCCGGGGATGTGGCGGGTGATGTGCGAAGCGACGAGGCGGGATACGAGGTCATAGCCGCCGCCGGTCGCGGAGCGGATGATGAACTTCATCTGCTTGTCTTTGTAGAAAGCGGCGACGTTCTGCTGCGCGTGGAGGTCTCCTGCCGACAGCAGCGTGCCAACTGCGATGAGCGAGAATATGAAAGCGGATAAGCAGAGGCGGCGGGCGGCGGCTTGAGCAATCATGTGAAGTCTCCTTGAGCAGGTAAATGCGCGAGCAGGCAAATACGTTGGGGTACGCTAAGGCATTAAAATGCGGGCCGGAAGCCTATTGGTAATAATGCAAAGCCCATGCCAATAAATCCCGGTTGAGATTCACCTATATCCCGCGCCCCGGATATAGTTTGCGCACGCGTCCGGGCTGAAATGTCCGAGCGATCCGCCGATACGTCGCCAAGAGGTCGCGTATGTCTCATGGACGAAGATCATACGCTTGACGGTCGCGGAGGCTTCCCGCCCTTCAATCTCGATCAGACGGGATTTGGCAGGCGCTTCTCGATATGAGCGATGGAAGAACGGGGGATCGCTTAGGTGAGGATTTTCAAAGCAAAATTCATATTGCCCAGCACAAGTTTCGTTTGGCGAAATTCGCGCGGCGATCATCGGTCTGGCCATTCAGGCGGCTCCATCGCTTCCGTTGCATTTCGCTAGGTTTGGCCTAGCATTTGAGCGAACAAGCGCGGCCCTAGCCGGCGCTGAACTGGAGGATGGCGACCATGGCAAGCGTGACCACGAATGCCCCGGCGAATTCTTGGCGCGCCAGCGCGCGTGAGCGGGTGCCCGCCGAGATGATGAAGCCGATCGCCGGATCGGCCGCTTGGTATCCGCAGGATTTCGCCGGCAACGAAAGCTGGGTCTATCGCCTGAGCGAGACGGAGATCGGCGAGATCATGGACGCGGTCGCGCGCATCGAAGGTGCCGGCCTCGGCTTGATGGATGTGGGAGCCGACGAGTTCGCCGTGCCGACGCTCGCCAAAGGCCTCGCCGACGTGCGCGAGGAGTTGATCGAAGGTCGCGGCTTCGCGCTGATTCGCGGCTTGCCGATGACTGGCCGCTCGCGCTTGCAGACCGCCATCGCCTTCTGGGGCATCGGCGCCCATATCGGCCGCGCCATCTCGCAGAACACCAAGGGCCAGTTGCTCGGCCATGTCACCGACCTCGGCGGCGACTACAACAAGGTGCGCGGCTACATGACCAAGGCCCACATGAATTTCCACTGCGACCGCGCCGACTTCCTGTCGCTCTGCTGTCTGCATCCGGCCAAGTCCGGCGGCGCGCACCGCATCTGCTCGTCGGTGACGCTGCACAACGAGATGCTCAAGCGCGCGCCCGAGCTGGTCGAGCAACTTGCTTTCCGCTTCTACCGCGCCCGCACAGGCGAGATCAAAGAAGGCGAGCCGCCCTACATCCGTCAGCCGGTGTTCAGCATCACCGACGGCTATTTCGCCGCGCGCGGCGTCAGCGCCGCCATCAGAAAGGGGCAGCTGATCGAGGGGGTGCCGCCGATCACGCCGAAGCAGGCCGAGGCCCTGGAGATGTACCGCGCTATCGCCGACGAGATCGCTATCGACATCGATTTTCAGCCTGGCGACATCTCCTTCGTGCAGAACCATGTGACGCTGCATTCGCGCACTGGCTTCGAGGACTGGCCGGAGCAGGATCGCAAGCGTCACTTGTTGCGCCTGTGGCTTTCCAGCGACGGCGAATATCCTGTGCATCCGGATATCGAGCGGGAAATCCGCGGCGTCGTGCTGCCCGGTACGGTGCCGCGCGCTTCGCTCGAAATCGCCTAAAGCTGCCTCGCTCACTCGCGGGCGTGCAGCACTTTCAGGATTAGCATGACCGCGGCAACGCTTAAGAAGACGACGCCGGCCCAGCGATAGGCGCCGAGCTGATCAGGAACAGCCGCCGACCAAGCGACGTGCAAATCCACACGAGCGGCAAAGCGGCGAGCGCGAGTATGAAAATGTTGAGCGTCACCTCGCGGGCGATCAGCAGCGGGATGATGGCGCAGGCGAAGGGGCTGGACGGCTTCGGGGCGACCGGCATCGCCTGCAATGTCTATGACGGGCTCAACGGCAAGCCGCCGCAAAAACCTTGAAGCAGGCTGCGCCGCGTTTCGGCGCGACGTGATCCTTGTCAACTTGTCGCCGGCGATTTTCTGACAGACTGCCGAAGCATAGACGCCGTGCCGCAGAAAGGACCCGCCGGTGACGGACAGCCAGGACGAAGCTCTCGCCTTCATGCAGGGCCAGCTTTCGCGCGATGGCGCGAAAGTGGAGCGCGTCGAGACGCATCTTTCCGTCTTACTGCTCGGCGAGGAGTTGGCCCTGAAGCTCAAGCGGAGCGTCAAGCTGCCGTTCGTCGACTTCACCCGGGCCGAGCACCGGCTGGCGATCTGCGAGCGTGAACTCGCGCTCAACCGGCGCACCGCGCCGCGCGTCTACCGGGCGGTGCGGCGAATTACCCGCCGCAGCGATGGTGGACTCGAATTGGACGGCGGCGGTCCGCTCGTCGAATGCTATGTCGAAATGCTGCGCTTCAAGGACGCCGATCTTTTCGCCAAAATGGCGGCGGCGGGGCGGCTCACGCCGGCCCTGATGGATCGGCTCGCCAGGCAGATCGCCGCCTTTCACGGCGGCGCAGAGGCCGGCCCAACGATGGGCGGCGCCGATCGCCTACGCCGCATCCTCGATTTGAGCCGCAAAGGAGTCGCTGAAACCGAGTTTTTTGCGTCCGCCGACTGTGCCGCCTTGCAGGAGGGGCTGCTGACGCGCTGGCAGCGCCACCGCGAGACGCTGGACGCGAGGGCCGGGCAGGGGAAAGTCAGGCGCTGCCATGGCGATCTGCATCTTGCGAACATTTGCCTGTTCGAGGGCGAGCCGATCCTGTTCGACTGCCTCGAATTCGACGAGGAACTGGCCACGGTCGATGTCCTCTACGATCTGGCCTTCCTGCTGATGGATCTGTGGCATCGCGGCCTTGGCCGGCTCGCCAATCTTTGCCTCAACCGCTATCTCGACGCGACGGGCGACGAGGCCGGCTTGGCGCTGCTGCCCTTCTTCATGGCGCTGCGGGCGGCGATTCGCGCGCAGGTGCTGGCCTTGCAGGCGAAAGGCGCTACCGGGCCTGCCGCCGCCGAGGCGCAGGCCTATTTCGCCCTGGCACGGCAGTTGCTCGACGAGGAAGCGCCGCGCCTCGTCGCCGTGGGCGGGCTGTCGGGTTCGGGCAAATCGACTCTCGCCGGCCTGCTGGCGCCGCAGATCGGCCCACCGCCGGGCGCCCGGGTGCTGTCGAGCGACCGCCTGCGCAAGGGGCATTTCGGCGTGCCGGCGGAAACCCGCCTGCCGGAGGCCGCCTATGCGCCGGAGGTATCGCAGAAAATTTATCACGAGCTGATGGCTCGCGCGGCGCTGCTGCTGCGCGGCGGCTGGAGCGTCGTTGCCGACGCGGTGTTCGACCGCCCGGCGGACCGGGCGGCGATCGCCGCGGCTGCGCCGGACGGCGTCCGTTTCGGCGGCCTCTGGCTGCAGGCGCCGGCCGACCTCTTGACCCAGCGGGTCGCGGCGCGGCGCGACGATCCTTCCGACGCCACGGTCGCGGTCGTCGAGGCGCAGTCGCGCCGGCTGGCGGGGGAGATCGGCTGGCCGGCCATTCCCGCCGGCGGCGATGTCGAGGACGTGCTGACGGCGGCGCTGGGAGAACTGGGCCTGTCGCGGGCGTCTTGACGCGGCGCTAGATCGCGGCGCGGCTTGACCTTCCCCTGGGGGGAAGCTTCATGCTGAGACCTCCCGCATCCCCCGTGAGGACAGACCATGCATAAATTTTCGCTATTTTGCGCCAGCGCCCTGTTCGGCATCGCGTCGATGGGCGCAGCCCTGCCTGCCGCCGCGCAGGCCGATCACGGCATGAGCCATGGCGCCATGAGCGGCGCCAGCGATGCCTCCAAAGCCTATGTCGCGGCCATGGACAAGATGGACGCGGACATGAAACACATGACGATGACGGGCAAGCCCGGCATCGATTTCGCCGCCATGATGATCCCGCATCATCAGGCGGCTATCGACATGGCCAAAGCCTATCTCGCCAGCAGCGAGAAGGACGCGGAACTCATGAAGCTGTCGCAGGAGATCATTGCCGCGCAGGAACGCGAGATCGCCTTCTTGCGAAAGTGGCTGGCCGCTCCGGGGCGATAAGCGGCGCGCGCCGAGTCATTTCCGTCTCATTCGGGCAGTCCGAGCGTTCCCGAGGAACAGCGGACTGTGAGTCTCGTTGGCACAGTATTCCCATGCTGCGGCGCGCACGGCGCCGTCGCCGCTGGGGACATACCATCGAAGGAGACTGCCATGACGGAGATCACTCAGATCACCAGCGGATCGGCCATTCCCGCCGAAAAAGTCATCGACACCACCGTCTACAATGCCGCCGGCGACAAGCTTGGCAGCATCGAGGACATCATCATCGACAAGGTGAGCGGCCGTTCGCTCTACGCCATCATGGCGTTCGGCGGATTCCTCGGGCTCGGCCACAAGCACCACCCGCTGCCTTGGTCGGTCCTGACCTACGACAAGGACAAGGAAGGCTATGTCGTGAACCTCGACAAGGCGCAGCTCGAGAACGCGCCGGGTTACGACGACGAAGTGGAGTGGACGCCGACCTATGGACGCGGCGTCGACAGCTACTACAAGGTGCCGACCTACTGGATGGAGTAATCCCCGCCGGACGACAGCGCGGCGCGCGGGGCCTAGCCTCGCGCGCTGCAGCCGTTAGCGGCCATTGACGATCCCTCAAGCCGCGCCTTTATCGGCCAGGAGCGGCCCCGTCTTTTTTGTGGATATTGCGTACGCGCCGCATCTGCGGTCTGGATCGAGCTTCTTCTTGCCCTCTAGCTGACGGCAACCGATCGGCTATCATGCCCCTGCGCCGGTCTTAACAAGACGTTCAGTCTCGTCTGCTAAGGCCCGCCGGGGACGATTCGCATGAAAAACTGGAAAACCTACTACCTCAGCGCCGCGCCGTACTTGGTCTTAGCGCTAGCTCTGCTGGCGACCTATTTCGGCTGGTCCGTGCTGAACCGCGCCGTCGATGAGCGCATCGGCCAACGCTTTCGCGAAGAGGCGGACGACACCGCGCGCGTTATCGAGACCCGCCTGCACGCTTATGAATTGATGCTGCGCGGCGGCCTCGGCTTGTTTCTCGCGTCCGACGGAGTCTCGCGCGACGAGTTCAAGTCCTATGTCGACACGCTCAGCCTGAAGCAGAACTATCCCGGCATACAGGCGTTCGGCTATGCCGAGATCGTTCCGGCCGCGGAACGGTCGGCCCATGAGCAGCGCTTGCGCGACGAGGGCTTTCCGCAATATGTGACCTATCCGGCTGGCGAGCGCGAGAGCTATATCAACATCGTCTATATCGAGCCGCTCGATGCGCGTACGCGGCGCGTCATGGGCTTCGATATGTCGTCGGAAGCGCTGCGCCGCGCCGCGCTCGAGCGCGCGCGCGACAGCGGCGACACGGCGGTCACCGCCAAGCTGCGGCTGGTGCAGGAGCCGCAGGACGACGTGCAGCCTGGCTTTTCGATGTTCCTGCCCTTCTACGCAGGCCGCGGCTTGCCGGCGAGTCTCGAGGAGCGGCGCGCGCGCATTGCCGGTTATATTTACGCCCCTTTCCGCATGTACGACCTGATGCGCGGCATCCTCGCCGACCGGCGCGGCGTCGTCAGTTTCGCGATCTATGACGGCAGCGAGCCGTCGGCCGAGAATCTGTTGTATGACCGAGCGTTGGCGGGGGCCGCCGAGGGCCGCCGCCGCACGCAAAGCACGCTCGACATCGGCGGCCGGCGCTGGACCCTGCATTTCACCGATTCGGCGGACTTCCGCGCCGCCAATTATTCCTTCGATCCGCAGGCCGCCGCCATCGGCGGCGTCCTCGTCAGCCTGATTCTGTTCGCCTTGACGCTGCTATTGCGCCGCATGCTGTTCGAGCGGCGGCAATCGGCCGAAGCCATGGTCGAGGCGGAGCGCAAGCTCGCCCAGGCGCAGAAGATGGAATCGATCGGCCATTTGACCGGCGGCGTCGCCCATGATTTCAACAATCTGCTGCAGGTCATCATCGGCAACAACGATCTGCTGGTCGAACAGCTGGCGGACCGGCCGGCCCTGCGCGCCATGGCGGAAATGTCGCGCGCCGCCGCCGAACGTGGCGCCGAACTGACTCATCGGCTGCTGTCGTTCGCGCGCAAGCAGCCGCTCGATCCGCGTCCGACCGACGTGAATAAGCTGGTGCTCGGCATGGATGCCTTGTTGCGGCGCACGCTCGGCCCGCAGATCGAGATCGTCAGCGTGCTTGGGGGAAATTGGCACGGCTTGCTCGATGCGCCCCAGATGGAAAGCGCCATCCTCAATCTATGCCTCAATGCGCGCGACGCCATGCCGGGCGGCGGCCGCGTGACGATCGAGACGGCGAATGCCGCGCTCGACGAAAGCCCCGCGGCGGACAATGCCGAATTCCTGCCCGGCGATTACGTCATGGTCGCGGTGTCGGACAACGGCATGGGCATGGATGCCAACACGTTGGCGCGCGCCTTCGAGCCCTTTTTCACCACGAAGGATGTCGGTCAGGGCAGCGGTCTTGGTCTCAGCATGGTTTACGGTTTTGTCAAACAATCGAAGGGCCAGGTGAAGATCGATTCGGCGCCGGGTCAGGGCACGACGGTCAGGCTATATCTGCCGCGTGCCTGGCTTGCCGAAGCCGCGCTGCCGGCGAGAGAAGAGGGCGAAGTGCCGCGCGGCACCGAGAAAATCCTGCTGGTCGAGGACGACGATTTGGTGCGCGAGCACGTGGGCGAGCAATTGCGCGGCCTCGGCTATCGTGTCGTCAGCCTGTCCAGCGGCGCTGCCGCGATGGAGGCATTGAACAAGTTCGCCGATATCGATCTGCTCTTTACCGACATTCTCATGCCGGGTGGCATGAACGGCCGAGAGCTCGCTGAAAAGGCCCGCATTCTGCGCCCTGGCCTGCGCGTACTGTTCACCTCCGGTTATAGCGATGCGGCTTGGCCGAGCGGCGCCATGCGCGATCCGGGCGAAGCCTTATTGCAAAAGCCCTATCGCCGGCAGGATTTGGCCCAGCGGTTGCGTACCGCCTTGGCAGCTTCGTAGCGTTCCCATTTGGGAAAATAAGCGGACGGCGGTTCCCCTTGGCCATTGTCATGGCCGGGAACGACTAAGGCTCTTGAGGGTTTACATCCTGTAGCGGAAATCTCTCCACACAGGAGGCTCTCATGCCCCGCAACATCCGTCGCTTCCACAGACTGATGGGCTTTGCCAGCTTGGCGGTCGTAGGTCTGCCGCTGACGGCTTTGGCACAGGCGCAAATGCCGGACCGTATGTCGAACGACAGCCCGAGCGCGCCCCAGTCTGGCAGCATGCCCGATCTGCGCGGCGCGATGCCTGGCGTCTCGAATCCAGCCGCGAACAGCGCGCCCGTTACGGTCGATACGCTGAGCGCGATGAACAGCGACGACCTGATCGGCGCCAATGTGCGCAACAGCGCCAATGAGGTTATCGGCAAAATCGATTCTCTGCTGTTGACGCAGGATGCCCGCATTGTCGGCGCGGTGATCGACGTTGGCGGCTTTCTCGGCATCGGCGCCCATCAAGTCGTCGTTCCGATGGAACAGCTCAGCATGATCGATGCGGGCAACGTGAATCTGCCGGCGGCGACGAAAGAGAGCCTGAAGGCCTTGCCGGCTTATGAAAAACCGCAAGCTCGGTAAATTTGAAGCCATAAAGCGGAGCGCGCGCGATGTGCGCGCGTTCCGGCGTGTTTAGAGGAGAACAGGATGAACGATCCGCAACATATGCCGCCGACCGACGCGCGCTCCGGAGTTAAACTCGGCGTGATGCGCTATGTGCTCGGTATTTCCTTAGCGGCGGTGATCGTCGCGTTTCTCATCGCCTATTTCGTGATTTAGGTCAGGCAGAGCCGTTCGCATCGCGACTGATCAGCGTCAGACTCGCTGGATCCAAAACTTTAAAAAAACTGTCGACCGTTTTGCCGTTGCGGCTGAGCGGCAGGATCAAGCGCACGTAACGCCAGAAGCCGCCGTTGAGCGTGACATATTCGCGGCGTGCCAAATCGGGCTGCGAGGTCTCCGCGCTGCGCAATGCCGAGTCCACGACATTGTGCGCATCTTGCGCAGCGAAGAAGTCGTCCGTGGTATGGCCCCTGAGTTCGCGGCCGTACTTTTCGCAGACATAGGTGCCGGCGAGGCGCACGCGAAGCAGCGGCCGGGGCTCCCGCTCGAGATCGAGCAGCATCACATAGGGCAGCAGGCGGGTCGGCAGATCGAGCATGTCGAGACGGGCCGGCCATGGCGCGCTCGCGGCGTCGCGCGCTGATAGCCAAATCCGGTGCAGTTCGGCGAGATCGGGATACTCCGCCAGCGCGTCGAGCGGCAGGATTTGGTTAACGGTCGGAAACCATTTGCGTAGCAGATCGGTCGACATGACAGCCCTCGTTGAATAACGATTATGTTACGCCTTGCGCGCCGGGGCGGATGACAGAAAAACGCGCGCCTCGGATGCTTTTCGGCGCCGGTGATGGCCGATTTATCGAGATATCGCACGCCATGCGCCGATCCGTGCGTCGCCTTCGGCGATCTGCGCGGCGGTCATGCGGCTTTGGACTTCATGGAGCGCCTGGACGCCCCTCTCTTGGCCGGTTTCAGCGACCAGGGCGAACCATTGATAGGCTGCGACGAGATCGACCGGTCCGCCGAGTCCCTGCGCGCGCATCCAGCCCAAATTATATTGGGCGGCGAGATGGCCCGATTCGGCAAGCGGCGCGAATTGCTCCAAGGCGAGGGCGTAATTGCCGAGTTTGAGCGCGGCGACCGCCTCATTGAAGGCGCGGTCCTGCGCCGGCGTGGCGCGGTCTTGGGCGCAGACGCTGCCAGCCACGGCCAACAGAATGGCAAAGAGGACGCAACAGCGGCCGAGGGCCCGAGAGAGGACTATGCCGTGAGACGCCGCGCGTTGTAGAAGAGGGCGAGAGCCCTTTCGCACTGCGTGGTCATGCGCCGTTTCATTCATCTCTGCGCCATTGTCTGCTGTCTATGGACGTTCGGCGCTTTTGCCCAGTCGTCACCGGGCGCCGGCGTTGCCAATGCGTCGGGGCGGCTCATTTATATCCGAAGCTGCGCCATTTGCCATGGCATGGACCTGCAGGGCCGGGACGCTAGTTGGCAACTCGATTCCGTCTTCGTGCCGCCGCTCGGGGCCAGCGGCAAGGCTTGGCGCATGACCGACGGGCAGCTACAGGCGATGCTGCAAGACGGTGTGCACGCGGCGCCGTCGCGCTTGCCCGCCATGGGGATGCCGCCATTCGCCGGACGGCTCGACGGCCAAGAGATCGGCGACGTCATCGCCTATCTGAAAGAGCAATGGACCAAGCCCGAGCGCGATCATCAGGTGCGGGCGACCCAGGCCGCGGCGCTACCGGCCGACGTGCGCGCCCAATTCGGCGCGCAGCTGTACGCGGTGAAATGCGCGATTTGCCATGGCGCCAAGCTGGAGGGGCTCACGCAACGGATCGGCGCGCCGGGCCAAGAGCGCAGCGTCCGGATTCCGCCGCTCAAGCATGACATTCTCGCGCAGGCCATGTCCGATGCCCTGTTGCGTGGCATCATCATCCAAGGCGAGGCGCATCACCCGATCCCCCATTCGGAATTTCGGATGCCGGACATGCGGGTCAGCGACGAGGAGGCGAATGCTTTGGTGCTCTACCTGCGGCAGGTCTGGCAGGGGATTGCGCCGTGAGCTGCCGGCGCGGTCAGGCAAAATAAAAGGGCCGGGGTTGAGACCCCGGCCCTTTGGCTTTGATCGTCCCGGCGTAAAGAGCCGCTTAGGCGACCTTGCTCTTGTCGCTGGCGTCGAAGTGGCTGGCGCCGGTCATGATGTCGTAGTCGCGCGGCGCGGCGTCGATGCGCTTATCCTTGCCGCGGCCCTTGGTGTAGGCCTTGATCTGCAGCAATTCGAGGTCGTCCTTGCCGCAGCTCTCGAACCAATACTTGGCGCCGGCTGGGACCACGAGGCCTTCCATCGGGCCGAACTCGCCGCGGACCTGCTCGTTCTCCGGACCGTAGAAGCGGGCGCGGCCCTTCAGCACCATCCAGGTGATGTCGACGCCGGAGTGAAAGTGCAGGTTGTTCTCGCCGCCTTGGCCGAGGCAATGCACGGCGACGGCCGAGCGTTCGTTGCTGGTCAGCTTCACGATGGCCTTGCGACCATCATAAATCTTTGGCGCCGTGAACGAGAACTGCTGGATCGCGGCTTCAGCGGCGGCGTGGTCGATGACTTCCTTTTCGGGCGTATCGGACATGCAGGGCCTCCCTAAATAAAAACCAATGGGTTTGTGCGTATGGCGAAAATTTTACAAGGCGCGGCCCGGACTGTCCATCGCCGGACCCCGGCCCAAGGGCGCGATTGTCCTTATTTTTATTGAGGAAAAATCTATAAGAGTTCCGCCCCGCGCCCGGGGAAGCGCTGTTTTGCTGGGCTTTTCGCCATCCGCGCGGTGGCGAGCCACGGGCTGCCTAGTCCTGGCGTCAGATTGATGCCGGCTTGCGACAGGTCAGCTTGATGCCGGGTTTGAACGACCAGCGGCGTTCGACGCCGATGAATCCGGCGCGGCGGAGCAGGGCGGTCAGGCTTCGCGGTGTGAAATAGACGCAATGGGACGGCGGGCAGAAGCCGTCCCAGCGCGTCACGTCGCGCTCACGCCGCCAATGGCTGATGTCGGGCGTGGTCAGGAACAGCAGGCCGCCGGGGGCCAGCAGCTCGAACACCCTGTCGATGAATCCGCCCGGATCGGCGAGATGCTCGATCACTTCCGAGCAATAGATCAGATCGAAGCGCGGCGCGTGCGGCGCGTAATCTTCGAGCGGCGCCAACACGAAGCGATTGGCCGGATAATGCTTGCGCGCATAGTCGATCGACACGGGATCGATATCGAGGCCGTAGGCCTCGAAGCCCCGTTCGCGGGCCGCTTCGACCATGAAGCCGCCGTTGCAGCCGATGTCGAGAAAGCGTCCGCCGGATTTGACCCGCGCCAGGGCCGCGATGCGCCGGCGCGAGCGGCGCAGCTTTTTCTCGACCTTGGCGAAATAGCTCTCGCTGGCGTTGCCGTAGGCGTCGCTGTATAGAGCCGTCACGTCGGCCGGCGTCGGGCGCGGATGCAGATGCACCGTGCCGCAGGCGCGGCAGCTGAACAGCGTCATGCCGTCATGAACGATGAAGAGATCGTGGCCGCGGCCGCCGCAGGCCGGACAGATCGGCGGCGCGCTCGGAACTGGCGCGTCGAGTGGCGCCTGTGCCGCGCTGATGGTCTCGGTGGTGATCCTGCCGACCTCGCGATTGATCATATGCCCCCCAGCGTCAGATCAATTATATATTACTTTGGTTCATATCTCTTTTGAGTAGGTTTTGCCAAGGCGGAATGGTCGGCAGCGCCAGACCGTTTTACATTGGCGCATAGGTTGAATGGGCTGGGCCGCGCGCTCGGCCAAAGGGGAGTGGGGCGCGTGCTCGCACGGTTGAAAGAGTGGCTGGAGCAAAAAATCTGGGAGCGCAGGGCCGACGGCGGCTGGCGGCGCCCGACCTACACCGCGCTGCAGATCGCCTACGCCCTGGTGCGCGACCTCATGGAGGGGCAGATCAGCCTGCGCGCCATGAGCTTGGTCTATACCACGCTGCTGTCGCTGGTGCCGTTGCTCGCCATCACCTTCTCGGTGCTCAAGGGCTTCGGCGTCCATAACCAGATCGAGCCTTTCCTGCTGAACGCCTTGGCGCCGCTCGGCGATCAGGGAAAGGAAGTGGCCGAACGCATCATCGAATTCGTCAACAACATGCAGGTCGGCGTGCTCGGCTCGGTCGGCCTGGTCATGCTGATCTACACGGTGGTCTCGCTGATCCAGAAGGTCGAAATGGCCTTCAATTCGATCTGGAACGTCGGCCAGAACCGCTCGCTCGCCGCGCGCTTCTCCGGCTATATCAGCATTCTCGTGCTCGGCCCGATCCTGGTGTTCTCGTCGCTCGGCATTTCGGCGACGGTCAGCAGCTCCTCGGCCATGGCGGCGATTTCCACGGTGCCCGGCGTCGGTTTCGTGCTGCATGAAGCGGGGCGGCTGATCCCCTATGTCATCATCATCAGCGCCTTCACGCTGCTCTACCGCTTCCTGCCCAACACGCGGGTGAAGATTCTCTCGGCCTTCATCGGCGGCGCCGTCGCCGGGGTGCTGTGGGAAAGCGTCGGCTGGGCCTTCGCCGCCTATGTCGTCAAGTCGAGCAATTACTCGGCGATCTATTCCGCCTTCGCCACGCTGATCCTGTTCATGATCTGGCTCTATGTCGCCTGGCTGATCCTGCTCGTCGGCTGCTCGGTCGCCTACTATCACCAGCATCCCGAATGCGTCGTCGCCAAGCGGCGCGACCTGCAGCTCAACTTGCGCGGCCAGGAGCACCTGGCCTTGGCGATCGCCGCCTGGATCGCCAAATGTTTCCAGGACGGCGCACCGCCGCCCGATGTCGAGCAGCTCGTGCAGCGCTACGAGGTGCCGTCGGCCACGGTGGAGGCCGTGCTGAACATGCTCGAGCAGGCCGGCCTCATCCGCTGTCTGGAGGGCAAGCGCCCGGGCTATGTGCCCGCCCGGCCGCCGGAAGCGACCCAGGCGATCTCGGTGCTGACGGCGGCGCGCGGCGCGGGGCCCGGCCGCATGCGGCTCAGCGCCACGCTGGCGGGCCAGCCCGGTGTGCTCGCGGCCGCCAAATCCGTGGAGGACGCCATCGAGGCGGCCTTGGCCGGGGTGACGCTCAAAGACCTCGCCGAAGGCCGTGGCCAAGCCGTCGAGACGGCGGTCGACGGCGCCGCGGTCGATGCCAATTCCGCCCGCAAAGGCCCGCGCGCCGCGTTATAATCCGCCCGAAAACCTTTCAGGAGGCCCTGGCCATGACCGTCCGCCGTTTCCTGCTTGCCGCTGCCCTGCTCGTTCTGACGGCGATGGCCGCGCCGGCTTTCGCCGAGGCGCCCGGCGCCGATACGCCTCGCCGGCCGGGTGAGATCGCCCGCGAGCGGGTCGATGAGCTGCTGCGCAGCTTGGAGAAATTCGCCGCTGAATTGCCGCGCTACGGGCTGCCGGAGATCACCGAGCAGGGCGACATTATTATCCGGCGCAAGAATCCAGACCCGAACATGCCAGCGAAAACCCCCTCCGAATCTGACAGCACGGAAACCTAGGTTGTCTGCAGGCGACAACCTTCTCGTGTTGGCTAATTTACGTAAATCTAGAATAATTATTCATATATTAGAAAAAATTCCCCAGAATAAAATAGCTATATAACTCCTTGAAATTAAAAGACCCCTTTGTATCGGTAAGCCCAAGAAAAGGTAATTTACTCGATAATCTAGAATATCCACCGTAATAATGGTTACGATCTAACCTCGAGTGGATTTTCATGCCTCGTCGCCGTCTCATTCCGCAGCCGCCGCGCCGCCACAGCGAAAGTTGCCCCTCGATCGATTTTAAAGATGTGGGGCGACGGTTGGATCAGCCGGAATTCAGTTGTGAATGGGTCGAATTCGATATCGTCAACGGCGGCGCTCGCACCATTGGTGTTGGCGTTTTCAAGGTGCCAGACCCTGAAACCCTGCGTGCCGTCATTAAAATTTACGGTCCACTTATGGATGATGATCCGGAGATCATCGACTTCGAGATCGAAGAGACCTACTCGCGTGTCGGCAGGGCTCGCAAATGGTTTACCTGTCCAAAAGGCAACCACCGCGTTCTCAAACTCTTTTACTGGCATGACTCTTGGGCTTGTCGGACTTGCCATGATCTCGTCAACGCCAGTCAGCGCGTCGATGCCCGGGTTCGTGCAACACAAACTGTGCTCGACTTGGGCCATCTTAAAGCCGGTCGGCCCAGAGGCATGCATGAAGCGACTTATCAAAGCAAGCTTGCCAAGCTGAAGAAAGCTGAAGAGCTGGTCACCAAAGACGGCCGGCGCTACCCCAATATCATTGTCGCCAAACGTGTTGAAACCGAATGGCAGAGCGAGCCGACCAAGCCTTCGCGCAAGCGCGGTTGAGCAGATGCGCATGCGCACCGCGGCCGTTTTGGCGGCTTGACAAGCAACGCCTGCCACTATCAGCGGCGCTGAATTGTCCCACCAAAGCTTTAACGCAGCCATTGGGACAACACGCAACAATCGCTGCGGATTGATTCCGCCAGCATGTAGGTCAGCACCTCGCCTGAATGTTCCGGCGATGTCGACTCGCGCATGCGCCGGCATAAGACATCCAGCTTGAGCGCGACATCGCCAATCGAGCCGGCCGGGGCTTGGGAAAGCATGGTGGCGGCGCTGAAGAGATCGTCGAGCCGTTTGCCCATGTCCTGTTCCGGGCAGGACTCGGCCGACATCGCTTCCAACAGCATGACGCGCTCATAGATCTGCTCGATCAGCGATTTGGCGAGGGTGCGGACCTCCTCGGGCAATGGCTTGATCTTGCTCATTGCTTGATCTCGATATTATGGGCGCCGTTGAGGAGAGGATCACCGTGCATCGTGCTGGCCCTCCAGACTTGCCGCACCGCCAACATCGCGGCGAGCGGCCCACAGCGCTTGAGCGATGCCTATCGGCTCGATCGCCTTGGTCTGCCACCAAGCGAGTTCGTTGCCGTGATCATGCAATTCACGGTGATGCAAGGCGCACAGCGGGACAGTCCATTCATCGCTGACCTTCAGGCTACGGGCCCGTGGCTGGGCGAAGGTGAGGTGATGGGCGTGCGCCGGGTTGCGCCCGCAGACGAGGCAGGGCTGCGCCGCCACACGTTTCAGGTGCTGGCGATCGCGGTGGCGCTGGATCTTGCCGAAAGGCAGATCGACGCTTTGGCTGCCCTGGCTGCCCTGGCTGCTCTGGCTGCCCTGGCTGCCCTGGCTGCCCTGGCTGCTCGGGATCATTGGAGCCTTCAGCGCCGCCAAAGTTGCCGTTAAGGGGTCGACGAGGCCAGTCGGCTGGCTGATGGGTCTGGGAGCAGTTTTGGCGCTGGTGGGCTCTGCTTGCGCCCCTTGTGAGGGCGGTGGCTTTTGCGGAGCGACATATAATTGCTCATAGCCGAGACTTGAGTGCGCGTCGGCCTCGTTCGAAATACCAGAGACAGCAACCGTATCGACATCAGCTGCATCCTCGCTTGTTTCGATTGCCTCGGCGTTGCCAGTGTTGCGGGGCTGGCTTGGCGGCGGCACGTTTGGTTTGCTGTCCTGGCTCTGGGTGGGGACAGCAGCGATTTCTTGCAGCCGGGTGCGGCAGGCGCGGCAAAACAGAATGGTGAAGTGGATGCCGTTTTCATCGCGCATGTCTGGAAAAGCTTCCCGCAAGCGGCGGAAGGTTAGCTCATTGGCCTCCCATAGGCGGCGCACTTCATCGACGGTCTGAGCTTGTTGCAGGAGTTTCTTGGCGCCTCCATAGAAAAGATGCGGATTGCCATAGTCCTTGATCTGCAGGCCGGCGCCAGAGACCAAGGGCCATTTGTGCTTCTGAGCCTTGCGCCCTGTGACTTGGGTCATATCCTTGTCGTAGAGCGCTAAGCCGAAAGGATTGCCGAAGGTCATGAAGGCACGTTTTGTGGCGTCGGTCTCGGCTTCTTTGAGTGCCTTTTCATGGGCCTCGCCGAGAGTGATGCCGGTCCCTGAGCCGAAGCCAGAGCCATCGCGGATCACCAGCTTGTCTCCGGCGCGCACGCGGATGCGCACCCGGGCTGTATAGCTGCACGCAGGGTCACGGCTGGCCGCATGCCAAACACAGGCGCTCTCTAGCGTTTCGCGGTCCCAGCCGTCAAAGCCGAAAATGCGGTTGGCTTCAGCAATCACATGCCAGCCTTCGAGATAAGAAAAGCTCATGCCACGCATTTCCCGCTCGCGGATATGCTTGGCTTGCAATTTGGCTTCAAGCGCTTTGGTCTGTTCGGTTGAAAGCCCGTTCATTTGCAGCCTGCATCGCTGACGGCCAAGCTCTGCAGCAAGGCTTGATTGATGTAGGCGAGCAAATCACGCGCCTCGGCTTGAAAGCGCATCCGCCATGCCAAAAATTTCGCTCCATCGTCCACTGCGCCATCCTCCACGAATCACAATGAGAATGAGCACACACACGCGTAAAACATTGCGCTGGTCAACGGGTCCGAAAGGCGAACGGCTTAATTATGCAAGTGCGTATGCCTACGGCTTGGGGGCGAAACTGACGAGACAAAATGTGCAAGTGGAAGTTGATGTGAGAATGAATTTAGGGTTTGGCCAGTTAACGCCTGATTGCGGAAATTTCTGATCAAAAGTTATCCCCGTAAAACGCGTTATTTCCCACCAACTACAACAGTAGGTACTTACACACTGTTTGTTGTTGTGGTGCTGGGGTCGGTGGATTGCGGGGATAAGTTAGCTGACGGCGCTAGAGGTCGGCATTGCTGTGATGCGCTTTTACGGCCGCTCGCTCATCGTCGCGTGTGTCAAGACTTTGCGAGTAATTTACTTAATTTTTCGATTTCGTCTGCCGATGAAAGTCGCGGCCGGTCTTCGCTTCCTGCGAATTTGACACGCCGAACTCGAGCGGCTAGGCGCGCGCTGGGGCGTTTTGTATTGATCTTTGCCTGGGAGCTTTGACTATTGCTCGTGCTTTTCTCAACGCGGGCCTCACTATTGTCATTGGGCCAACCAACACTTTTAAGATAAAAAATTTGTGCTCTGACTTGGCCTGGCCCAGGCGTAAGTGCCGCTCGAACGAGAGACATGGTCACCTGGCTGATGGCGTTGATCTTGGCAAATTTGATAGTGTCTCCAAAATTCTTCATGAGAGTTTTTATCGAGATCGGTCCCCCCGGAATTGTCCGCGCAATAAAATCAAGTGGTGGCTCGAACATTGCCACCCCTTTTACCCAACCAATCTGTTGCTGTGTCGGCTTGAAAGAAGGGCGTCCTGGCTTGCGATAAGGACTCTCTGGCCGAGGGGCTTCATCAGACGGATGCTTTGCGGGCGAGTGTTTTGCTGCCACTATCGTCTCTCAAAATTTGATATGGCAACATGGTGCTATGAGGCAGAATGATGATCAAGCCCGAATGAGCTGGCGTATATCACCGTACTGACGGCGTGGCGCGGTGCCGGCACTGGCCGCATGCGCCTTAGCGCCACGCTGGAGGGTCGACCCGGCGTGTTGGCAGCCGCCCAGTGGGCGGAGAGCGCTATCGAGCAGGCCCTGGCGGGGGTCACGTTGAAAGATCTTTAGGCCGCGGCCGGGCCGCCGACGCTGCGGAGTCAAATTCGGTCCGCAAAGGCCCGCGCGCCGAGGTATAATTCGCCGGTTCATTCCTTTCAGGAGGCCCTGACCATGACCGTCCGCCGTTTCCTGTCTGCCGTTGTTTTCTTGACTCTGACCGCAACCGTTATGCCGGCCTTCGCCGAAACTTTGGCCGCCGATCAGGGCGACACGCGCAGACCGGGCCAACTCGCTCGCCAGGGCATGGACAGCGTGTTGCGCGCCTTCGACCGGTTCGTCGGGGCTTTGCCGCAATACGCCCTGCCGGAAATCACCGATCAGGGCGACATCATCATCCGGCGTACGAGTCCGCGGGCAGACGCGCTAGAAAAAGAGTTTCCGGACGACGCTGTTAAGAATATTTAAGCCCCAGACCGCAGTCATCTCATGGATCCACTGCTGTGCGGTTCCGGTCCGTGGAATCCACCATCATTCAAGGCTAGCGAGTGCGAGTATGAGCGAGCAAGACACCTTAGCGGTGCAAATCAGAGAACTTGAGGAAAAAACCAAAAAGCTGATCGTCGCCAACAAGCTCGATGAAGCCGTCGCCTTGCTGATGCCGCATCATCCGAAGGTGCTGTGGAACGTCGGCGAGCAATTCCTCAATGTCGGCGATCTCGCGCATGCCTTCGTCTGCTGGCGTAAGGCTGTCATTCTAATACCGGACGACCAATATCTTCACATACGTCTGATCCGTGCCTTATCCGATGCGGATAAGCGGGCGGATGCTTTAGCCGTCGCCAAGAATTTCAAAATGTCTGTGCCCGGCGTCGATCGTTCCGATCTGACGACAGAAGAGAAAATGCTTTATTGCATCACGGAAAATATCGCGATTGTTTCCCCTGAGGGTGTTGCCGGGCTTGTGCGCCTTACGGATCATGTCGCGCGCTACAATATTCCCGGCGCATTCGTTGAATGCGGCGTCTATAAAGGCGGCGGCGTCGCCATCATGATGCATGCTTTGATGCAGCGCGGCCAATCCGACCGGGAGTTTCACCTGTTCGACACCTTTGCCGGCATGCCTGTGCCGGGCGAACGGGATGTCTACGCCGACGGCCGATCGGCCCACGAAGAATGGGCGCAAAAACTTCGACCCGACGGCAACTCCGGCTGGGTCGTTTCGACGCTCGACGACACCCGCCGCTTTATCAAGCGCACCGGTTATCCCCCCCCACAAGGTTCATTACGTTGAGGGCATGGTCGAGGATACCATCCCCGGCGCGGCGCCCGATCAGATCGCGCTGCTGCGACTCGATACCGATTTCTTCTCATCGACGTTGCACGAGTTGGAACACCTCTACCCACGCCTTGCGTCGGGCGGAGTGCTCATCATCGATGATTACGGCGCCTTCAAGGGCTCACAGCTGGCGACCGACCAATATTTTGAACGCATGGGATTAAAGCTCATGTTGCATCGGATCGACTGCAATTCACGCGTGGCGATCAAGCCTTGACCGCCCCTTGATGAGACCCGTCGTCGGCGGCGTGAAGGCGGTGTTGAGACAGCCTCACGGATGAGCCGCTAAAATACGCCTTCCGTCATACGAGACCGATATATGTCCTCCGTCGCGCCGCCTTCTGGTTTCTTCCCGCGTCTGCAGTCGATGCCCGGCATCGCCGCATTGATCGTCATGCTTGGTCATATCTTCATTAGCTTTCCAAATGGGCTCATGAATCACGCTGGCTACGAACTGCGTCCCAGCAATTTTCCGCTTTCTGCCGGCTATGTGTTGTTTCAGGCCAATACCGCCGTCATTTTCTTTTACGTCCTCAGCGGCTTTGTTTTAGGTGGCTCGTTTCAGCGACGCGGCGACGCTCCCCTCTTAATCGGCTGGCTGTCTTTCGCGATCAAGCGCGCAGGGCGGCTCCTGCCGGTCATGTGGTTTTCGGTTCTCTTTGCGGCGCTTGTCGTCTCCGCGCTTTCCGGCATGAGATTCGAAGGCGTTACCGAATGGTTCAACGATCCCTTCAAGACAGCAATCCATCCGGGCCTGCTGGTGCGGAACCTTGTCGGCAACGATACATCGATCAATCCCTTGATGTGGTCGGTGCAAGTCGAATTGGTGATGGTGCTGTTATTGCCGATCATGACGTTGGTGATCGCGCGAACGACCTTGCTGATGGACGCGATGATCTATGGCGGCTTGTGCGTTCTGTCCGTCACGCTATGGGCGAAAATCCCCAACGCGTTCATCTATAGCTATTGTTTTTATCTCGGCCTGATGCTGCCGAAAATCCTGGCCGTGCCGGCGGAGGCGCGCTGGCTCGCCAGCGGCCCGGCGGCCCTTTTGGCGATCGCCGCATATGTCGTGACGGGACTGCTGACCAATAACAATTTGCTCTGGTTGCCTTATAAGTTTCTGTTCGATGCGGCAGCGAGCGTGATTCTGCTGGCCTATGTGCTGCGGCGCATGGACAGCCCGACCCTGGCGTTTTTGGACTGGCCGCTGCTCAGAACCCTGGGCGACATTTCCTATAGCTTTTATGCTTATGGCTTGATGGTCCAGCTTCTTGTTGGCGCGGCGCTGCTCAGCCTCACGGGCAGCGCACCGCGCGTGACGAACTGGCATGCCGATTTCGTCATCGCGGTCCTGCTTCTGATTTGCATTCCGGTCAATTTCGGCCTGTCGATCCTCAGCTATCGCTATGTCGAATTGCCGATGATTGGCATGAGCCGCGACTGGGCGCGGCGGTTCGAGAGCCGCTTTGCCCGGCCTGCGCGGCGGGCGGCCTAAGGCCCCAAACGCACCCTTTTTATTCCGCTTGGGGAGCATCGGAAGGGCTGACGTTTCCCGCTAAATCGCTTAATATTTCCAGCACGATAATCGAATATCGGGTAGATAGATTGCCAGCGCTCGCGGCGATCTGTCGTCGCGTCCGTTTTCAGAGGTTGCCTTGCCCAAGACCGAGTCGTTCTATTCTTCCGCCGAGGATGCCACCAGCCAGGAGTTCCTGGCCAAAGGCTACGTGATTCGCGAAGTCGCCGACCGCGCGGCCCTCGATGCCATACGCGACGCTTTCGTCGCCTTCGCCGCCAAGCATCTCGGCATCGATGTGCCGAAAGATCCGGTCCGCTTTCTCAACCGGCTGCACGATATCGTGCCCGTCGAAAAGCTCAACGACCTGCGCCTTGGCGCCTATCGGGCGCTAAACGCCGAATCCTGGTTCCGCCCGACCTATTTCGAGCTCGGCCGGCCCTACATCAACGATTTGGTCGGCAACGAGCTGGCGATGCAAAACCGCATCAATCTCTCGATCCAGATGCCGTCTGACCGCACAGCGCTGCTCGATATTCATGCCGATGTGTTTAGCGGCGAGACGCCGTATCAAGTCGTGCAATGGGTGCCGCTGGTCGATGTCGCCGAAACCAAGTCGATGTTCTTTCTCGAGAAGCCCAAGTCGGACGACATCTCCGCGCGTTTCAAGGATTTTAGCGATCACGGCATGACCGGGCTATTCGAGGCGGTGCGCGATGATCTGACCTGGATCAAGATCGATTACGGTCAGGTGCTGATTTTCAGCCCCAATTGCCTGCATGGCAATGTGCTCAACGATACCGAAGAGACCCGCTGGTCGCTGAATTGCCGGTTTACCGGTCTGTTCACGCCTTATGTCAGCGCAGAAAAATCGCTCGGCTCGTTCTACCTGCCGATCACGCCGCGGCCCGTCACGCGCGTCGGCATGGCCTTCCGCCTGCCGGGCGGGTTCGAGGAATAGACAATGTCTGAACGGCGCGGCTTTCGCGGCTATGTCACGTCTCGCGGCTTCGGCGGCTACAGCATCCCCGTGCCGGTGCAGTCGCTGGTGTTGCGCGATTATTGCCAACGCAACAATATGCTCTACGTGCTGCCGGTTAACGAGAACATCTTCCCGCATTCTTACATGGTGCTGGAGGGAATGATCCGTGACCTGTCGGCTTACGAGGGCATGATCTGCTGCTCCATGCATATGCTGCCGCAGCGCCCCGAACGCCGGCGCAAAATCTACGACAGCATCCTGTCGCAAGGCGCGGCTCTGCATCTCGTGCTGGAGGGCGCGGTGATCGCGCGGCCCGCCGATATCGAGAAGGTGGAAGACCTGCTGGTGATGATGAGCCTGTCCGCCCAAGGCACCGGCCTGGCGGCCGCGGTGGAGCCGGGGCGCGCCGAGTGAAAGTCGTCGTCACCGGGGCTGGCGGTTTCGTCGGCGAGCGCGTCGCATTGCATCTCGCCGCCGAGGGCTTCGCGGTCGCGGCCTGCTATCGCACGCATCTTCCGGCGTCGCTTCGCGCCACCCAAGGCATCGAGTTACTGCAGGGCGATCTGGCGCGCGATCTGCCGCTGCCAGCCGCTTTCGACGCGGTGGTTCATTGCGCGGCCGATATTCCCGGACTTTGCCCGGATCCCGCGCAACTGACGCGTTCCAATGTCGGCGGCGCCGAACGCCTGCTCGGCGCCATGCGCGCCGCCGGCGCGCGCGCCATCGTCAATCTGTCGTCCATGTCGGTTTACGGCAAGATCGCCGTGCCGGTGGTGACGGAGGATCTGTGCCCCGAACAACCGGATCCCTATGGCGAATCGAAGCTCGCCACCGAACGGATGATCGCGGCGCTCTGCGCCGAGGCGGGGCTCTCGGCCCTGTCGATCCGCCTGCCGGGCACGGTCGGGCGCGGTTCGCATCACAACTTCCTCTCTACCGTGATGGGCAAGATCCTTTCAGGCGAACCGATCCGCGCCAACAATCCCGAGGCGCCGTTCAACAACATCGTCTATGTCGGCGATCTCTGCGTTTTCATCGCCGATTGGCTGTCGCGCGCCTTGGCCGGCGCTGTGGCTAGCCATGCGGTAACCAATCTCGCGGCGCGCGAGCCGCTGGCGGTGCGTGACGTTATCGGCACGCTTTATCGCGTGAGCGGCAAGCCGCCGGCCGTGACCTTCGCCGATGAGGGCAAGGCGCCGTTTCTGATCGATCTCACGCGCGCGCTGTCGCTTGGCTATCGAGCGCCGACGGTGCGCGACAGCCTGGAATCCTTCGCGCGCGATTGTCTGCAGCCGGCGGGGGTGCAGGCGTGACCTCAGCGATGAACATTCGTCTTGTCACGGTCATCTGGGGCGCGCCCTTCGTCGATCTGTTTTTGCATGTCGCGCTGCGCAGCCTGATGGCGGCCGGCAACCTGCCCGACCTCGCGCGCAGCCACACCTGCCGCTGGACGATTTATACGACCGCCGAGGACGCCGAACGGTTGCGGGCTTCTCCGTTGTTTGCCGCGGTCTCTGAACTGGTCGACGTCGATCTGTCGATCTTCGGTCTTGGGGAAATCGATCCGGCCAATCGCGGTTCGCATGCGATCTTGTGGCAACGCGGCTTGGAACTGGCCCGTCGCAACCGTGAAACGCTGTTCCTGCTCATTCCCGATCTGGTCTATGCCGAAGGCACATTGACGCGCTGGGCGCAGCGCTTTGCGGAAGGCTATCGCGCGGTCTATACGCCGGGGCCGTTCGTGGCGCTCGAAACCGCGTTGCCGGAGATCGAGGCGCACGCGACGGGCGACGGCATAATTGCGATCGGGCAGGATGAAATGCTCGAGATGCTGTTGCGCCACATGCATCCGGCCGAGGCTGCGATGTTCCGTGATTCGCCGCGTCGGACCCAGCATCCGGAGCACGACCTGCGCGCGCTTGACGGACAAGGCTTCGTCATGCGCGTCTTCACATCGCAGCCTTTCTGCATCGATCCCAATCATTTCGTGAAGATCACGATGTTCAACGTCGAGGATCATCTCGACGACATCTGCTTCGAGCCCTTCTCGGTGCTGAGCTGCGAGCCTTTGATGAAGACTGCGGAATGGCTCTATCGTCCGGCCCCGCTGGACCAGGAAAGCATCACGCGGCTCGGCGCCTGGTGGCGTTCGTTCTCGCCGAAAGGCACGATCGCCGAAAGCGCCCATCTGTATGATTTCTCGCGGCAAACGAACGAAGTTTCGCTCCATCTTCGCGCTCGCGCCGCGAACGGTGGGCGCTTCTTGCGCGCCCAGTTGCGCCTGTCGCTCGGCATTTACCGGCTCTGGGATTGGACGGCTGGATCGATTCAAGATTTTTGGCCGGCGGTCTTTCTCGCGACGGCGCACCACGTGCTACCGCTGCGCCGCAAGCTTGTTGTATCACCCGAGAGCGTGATCTTTATGCCGCGCGGCGAGGTGTTGCTGCGCGCCGAGAATGGCTGGGTCTGGGATTGCCTGAAGCTTGGCCAGGAGAGGGAGCTTCAACGGCTGATGCTCGCGCACTTGTTCACCCCGCATCTTCAGCCGGATGGCACGCGTCGTTGGATTTCCGGCAACGGCGAGGATCTGGCCGCGTTGGGCTTCGATCCGCGCATTGCCAGCGGCCCCCATGTGGTTGATGGTTTGACGGTCTACCAAGTTGACGATCTGCTGCTTCAGCCGCCGGTCGAATTGAGCGTGTCATCATCGGCGGCTGGCCAAACCGACGCGCCCCCGGCTCAGCCCACCCCTAATCAGGCCGCTTCGGAATCGCAGTTCGCGCGGCTTCGGCCGAGGCGCGTTGTGAAAGGGGTGTGGCGGCGATTGCGCCGTTTGGCAGGTTGGACGATTCGCTTGCCGGGGCGCATCTTGCGCCTGAGTGGCCGCCTGTTGCGGCGGCTCGGCCGCTTGGCCTGTCGGCCGCTGCCGATTTTTGGGCGTGCGGTCTATCGCCTCCTGCTGGCCGTCGTCCTGTGGATGAAAGGCATCCGCTCATTGCGCGTTCTTGCCGATCCTGCTGCCAAAGTCTTGCGCGTCTGGGAAGCGGAGGGCGCATCCGGCATTCGCAAACGTTTGGCGGGACGCTATCCGCATATCGGTTACATGTTCGGCCGTGTAAACAGGCGCATCAGTCCGGTCACTAGGCCGCTGCTGCGCATCGCCGGTTTGGTGCCGCGCGGCGTGCGCTACGTCAATCGCTATGGCGCCTTGGCGGCGTTGCAGCGCGCCTCGACACTCGTCAGCTGGCGCATTGATCTACGCCCAGGCGATTTGAGCATGGCGATCCGCGGCCGGCGCCCCACGCCAGCAAGCCAAAAATCGCTCGAAGCCGTGATGAATATCCGGGCGCTTCATGCCCTGGTCGACGTATTGACGCATTACCAAGCCGCGGCGCTCGGCGGCGCGCGCGATAGTGCCCCGCTGGGCTATATCCGCAGCTTGCTGGGACCCTGGTCGCAGGACAATGCCGAAACGCGCGCCTTGCTCGAAAGCAAACTGGTCGAAATCGTGCGCAAGCATGTGTTTTTTGCCGAAGCATGGCTCGAACTCGGATTTTTGCGCTTGGACGGCAAGGATTATGACGGCGCCTTGCAAGCCTTCACCCGCGCCTACTCGGGCCGATTGTCTCTCGAAAAGGCCGCGGGCACCTGCGATACCCGGGCCTTGGCACTGGTGGAGGCTGCGCGCCTTCTCGTCGCGCGGGGCGGGCTATCGGACGCAGCAGGTCTTCTCGTGAGGGCCCAGGTTTACGAGCCGCACAACCGCGCCTATAACCTTGAACTCGCGAAAGTGCAGCGTTCCCTCGGAAATACGCGGGATGCGGCGCAGAACTTCTTTTGGGCCATGCCTTCCCATCAGTTTCGTTATCGGGCATTTTCGAATGCCCGACATGCGTCAGAACTTGATCTCATGGCCTGAACGGCCCGCTTCTGCCGGCCGGGCAAGTTCCTTGGCCGGCTCTGGTTAAACCGCAAAGATGGAATGACACGAGATGCTTGATCCAGAAACCTATCGCAGCAGCGAACGGCTCGCGAAATCGCTCATTCCGTCCTGGCGCATTTCCCAGATTCACAATCTCGATTTGTTCGAGCGCGTCGGTTTTCCGGTTCGCATCCAGAGCGTGCGCGAACTGTCGCAGATCATCGATACGATGCAGGAGAACCGGTTCGACCGTTACATGGCCGAATTAGACGGCCTCAGCGAATCTGAGTTCGCCATGTTCGTCGATGCCTGTGCCGACGTGATCCTGTTTCAAGCGGCGTTCTTGCCGCACAAGCGGCCGATCCTGCCGATTTCGACGATGATTTCCGCACTGGCGATCTATCTCAAGCTGCAGGGCGCGAAAGCGAACTTTCAAAGCGTTCTCGAATTAGGGCCAGGCTGTGGCTACGTGTCGTTCTTCTTGAAGCGTCACGCTGCGTTGACCAATTACAGCCAAGTCGAAGCCTGCGAGAGCTTCTATATTTTGCAGAACCTGGTGAATCTCGATTGTTTCGGCGCCCGCCAAGACGAGCGCGCCCACCTTCACGAAGACATCGGCGCGCTTGATTACTTCACGAACATCAATGTCAACTTCGAGCGCTCGCCCGGCGTGGCAATGACGGACGGCCGCCATACCTGCACGCATTATCCCTGGTGGCGCATCGGCGAGATCGTCAGCAAGAATATCGCTTTCGATCTTGTGACCTCGAATGCCAATTTACTCGAGTTCAGCAGCGATGCCCTGGGCGATTACCTGGCATTGATGCATCGCGCGCTGAAGCCCGACGGCGCTTTCCTCGTGCAATGCACCGGTTTCGAGGCGAATGGCACGGTGAAGTCCCTGCTCGAGCGCATCGAAGGCACGGGATTTGCGCCGTTGATGTTCGTGCGCGAGCGCGTGCCCGTGACAGTCAACGCGCAGGCCGGCGAGCTGACCACGAAGGGCCTGCTGATCGATGGCGCGCGCGGCCCTGTGACCTTCACGACCAACAACGCCCTGTTCGTCAAGGCCGGACACCCTCTGTTCGAGAAGTATTATAACGGTCGTAATTTCCACGATCATTTTATCGCTGACGAACCCTTGGTGGCATCGACCTTCTTCAGCCGCCCGGTGGGCCGCCGCCGCTATGCCATCGGCGAGATCGTCGAGGCGACGGAAAAACTTCTCCGTACGCGCGGCTTGTGAGCGCTTAGACGTGGCGCGTGCCGCCAGGCGACGGCGGCAGGTGGCCAATGAGGCTGAGGAGGACGCCGCGCGGCTGGCTGGGTGGCGGGCTGAATGACGGGATTGCTGCAACCAATAGTCGGGGCATTCCAATGGTTCTGACCGTGCTGCGCCGCTCCGTCGGCATTCTGCTGCGGCAGTTTGCCCCGGCGGGGCCGGCGGCGTTCATATTCCGCCTGACCGCGCGCGAAGCCGAATTGCGGGCCGCCGCGCATCCCGCATCCAGCCGCTTTCCCTTGCGTTATCTCATGTCGATTGCCCGGCAACAGCTGCGCCGCTGCCGGTTTTTTGCGGCGCCCAGCGCGCGGGCGCGCGCGGCATTGCAACTCGGCCAATTATTCAGCATGACGCAATGCGCCGCATCCTTGCTGCGCCGCTATGAAGAACGGATGTTCGGCGAAGCAGGCATATTGGCGTCCTTGCCGCTGATCACACAGACCCTCGCGCCGCTCGCAGAGGAAGGCCGTACGCCGCTGAGCTATCTGAAGATCGCCGTGCAGGAAGCTCCCAATTGGGCCGAGGCCTGGTATGAATTGGGCCGCCAACTAGAGGAAGAGGGGGAGGTCGACGCGGCGCTCGCCGCATATCGGCATTGTTGCCTCTCGTGGTCCTATCTGGATCCGGAGCGGCATCCGGAGAATATGGCCTTCACCGCCAAGAGCCTATTCGTGAAAGCGTGGCACGCGATCGGGCGCCTTCTTGAAGGCAAAGGTGACGATTATGGAGCCCTGGAGGCTTACGCATCTGCACTCATTGCGCAGCCCGATTCGCAGATCGTCGCAGTCCGTTATGCCGAGCTTCTCGTGCGTCATGGCGCGGCTCGACAGAGTTTTCTCTACTGGAATGAAGCGATGAGTAGCCGGCCCTACCTCATCGCGACGCCCAAAATCGGGCGCTCGCTTGATGAACTGCCATCGCTGATCGCGCGGGATCTTCGCCTGCTTGATCTCGCCAAGACATCGCGATGATGAATTCGGGCTCTTCCGCGACGGCCTCAATGCCCTTGCGCGATCATGACGTGCCGAAGGCGCGCATGGTGACGGCGGTTTGGGGAGAAACTCATGTTCGCCACTTGCTCGATGTGGCGTGGCGAACGCTATTGTCGCCCGGCAATTTGCCAAGCCTTCTGCAACGCATGGAGGCGTCATACGCCCTCTACACCGACGAAGAAGGCGCTGCCGTAATTCTAAAGTCGCCCCAGTTCGCTCGGCTTCAGGCATTGATGCCGGTCGAGATCGTCAGCTTCCCGCGCAGCGAAATCATGGAAAATCGCTACAGTGGACATTGGAACCTGTCGAATCGCGCCATCGAGGAGGCGCGCGGCAATCGGGAAATCGTTTTTCTGGTTGTTCCGGATATGATTTTTTTCGACGGGACGTTAGCCCGTTGGGCCCAGCACATCATCGCGGGCAAGCGGGCGATTTTTACTGTCGGCACCTGGGTATTGGAAGAGACGTTCCTTCCGGCCTTTCACGCGCGCTATCCGTCCCGGGATAACGAAGTTGTGGCGTTATCGCCGACTCAGGGCGTTGATTACATCCTGCATCATATGCATCCGTTGCAAGCCGCATCATTGAGCGATTCCCCGTCGCATCTCTATCATCTCGACCGGATGAGTGAATGCATTCCAGGTCAGGGAATGATAAGCCGAATATTCTCGTCGCAACCTTTGGTGTTCGCTCCTGGCCATTTTGACTTCGATAGCAATCGATGCCCGACCAATCGGCTTTGCGACATCGTGATGGATGAAGTCTGCAATTTTAGCCTTGGCAGCCTGCTACATGTTTCGGAGTTCTATTATGGCCAAGCGCCCTTCGATAACCATCGGATCCGTGGGTTGGCGAGCTGGGCATCGGAGAATGTCGGCATGAGCCATGCGCTCGAATCGCGTTACGATTATGTCTATCGACGCTCTGACGTTCCGTGCGATGAGGCGCCTTGGCAAGGAGCTTCGCGCAAACTCGACCGTGCGGCCACTTCCATTCTTGCCATGCAGGCGATCGCCCAGGTTTGGCGCTTCGCGGTAGAACAGGAAAATTGCAAATGGGCGGAAAATCTGATCGCCTTGGCGAATTGGCGGTGGGATCTGCATAGCGTTGTGCGCGCAGACCGCGGCTTCACTGTCTTCCTGCCGCTTGATGATGCATTTCCGGATGACTTTGAAAAAGTTTACGCGAGCCTGGCTGGGGGCACTGCCGACAGCGGTTTGCTGTCCTTGATGTTGGATCATGTGGTGCCGCAGCGTCTTTGGCTGCAGGATTGTCGAATCGTGGTCGAGGCGGAGGGGGCGACGCCGATGAAAGGGCCGCAGACGTTGAGGGGAGGGCGGATTGGCGTTAAGCCGACAAGTGGCGGCCCATCCGCTGGCGCGCGCATCCTGGGGGCGCCGCAGCGTGTCGGCTTCGGGGTTGTCTATCGGGTCGATCAGTTGCTAGGCGACTGTAATTTCGCGGCGCGGCGCTTGGCAGGCCCAGATGCCGGTAGAGAGGTAGGGCGATGATGCCGATCGAAGAGTTTCTACAGCGCGCCTGGGGCTGGGCGAAGCGGCGCTACCCACGGCTGCCGATCGTATCCGTGTTTGAGCATGTGCGCCGGTCGCGTGCGCTGGGTTCTAAAGCGCATGCATGGGCTCCGTTCATCACGGGCGACCGAATGGCGCGGCGCCAATGGCGCAGAACGGCACGCAGCGCGTCCCACCGTTTTCTCCATCGCGGTAATCCGTCGCCGGCGGCCCGTTCGGCGCTCATCCTCGGCCAAATCGCGCGCATGCTGAAAACGGCGGATAAGGTTCTTGCGCATTATCGCACCGACGTCCTCGCCGGAGATCCGCTGCCGCCTCTCGAGCTTGTGAAGGGGATCGAACGTCAGGTTTTCCAAGTGGAACCAGACGATCTCGGATATTTGCGGCTCGCCGTCGAGCTGGCGCCCAATTATGCGGAAGCTTGGTGCGAATTGGGCCGCGTCTTGCTGGAGGACGGCCGGCCCGACGAGGCGCTGGTCGCCTTGCGCATGGTGCCTCTCTCGGCATCTTATGCGGACCCGGATCGCCAACCTGAAAACATTTACAACATCGTCAACGGTGTGAAGGTGAAGGCCTGGTATTGGATGGGACAGGCGCACGAGTGTCGCGGTGACGAGAATTTGGCGATTCTTGCCTACCTGGAAGCGCTCGTCTTACACCCCAATTGCGCGATCGTCAGCCGCGCCTTGGCGGACTTGCAATATCGCCGAGGTGCACTGTCGGCCAGCTTGGAATATTGGGAATATGCCATGGGTTATTTGCCGCTGGTTGTGGCTTTGCCGCGCGTTGGCCGCGACCTGCGGGATTTGCCGCGTGTCATTGACGAACATTTGGCGCGTCTGACTGTCGCCACGCGTTCGCGCCAGCAAGGGGCGCAGTAGAGTCATGTCATTGAAGAAATTGGGCTCTCGCAGGGCTACGCCGGTTCGCAAAGTTCAGATCGTGACCGTGGCATGGGGCGAATCTTATGTCTCGGAATTGTTATCGATGGCATGGCGCAGCCTCTTGGCGCCGGGCAACTTGCCGGCATTCACTCAACGCTTTCAAACGTCATATCTCGTGTTCACGAGCGAGCAAGATCGCCCAGCGATAGAACGGTCGCCTCAATACGCGTTATTGTCGAAGATGCTGCCGATCGAGATCCGGACTTTCTCGCCTGCCGAGATGCATGCCGATAAATATGAATGGCATTGGATCATGTGGCGCCGCGGCCTCGATCAGGCTCGCCAGGATGGCGCGATGGTGATGCTGGTGATCCCCGATGTGCTTTACGCCGACGGAACATTGGCGCGATGGGGCGACTACCTGGACGCCGGGAAGCGAGCTATCTTCTCAATCGGAACATGGGTATCGCAGGAAACCTTCCTGCCGGACTTTCTCGGGCGCTATCCGCTCGCTACACAAGACAGCGTCACGATGTCGAAGCGAGAGATGCTGGATCTGCTGTTAACGCATATGCATCCCTTGATTGCCGCATCCTTCCGAGATTCAGGGCATGGTATTTTCCATGCTGAGCGTCTTACCGTGGCGGTACCGGGAGAGGGCTTCGTGTCGCGTATGATGACGTCGCAGCCATTCCTTTTCGATGCCTCGCACTATCGTTCAGATCCCACGGGCTGTCCGGAAAACCGTTTCGAAGACATGGTCTGCGATGAGGTCTGCGTGTTGAGCGCTGGGCCGATGTTGCACCTGGCCGAGTTCTATCATCAGAATCAACCGTTCGACGATTATCGCATCACTCATTTGTCGGGCTGGTCATTGGGCAATATCCGGCCGGCTCACCGTCATGAATCTTACGTCGATTACCGTTATCCCAGATTTGATAAGCCGAAAGATGCAGCCTCCTGGGACGAGGCTCTTGCGGCTTTGAGTGGGATGCGGCAGGATTTTCACGCGGCCCATGCCATCGCGCAGGTCTGGCATCATGCCAATGGCCAGCAGTGTCGCAAGGCGTCGAGTCTCATTGCGCTCACTGCTTTGCGGGCCAACCTCAAGCGCGCGGTCGCGACGGATGGCGCCTTTACGGTTTTCTTGCCGCGCGACGAGGCTTTCGCCGGCTGGTCGGAAATGCATATGAAGGCGCTGCTAGATGGCAACGCGCCGGAAATACTTTCGATCATGCGCAATCACGTATTTCCCGGCCGGATATATCTTCAAGATGGAGATTGCGTCGCATTGGGCGACGCGGGCAAATTCGTCACGCTGGGCGGCAGGCCCCTGTCGCAAGTGCGGCCGGATGCCGCAGGCCGCTACGCTCGCATCAGCGGCCAGAAAGTCCGCCTTGGCTGCGGTGCGGCCTATCTCGTTGATCGTCTGTTGACCGACACTTCGGTCGCGAATTGAGTTGAGAAGGGACAAAACATGCGTCGTCTAACCCGAGTGATTGCCGGCCTGCTGGCGATTGCGCTGTCCACGATCGTGGCACTCGGCATCGCCGAAATCGGCCTCCGGACAGCTTATCTGCCGACCCCTTTGCTTTGGCAGAATTTTGCGACCCAACCGGTCAATCAACAAGTGACGAACTTGGCCATCGAGTATGATCCGCTGCTTGGCTACATCGCCAAACCGGATTTGCGCAGCGGGCCGACCAATACCCACGGCAAGATGGGCGTCCGGTTGCATCAAAGCTTGAAGCCCGGCGAGCCGTCGCCGCCGATTCCGACGGGCGGCATTCTGGCGTCGGGAGACAGTTTTACGTTCGGCTCAGAAGTCGACGATGACCAATCTTGGCCGGCGCAAATGGAACGCGAGATCGGCATTCCTGTCGTCAACGCCGGCGCTGGTGGATATGGCGTCGATCAAGCGGTGCTCCGTGCCGAACAACTCCTTGAGGTCACCAAGCCGCGCGCGATTATCGTGTCGTTCATCCCCAACAACATGGGCCGTAACGAATTTGCGGTGAACGGCGGTTTGCCGAAGCCCTACTTCGAAGTGGTCAAAGGGCAATTGGAGCTCCGCAACGTGCCGGTGCCGCATTACGTGCCGCCAGCCAGTCACGTCGGCATTTTCAGAGCGGTATTCGGCTATAGCTACGCCATGTTCTGGGCATCGGAGCGTCTCGGTATGCGCGACAAGTTCATCGCGCGTAAATTCGAGACGCGCGCCGTCACCAATCAGGGGATCGACGTGGCCTGCTTGCTTTGGAAGAGGCTTGCCGAAAAGGTTGCCGATCCGAAGATTCGCCTCGTGGCGCTAGCTCAATATGCCGGCATCCAGGTCAATGGCCACGACAACAGCCGCGACCATTTTCAAGTCACCCGCGTGCTCGAATGCGCCAAGCAGGCGGGGTATATCGTTGTCGATAGTTATCCCGAATTGCGCCGTCGCTTCGAAGCCGATCCAGTCAAGTTCTGGAACAATTGGGTCAAGCAGCCGAGCGATCAAGAATGGCACACCGGCCATATGTCGAATGAGGGCAACCGGTTGACGTCCGAACTTTTGATCGAGCGGTTGCGCGCCGAGGCGCCGGAAGTGCTCGTGCCGTGACGGCGGTTTAGAACACCTTCACGGCGAAGCGGACGCTTTCGCTGGCGCGCATCAGGAAAACGGGTTTCCGGACGGGGTCGGCGAAGTATTCGTCGACCGCCTTCCGGGCGCCCTTGAAGTGTCCGTAGTCGTCAATCACCAGCACGCCGCCTTTTTGCAGGCGGGGGAAGAGATGTTCCAATTCGTGCTTGGTCGATTCGTAATAGTCGGTATCGAGGCGCAAGAGCGCGATCTTTTCAGGCGCGACTTTCGGGATGGTATCCTCGACCTTGCCCTTGGTCATGATGAAGCGGTCCTGCGGATAAGGGACACGCGTGAGGTTCTGTTTGACGTCTTCGATCGAGCAATAGACATCGCTCGATCCATCCACGTGATCCCACTTGGTCTTAAGCCAGACGTCCATCGATCGAGCGCCTGAATAATCGACATCCCATTCCGTCGGCTTCGGCATGCCTTCGAACGTATCGTAAAGGTAAATGTTGCGATCGGTGATGCCATGTTCCATCAGCGTGCGGGCCATCAGGATCGGACTGGCGCCCTTGAAGACGCCGCACTCGACGAAATCGCCCTCGATGCCGGCTCGGATCACGTAGTCGACGGCGCGGAGCAGGGTAATTGCGGAAGCGGGAACTTGGCAGATGAGATCGGAGACTTCGAGGAAGCGTTCGCGCTCCCAGCCGTTGAAATCGTGATATTCCTTCGGCTTGAGGAAGTCGAAGGCATTGAAATTCAACTTCTCGGCGAATTCGCGCGCGTCCTTCGGCGTCCCCTGGGCACGGATCACGTTTTGGGCGCCCCAAAAGCGCGACGGTTGATCACCGATGTCTTGAATGCAGGCATCGGCCAGCGTGAGCGGTGCGGCGGCGGGCGTCGGCGCGGTTTGCTGGGCGGTCGGCGTACCCTCTGCGCCCGTCATCGACGAGAGAATGAGCTTGCTGCGCATCGCGCCACGCATTTCCGAGATTCGTCCCTGCGACAGCAATTTCAGCATATAAGCGAATGAGCTGGGCTTCGCCCGCATCGCGAGGGAAAACAGGCGCAGGACGTCGGGCATTTCCACTAAGCCTTTCGGATACCGTTGAATTTGTGCCGGCATCTGCCGACCCTTTGGGGCGATGAAGCGGCGGATAGATATAGCGTTCGACGACGATAAGTTGGTACGATTTTGCGCCAATATGGCATATTTCGGCGAGTTGGGCACTAGGTGCGACGTGTTGCATTGCCCAGCCGGGCGACGGCTTGGGGTAGAGTATATGACGGGTTCATTTTGATATACGCAAAGACCCTAAAAAAACTGGCAGCTACTGCCGCCACGGCCTTAATTTCGACTTTGCTGACGTTGGCCGCCCTTGAGGCGGGGTTGCGGCTGGCTTATCTGCCGGACCCATGGACGGCGCGGAATTTCAGCGTCGATGCGGTCAACCAGCAGGTCACCAATCTCGCCATCCAATACGACCCGGTCCTCGGCTATGTCACGCGCGAGGACTATCGTGGCGGCGTCAACAGCCATGGCCGCATGGGGGTTCGTCTGAACCAGACCCTCAAGCCTGGGGATCCGCTGCCGGACATTCCGCAAGGCGGCATTCTCGCGACGGGCGACAGCTTTACTTTTGGCTCCGAAGTGGCGGACGCACAATCCTGGCCGGCGCGTCTGGAGGCCGAACTCGGAGGCAGCGTGGTCAATGGCGGCGCCGGCGGCTACGGCATCGATCAAGCGATCCTACGGGCCGAGCAGTTGCTCGATATCGTGAAGCCGAAGGCGATTATCGTTTCCTTTATTCCGAACAATGTTGGACGCGACGAATATTCGATCAATCAGGGTCTTATCAAACCCTATTTCGATGTCGAGGATGGCAAGCTCGTTCTCAAGGGCGTGCCAGTTCCTGACTATCAACCCTCGCGCAAATATGCCGGCTGGGCGCGGACGACGTTCGGGCGGAGCTATCTGGTTTATTGGGCGGCGGAGCGTCTCGGACTGCGGAGCAAATGGCTGCTCTACGAAGGGGAGGTGCGTGTCGCGCATAATCGCGGCGTGGAAGTCAGTTGTCTGTTATGGGGCCGACTCGCGGAGAAGCTGCGCGGACGCGACGTGAAATTGATTGCGCTCGCGCAATATGCCGGCATTCAGGTCAACGGCCACGACAATTCACGCGACTATTACAAGGTGCCTTACATTCTCGACTGCGCCAAGCGCGCCGGTTATCTCGTCGTCGATAGCTACCCCGAGTTGCGTCGCCGCTTTGAAGTCGATGAAGCGGCGTTTTGGCAAAATTGGGTTCGTCAGCCTCACGACGAAGGGCGCATCTGGAATACCGGGCACATGTCCGCCCAGGGTAATCAGCTGACGGCGAATCTTCTGGCTGCGGCGTTGCGTGAGCATATGCCAGAGGTGATCGCGCCATGATGTCCCCACCGCCCACGCTGCCCCCCGATCAACAGGGGCGCGTTACCCGCGTCCTGCAACGCATCGGCAAGGTCTTTGCCGCGTCCTGCACGATGCTGGTGCTCGTCTGCCTGCTTGTCGCCGGATTGAATCTCGCATTGCGGCCGTTCGCCGGCCCACTAATGCCGGTGACGAAAATCGGCGCCTTGCCAGACTGGGGCAAGAAAGAGGCCGACCGCTGGGTGGAGAGCTACGGTTTCGATACCTTGCGAAAGGTCTACAGCGGCAAAAGCGACGATGAAATTCGTCAGCTGATCTATACGAAGTTCCGGCTCGGCAACCGCTATTCGACCTATGTAGAGTTCAATCACGAGCCCGTCGTTGCCTATGATTTGGCGGTTCATGATGCGGGCTTCCGCTTGATCGGCAAAGAGCAGTGCGCCTGGCCGATCGACAATTCTCACCTGAATGTCTTCATGTTCGGTGGCTCGACGATGCTTGGCGCGGGGGCGGCTGACGACGAAACCGCGGCGGCTTATATGCAGGAGGCGCTGCGGGCGCGGCTTGGCCAAGATATCTGCGTCTACAACTTCGGCGTCGGCGCCTATTATTCGAACCAGGAAGTCGTGAGTTTCTGGAAGATGGCGTCGCAAGGCATCCGGCCGGATGCAGTGTTCTTCCTCGATGGGCTGAATGATTATTTCCAGACCACCGAGGACACCGCGCACTCCGGATACTATCGTGAGTTCGAAAAGGTCATCATCAGCTTGCAAACGCAGCTGATGATCGATCGTGGTTCGCTGTGGAGTCTTTGGCAGGCTTGGCTGCAAAGCCCTGCGGTGCGCTGGGCGCGCAATTTCAATCAACGGGAATTGACTCTCGCGACGCCCGGACGCGAGGAGATCCCGACCGCGGCGAAACGCATGGACCCGAATTACGTCCCTGAATTAACGAAAGTCCGCAGCTTCAACGATACGAACGACCGCGCGCATATCGAGCATGTGACGATGAGGCTATTGAACAACTTCCGTCTTGCGGGTGCGATGGCGCATGCCATCGGCGCGGAGGCCGCCTTCATCGTGCAGCCGACCCCGATGTACGAGTTCGATCTGTCGAAGCATCTGTTTTCAGTGCCGGAATGGCACCAATACACGCGGATCGGCTACCCGCTTCTCAAAGAGAGGCTGGCGGCCTGGGACGGCCATGAGCGCGTGGCTTGGTGCGCCGACGTCGGCAAGGATGCCGGCGAAGAAAAGCTCTATTTCGATCCGGTGCATTATGCGCCGCCGATGAATCGGCGAATCGTCAATTGCGTGCTGGCGCAACTCGAAGCCGATGGCGGACTCGCCAAGCTCCAGGCGAAGCAAGCATCGTTGGCGAAATAGCATGTGCCCGCGCGGGCGGCGTGACTTAAGCGAATAGGCTCGGCGGATGCCCCGAGGTCCCTGCCAGGTTGTCGGATCTGAGGCTTAGCACGCTTCCCGTATATCCCAAGGCAGCAAGGCGGGCGGCGATAGCGCTGTCGTGCAGCCATGCTGATATCACCACATGGCGCAGCTCGGCGAGCATCTCCGGCGTGGGTTTGCGCACGGCCAGGCGCCCGAGGCGCGAATAGGCCTCATGCCCGTCGTAGGATTCGGTGTCGTCGAGGATGAGCGGGGCGCTGCAAAGATCGGGATAAACCCCCATGAATGCCTGGGCGTAGGCGCAAGCGCCGTAAAGCGCCAGCGGGCCGTCCAGTCCGGCCAAGCGTGTGCGGCCGGCGGCGAGGCGTTCGGTGATGCGCAGCGGCAGATCAGCCGGAACGTTGGCGCGGCCCGGCCAAGGAGTCTCGCGCGGCGCGGCCGGAATCAGGTGGTAGCCGTAATCATGGCCATCCTTGATCGAATCGAACCGCGTCACCTCGAAGCCGGCGCGGGCGAACATGGCGCGCAGCACGGCGTCGGTGAAGTACTGCACATGCAGATAATGGAAGTCGGTGAGCGATGCATGGCGGATGATGTAGTCCGCGCTCGGCACCTCGACATAGGCCCGTCCACCGGGCGCCACATGCTCGCGGATTGCCTTGAGGAAGGCGAGCGGCGTCTCGACATGTTCGAGAACTTGGCGGCAAACGACAAGATCGTAGCGCTCGCCGGTCGTGGCAGCTGGAAAGAAGCCTGGCAGAAAGGAAATGCGGTCGTTGCCAAATTTGGCATCGGCGGCGCTGAGATTGGGCTCGATCAGGTGGACGCAGGCGGCATTCCGCGCCAGCAGCCTGGCCAAGGCGCCGACGCCGCAGCCGATTTCCAGGATGCGTTGCGGGCTTGTCGGGGTGCCGAGGATATTGGCGGCGATGCTTTCCAGGCCGCGCAGCATCGATTCGTGGACCGGCGCGTTCGTCGAAGGGTGGACTTCGTAAAGATGCTCAGCCGACTCACTGCGAAAGGCGGCGTTCACCACATGGCCGCAGCCGTCGCATTGGGCGATCGCCAAGGCGCCGAAGTCACCTTCCACATCGGGTGCGCCAGCTGTGCGGATATGGCGCGCCGGCACCTGCTCTGCTGCGAACAAAGGCGAGAATGCCTGTCCGCCGCAGAGTGGGCATGGCGCCTGCTGCAGGGTCGTGCCGGCGCTTAGCGCGGCATGACGTTGCGGTCGTTCCACGAGACGATGGTATTGGCGTTGAGCTTGGCGAGGATTTTCGCAGTCTCGTCGGCCGTGAAGAGGCCTTGTTTCTTGCCGAATTCGGCGACTTCCATGCCGTAGTCGGGCACGGAGAAGAATTCCGCCAAAGCAATGAGCTTGAGATATTTGTCGCGTTCAAGCCCAGGCTTGCAGAAGCGATGTCCCTTAGCCGAGGGATTGTCGTTCTTCAGATGGAAAGCGACGGGATCCTTCAGATAGAGGGCATCGCCATAGCTCACGCCGCCGACACGCACGCCGTCGAAGGCTGCCGGCAAGGCGCGACGGCGCCAGCGCCGCAGATCGATGTCGAACAGCTGGTAGCCGTGGCCGCGCATGAAGGAATCGAAATCGCCGAACCAGGGTTGCTCGAGATAATGCGGCGTGAAGAGCATTTCGCCGATCACCGCGAGAACGCCGTCTTCCATGCAGCGCTGGGCGCCGACCATCACGTCGAGCTCGGCCGCCTGGACATCGAGCTTGATGAAGTCGATGCTCGCATCGAGCGGCATCTTGTAGTCGTCGAGCGGGATAGCGGTGACGTCAACCTCGGCGACGACTTGTTGCAGCGTCGGATCTGGCAAGCGTTCGAAAAACTCGGCATTCGGCATGTAGAAGGACGAGGCATCGGGGTCGCGCGTGATGCGAATGGGCCGCGTCGCGGCTTCGCGCCACAGGGCCACAGGCTCCATGAACTTGCGGGTCCCACCCGGTTTTTCCTTGGCGTAGTGGACCGCCAGGCGTTCGCATTCCATCTTGTCCGGCTCGAAACCGATCTGGGCGCAAGCTGTGCCGAACAGCTCCCAGCGTGGATCGAGGCCCTGCGCCGCGCCGACATCGGCGACGACCAGGGGCTGTTGCAGCTTGAACTCGCCAGCGGCGATGCTCTTGCTGAACTCGCAGGTCATCTCGAAAACGGGGCGGTAGGAGAGGTGGTTGATGTCTTTGTTGGCGAACGACTTGCGAGCGGGAAACATTGGTTTTTTCACGTGTCATTTTTATTTGAAATGTGCGGGTAAATCTAAAGGAAACCCTTTGCGGCGTCCATCCTATTGGCCCGAAAAACCCCGTCTCGGAGAGGGTTTAGCAGGCAAAAAGAGCGGCTTTCCCCTTGCGCATTCGGCCCCGGCAATCGATACATATGGCCGGCTTGGCTGCCGCAGGTGCCTTGGCAGCCCGACCTATGGATCAAGTTCAAGGTGGATCGATTTGGCGTCGAAATTCGGACTGGTGGCGCGCGGCGCTTCCTATATGTGGCGTCACGGCGTGGCGGCGACTGTCAAGCGCATGCGCGACGTATCGGCGGTCAAGCGTGCCCGGCGTTTGCGTTATAGCGATGAGGCGGCTTATGCCGAGGTGGTCTCGCAGCTCGATTTCGACGTGTTCGACGGCGCCCGCCCGCCGCACTTGCATGATTTGACCCCGACCGAGCGCCGCCTTTATGTCGACGTCACCGATCTGGCGTGCCAAGTACCCGAAGCGATCGCCCAACTCGCGCGTTCCGTCGAATATGTTGTCGATTCGAAGATTCCAGGCGCGTTTGTCGAATGCGGCGTGTTCAAGGGCGCGAGCCCTTATGTCATCGCCCGCACTCTGCTGCGCAAGAATGTAACGGACCGTGACATCTGGCTCTACGACACGTTCGAGGGCATGCCCAAGCCGACCGAGGAAGACGTCTTCACAACCGAAGGCGAAGATTGGACGGCGCAGTATTGGGAAGCCAATAAGAACGAAAGCGGCACCGGGTCCGGATGGGTGATGTCCTCGGAAGAGGATACCAGGGCGAACGTCTACAAGTCGCAATATCCGACCGACAAGTTCATTTTCGTGAAGGGCATGGTCGAGGACACTATTCCGGGCCGGATACCAGACCAAATCGCGCTATTGCGGCTTGATACCGACTTTTTCTCGTCGGTCCGTCACGAGCTGATCCATCTCTTCCCCAAGCTGGCGAGGGGCGGCGTGCTCATTATCGACGATTACGGCGCGTTCGAAGGGGCCCGCAAGGCGGTGGATGAGTATTTCGCCGCCAATGGCGTCAAGATGTGCCTGTTCCGCATTGATGAGCACGTGCGCGCCGGCGTCAAATTGGACGACTGACGCGCCGCCGCGGCTAACACCCAAGCCGCGGTCAGCTCAATGCAAGCCATGCGGCAGAACGCCGTCCAGGCCGGGCATGACATTGTCGGCAATCATGCAGCGATCGAATGCAGCGATCGCATCCTGCGCGCGGCCCGTTTGGCTGAGCGCCGCACCTTTGAGAAAATATCCGCGCCACGGATAAGGCCGCGTGTGTGGCGCCGCTTCCAGCGCTGCCAAGGCTTGCGCCGGCTCTTGTCGGTCCGAATGAATCATCGCGATTTCGATGGCGGCGACCAGATGGGGATGCGGATCGGCTAAGCTGCGGCGCAGGCGCGGCTTCGTCGTTGCAGCCTTCGCCAATGCGTCAAGCGCGCCGTCGAGATCGCCCGCGTCACGCCGTTGATATGCGGTCTCAAGCCAAGCTTCCGAAAAATCCGGGCTGACGTCGAGCACCGCCATAAGTCCAGCGGCGGGATCGTTCGAAACGGCGTCAGGTGGCTCCAGGCATTGGGAAAACCTCGTGAGAACGGTGTTCTCCAACGGGCCGCCGCCGAGGACCTCGGTGGCGTAAAAGCGATTGAGCCGTTGCGCCTGAGCGATGGCGCGCGCGCGCACGGCGCCGCGCAGGGCCGCAAGCGCCTCAAGCGTCAATGAGGGCGTGCCGTCCGTCTCCAGATTGCCCGCGGCATACATTCGGTTGCGTATCTTCTGGGCGAGGGCCATCGCGCGCGGGCATTCGCGCAATCCGGCGATGACCAGTTGCTTCAGCTGCGCTTTGGAATGCAACAGGCTGCGGCGGCATATCCGCCGTACCTGCGCGAGGCGGTCTTCACGCGTCAGGGCGCGCATCGACAACCGCATCAGCGGGCGGTCGACCGGATAGATAAGAATGTTGTCGACGCGCAGAGGCTGGCCGACGATGCGGATGCGGCCATCGGCGCGCCGATCAAGCCCGCGGCCATCGGCCAGTACGATGCCGCCATCTCTGAAAATGTCGAGCCGCTGACCCGGCTTGAAGGCGTGTTCGCCCAGGGCGATATGCCCCTTGATCGTTTTGATCAGCGCGCGCGCTTTGCCGTTGAGCAAGCTGTTCGCCTGGTCTGGCGCGATGCGCAGCAACGAATAATCGATGGGGGCAAACACGGTGAGGGGGCCGCGCAGAGCGATTTGCCGACGTAGGCGGCCGTACACGGCGCCGGCGGCGAGCCAACGGGCTGTTTCGATGAGTCCAGCGGTGCGCAGGCTCCGCCAGACGCGAAACAGCGTGCGGCTCGCCAACAATTGGCGACGCTGAAAGCCAAGGGCCTGTTCGCCCATGCGCAATTCCGCCGGCGATGACGCCGTCAAGCTATAGGAATGGACGACGTCGCTCTCGAGCATATGGACAGGCGACATATATTCGTCCGCCCAGCTGCCGAGCCGGCTGAGCGCCACGTCGTCGAGTCTCTCATGCATCATGTAGTGGGGAGCGGCCTTGAAGAAGGGTTCGGCGCTCAGGAAACGGCAAGGTTCGAACGCGATCCGATCGAGCTTTTCCAGCGGGCAAAGATTGTCGGTGGTCGCGACCGCGCCCGGATTGAACGCGACGGCGTGCGATGTCCGAATGGACTGCTGAAAGCCGCGGCCCGGCAAAGGCATCAGGCGATATTCGGGATGAGTCGTCGTCGCCGGGCAATCGGGAAACATGATGATGTTCGACGGGTGCAGGTGCGCCAGCATCAGCGCCCGCAAGTCCTCGACAGGCAAATCGATGGGCATGGCCTGCGGGAAGCGGCGATCGAGTTCCGGCTTCAGCGTTTCGCGGACGACCTGCAAACCCGGCGAGAAGATCGCGACGCTGCCCGATTCGAACAGTTCGCGCCAGCGGGCGAGCGTACCGCGGCTGAGAATATGGTCGCCGGCGACGGTGATGACGATTTCGCCGTTCTTGCGGGCTTGGGCGATTCCGCGACGCCATAACACCCAGTGCGAAATCGAATTCCCGGCATCGATTTCTTTGAGCGAAAAGGTCTCGATCGAGACATCGGCAAGTTCGCAAGCGCGGCGAAAGAGCGCGTCCGCCTGCAGGCGATCAGCGTCTTCGCGCGTCGTGTAGATCGGGTAGCTGAAAGTGCCGGCAGGCGCGCCCGCCAAATTGCCGGGCGCCAATAGCGAACGCAGCGTCAAGCGCAGGAAGATGTCGGTGTGCGCCTGTCCCCAACTGACCGTGATGAGGCGGTATTTCATCCGCGCACGGCCGAAGCGTCAGCGCCACATTTCCATGGGCACGGGGTAGTCATTGCCGCCTTCCTTGATCTGCTTGGCCATGATGAAGGCCTGCTCGATGCAATCGTCGATGTCGAGACCGTAGCGATAGCTGCCAGCGCGCCCGATGGAATAAACGTTGTCGGGCATCATTTTGTAGTACTCGGTGGCGAGCTTCTGCACCGCTTTGTACGGCAATGGGTAATGCTTGCCGTTCAGCGACGGAATTTCCATGCCGACAAGCGACGTCGGCGACTTGTGATGCGTGAGCTTCTTGTATTCGACGAGGCGGGTGAACTTTTCGTCATTCGCGTAGTACAGGAAGTAAACATGCTCCGGAAACACATGCTCCGTGGGGAACACAATTTTGTGGAAGTCGCGCCCCAGGAACGGCAGTTCACCGTGGCATTTCTCGAAAAGTTCGTCCGGCGAGATCGTGTTGATGATGACGTCGAAAGTCATCTTCTCGCCGCCGATCCAGACTGTGCGCTTGGGAATGTCGTAGCGTTCGATCTTGGTTTTCAGGCGGACGTTGACGCCTTCGGTGGTGACGTCGAAGAAGCGGTTATAACCGTCTTCGGCATAAGGATAGGCGGATAAGGCGGTATCCCATGCGGCGCGCGGGCCGCTTTTAATCGTCACGCCTTTGGGGGACCAGCTGAAGGTGTCGATGGTGCTGACATCGTCCACCAGCCACATCTTTTTATTATATTCCTTGATGAACTTGTCGTAGAGCGTTTGGCCGACCGAGCCGATCCAATATTCTTCTAGATTCTGCGCGTTCTCGACACCCTTTGCCGCCGCCATCTCGCCCTGAATCAAGGCCGCATCGGGCATCTTGGCGATGTCATCGACATGGATCGGGTAGTTGTAGAAGGCGTTATCGCGCTCGACGTAGGTGATGAATTGATGGTCGGCGCACCGACGCAGCGGACAGATGCCGTCCATGTAGTCGTAGACTTCGCGGTTCTGCGTCAGGAAATGGCGCGGACCGAAGGTGTAGGGATGGCCGCCATAGTAAAAGGTGCGCACACCGGCCCCGAGGAAGGCGCCCGCTTCGACGAGCAGCACATCCCAACCGCCCATCTTCATCAGTTGATGCGCGGCGGTGCAACCAGCGGCTCCGCCGCCAATGATCAGTGCTTTTTTCAAGATGGGGCTCTCTGTCGGTATGGAGTGACTATGACACGCTGGGCGAACGATTCGTCGCTTTCCTCAGGCGTCGGCGGCTAATCGAGTTCGAAGTCGTCTTTGTAATCGGTCTTCAGAGCGGGGTCCTGGTCTTCCTTGCGCAACACAGCGTTGCCGACGACCAGCAGCTCGATCTCGCAACCCATGAAGCAGCGGAACGCATCTTCGGGCGTGCAGACGATCGGCTCACTGCGGATGTTGAAACTCGTATTGATAATGACGGGGCAGCCCGTGCGCTCGCCGAATTTCTCGATGAGGTCGTAATAAACGGCATTTGTTTCGCGATGAACGGTCTGCACGCGGGCCGAATAATCGACGTGAGTGACGGCCGGAATCGATGAGCGCGGCACGTTGAGCTTCTCGATGCCGAACAGTTGCTCGTCCGCCTCAGTCATCGGCTTGATGTGGGCGTCCGCCACCGGGGCGACGAGCAGCATGTAGGGGCTATCGCCATCCATGGCGAACCATTCGGACACGCGCTCGCGCAACACCGAGGGCGCGAAAGGACGGAAGCTCTCGCGGTACTTGACCCGCAAATTGAGGGTTTTTTGCATTTCCGGGCTGCGCGGATCGCCGATAATCGAGCGGTTGCCGAGGGCGCGCGGTCCGAATTCCATGCGGCCTTGAAACCAGCCGATCGCCTTGCCGGCGGCAAGCGCGTCGGCGGTGGTGTCGAGCATCGCCTCGCGGTCGAGCGTGGTGAAACGAGCGCCGACGGCCGTCAAGCAGCGGTCGATGTCGTCCTGCTCGAAGGCGGGGCCGAGGTAGGCGCCCGACATGGCGTCCATGCCGTTGGAGACTTCGCGTGGCTGCTCGGCATGAAGATAGTAGGCAGCCAGCGCCGCGCCGAGGGCGCCGCCGGCGTCACCGGCGGACGGCTGAATCCAAATCTTCTCGAACTTGCCGTCGCGCAACACCTTGCCATTGGCGACGCAGTTGAGCGCGACGCCGCCGGCGAGGCAGAGATTCTTCTCGCCGGTTTCCTTGGCGATGTTGCGGGTGATCTTGAGAATGATCTCTTCAATCACGAGCTGCACCGAAGCGGCGAGGTCCATGTCGCGCTGGGTCAGTAGACTTTCTGGCGGCCGCGCCGGACCACCGAACAGCGCGTCGAACTTCGCGTTGGTCATGGTCAAACCGGTGCAGAAATCGAAATAATCGATGTTGAGACGGAAAGAGCCATCAGGCTTGACGTCGATCAGATGGTCGCGAATCAGGTTTGCGTAGCGCGGCTCGCCGTAAGGCGCGAGGCCCATCAGCTTGTATTCGCCGGAATTGACGCGAAAGCCCGTGTAGTAGGTGAAGGCGGAATAGAGCAGGCCGAGGCTGTGCGGAAAATGGATTTCCTGGCGCACGTCGAGCGCGCGGCCGTTGCCGATGGCGATCGAGGTGGTCGCCCATTCGCCGACGCCGTCCATCGTCAAGACCGCAGCACGCTCGAAAGGCGACGGATAGAACGCCGAGGCGGCGTGGCTCAAGTGGTGCTCGGAAAACAGGAGCCGTTTTTCCCAATCGAAATTCGGCTCCATCTCCTTCAGCTTCTCGGCCAGAAGGGCTTTCTGGAACAGCTTTTCGCGGAGCCACAGCGGCAGCGCCATGCGGAAGGACTTGAAGCCCTTCGGGCTGAACGTCAGGTAGGTTTCCAGCAGCCGCTCGAACTTGATGAACGGCTTGTCGTAGAAAGTGACGTAGTCGATGTCGTTTAGCGTCAGGCCGGCGGCGGCCAGACAATACTCGACTGAATGGCGGGGATAGGAACTGTCGAATTTCTTGCGCGTGAAACGCTCTTCCTGCGCCGCGGCGACGATGCGACCGCCGTCGACCAGCGCCGCGGCGCTATCGTGATAAAAGGCGGAAAGGCCGAGAACGCGCATGGGGCGGCGATCAGAAGATCGTGTAGATGAAGGGCGCGACGGCGCTGCCCTTGGTCAGCACGATCAGGCCGCCGAACAGTGCCATCACGACGAAGATCGGGATGATCCAGTATTTCTTGCGGACCTTCAGGAAGGTGACGAGTTCGCGGAGGATCGAGAGCAGCATGATGGTCCCGGCTCAGTATTGGTTTTTGAAAGATGTCTTGGCGTCGGCGACCTTGTCGCGCGCAATCCAGTAGGACGTCGCGGCGGGGTCGAGCTTGAGGCGGAGCGGGTCCTTGCCGGTCGCACGCATCAACAAACCGATCGGCGTGACGAACACATAGAAAATCGCCGCCAGCATGACCGGCGCCATCACGGCGCCGAGCAGCAGGCCGAATTTCGTCCATAAGCGGTTGAAAGGCCCCAGGCTGCGCGGCAGGGTCAAGGCGACGAGAAGGAAAGCCGCCGAGCCGGCGAACCAGTAAGGCCAATGGGTATGGCCGGACAACCAGCTGAGCGCGCCCACGACGAAACAGCAAGCGGCGAAGACAAGTCCGAACGAGCGATTGGATGAGGATTTTACCTCATCTTCGCGGGTCAAATGCTCATGCGAGCCATAGTACTTATCTTGTCTTGGTATTTTGGCCATACGAGGATATTAAACACCACAGGCTGCTCGAATTTTCAAGGGTATTTTCAATAATCTCAAGGTGTTAACTTGAGTATTTATGGCAATTATGTTGCCGCCCTCGCTTGACGATCGATTGGCAGGAACTGATAGGACATGAGCAGCCTTTTCGGCAAATTTCGGACAGGCCTGCGCGAGCAAGGGGTCGGCTATGTCGGCGCTGTGCTTGGCAACGAATTGCGCAACCCGCGCCGTCCTGCGACTCTGGCTTTGCGCCGAGCCCTGATTGCCCTGCGGGCGCCGTTTCACCGCCGCCGCGGGCAGGCGCAAAATGCCTGGTCGCGCGATTGCCTGCAGTTCGTCTTCGACCTATCGGCCGCGCCGATTACTTTCGATTTTGCCAGCTATCTCGCAGCGGCCGAATTGGAGCGCCGCCGCCGCAAGCTCGCGGGGCTGACGGTGCTGATCGTTCCGGCTGCCGACGGTGGCTTGCGCCGCGAACAGGGGTCTCTGGCCTTGTTCGACGAGGAAGCCCGGCGGTTCCGTCTGCGTCATATTCTGCTGCCGATTCTCTCGCTATTGCCCTCGGTGCGCGGCTATGCGGTCTGCGGCAATCGCGACCAGGCGGCAGAACTCCTGACCGACGATGAGAGCCGGCTCTATCCATCCGATTACCGCCTCTATCAGCCGCGCCAGCCGCATAAGCGGGTTGTGCACGACCTGCACCGTGGCGGCGAGCCGGTATGGCCGATGTTTCAGGCCACGCCACGCGCCCGCGAGTTCGTCGCGCAATTTCTGGCTGACCGCGCCGGCCAGCGCCGGCCGATCGTCATCACGCTACGCAGCAGCCCCCATTCGCCGCAGCGTAACAGCCACGTCGACGCTTGGCTGCGCTTTGCCAGTGAGCTTGACCAGACCGTCTATTTGCCGATTTTTGTCCTCGATACCGAAGCGGCGATGTCGCCGCGCGCGCCGGGCCTGGTCGAACATGCGATTTGCGAAGCGGCGAGCTGGGACCTCGAGGTGCGTATGGCGCTTGCGGAGGCGGCTTGGCTCAACATGGCGCAAATGCATGGGCCGATGGAGCTTTGCTGGTACAACGAACGGGCGCGCTACATCGTCTTTCTCGAAGTCGGCACTGCGCCCGAAAACATGCCCGGCTATCTTGCCGAGAACGGACATGATGTCGGGGTCGATTTTTCCTTCGCGGCACCCGGCCAGCACATCGTCTGGCTGCCGGATCTCTACGACAACATCACCGAGGCCTTTGCCCGTCTCGCGCCCGCTATCGGCGCATCACCGCCTAATATGAAGTCCTAGTCTCATGAACACTGTTCAACCCAACAGCGCTCCGCGTCCTCTTGCGAAGGGCACTGGCATCGACATCCTGAAGGGGTTATTGCACTGGCGCGTTTGGGGCCGTCTCGGGTTCCTGGAAATCCGCCGGCGCTATCGGCGCACCGTGCTCGGCCCGTTCTGGAGCGCGATCAGCCTCGGGATGTTCGTTGCCGCGCTCGGCAGCGTCGGCACCGGCCTATGGAATCGCCCGGTGGAGGAATATGTGCCGTTCCTTGCCGCAGGTTTCGTCGTATGGAGCATGGTCGCCGCCATCTTGAGCGAAGCGTCCAGCCTTTATCATGGCGAGGGCAGCAAGTACGGCCAGGTACAGCTCGAATATTCCTTGCTCGCCTATGCCTTGCTATGGCGCAACTTGATCGCCTTCGCCCATAATCTGTCGCTCTATGTGGTCGTCTGCTTGATCTTCGCGCCGCATCTCCTGCAGCCCTTCGCCTTGTTGGCGATCCCCGGCCTTTTGCTCGTGCTGGTCAACGCGGCATGGGTTGTGCTGCTGCTGGGCATGTTCGCCTTGCGCTTTCGCGATGTCTCGCAATTCGTCAGCAGCGTCGTCAATATTGCCATGTTCATCACGCCGGTTTTTTGGCTGCCCGATTCCCTCACCGGTACGAAGAAGTTCATTTTCGTGACGCTCAATCCGCTTTATCACCTGATCGACGTCATCCGTGCGCCGATGCTGGACCGCATGCCGGCCAACGAAAGCTATATCTTCGTTCTCGTGCTCGCTTTGTTCGGATGGACCTTGACCTATTTGGTCTTCTCCAAATTTCGCAAGCGCATCGCGTATTGGAGCTAGATCGATGTCCACCCTGATTCTGCGCAACGTCAACGTCGATTTCCCGATTTACGGCGCGCGCCGTAATTTGCGCAAAGTGTTGTTCAGCAATACGGTCGGCGGCGTGCTGAAACGTGACCTGAAGCGGCAGGATCGCGTGACGATCACCGCCTTGCGCGACGTGTCGCTAGAGCTTCACGACGGTGACCGCCTCGGCCTGGTCGGGACCAACGGTGCGGGAAAATCAACGCTTCTCAAAGTGATGGCCGGCATCTATCAACCGGTCTCCGGCGAAGTGCTGGCCGATGGGAAGATCACGCCGCTGTTCGACACGTTGCCCGGCCTTGATGGCGAAGATACCGGCTATGAGAACATCATCACTGCCGGTTTGCTGCTCGGACTGACGCGCGACGAAATCGAGAACAAGATGTCCTACATCGAAGAGATGAGCGAACTCGGCGAGTTTCTCTCCTTGCCGGTGCGCACCTATTCCGCGGGCATGACGGCGCGCCTCGGCTTTGCCGTCGCCACGGCCCTCGATCCGGGCATCCTGCTCATGGACGAAGGTATCGGCGCCGGCGATGCGCGCTTCGCCGAGAAAGTCGCTCGCCGCCTCAATGAATTCGTGCAGCGCAGTCGTATTCTGGTTCTGGCATCCCATTCGGACCAATTGATCCGCAATTTCTGCAACAAAGCGGCCTTGATGAAGGCGGGACAGGTTCTAGCGGTCGGCCCGGTCGAGGACATTCTGGCGGTCTACCATGCCTCGCTGAACGCCCCGGCAACCTGATGGCGGTAGCCTCGGAGCCTTTCGTTGATCGCAGTGGCGCGCCTCTCACGCCGGGAGATGCGGTCGCCGCGATTATTTTGCTCGGCGATCGTTATCTGCTGCAGCATCGCGACGCCAAGGAAGGCATCTTTTTTCCCGACTATTGGGGCTGTTTCGGCGGCGGCGTCGACCCTGGGGAAAGCAGCGATCAGGCGCTCGTGCGCGAACTGGCCGAAGAACTCGGCTTTGCGCGCGAAGCGGCGGCCTGCAGCTTCTTCACGCGCTTCGATTTCGATTTTTCCTTCGCGCCGGGTTGCCCCTCGATCTATCGCCTGTTTTACGAGCTGCGGCTGCCGGACAGCGCGTTTGCCGGATTGCGGCTCGGTGAAGGGCAGGGCTTGGGATTGTTTTCGGCCGACGACATCCTGGCCGGGAGACCGCGTTTGACGCCGTACGACGCCTTCGCCCTGTGGATGCACGCGAGCCGCGCCCGCTTCGTGCCGGCGCCCTAGGCCTCGCGGCCATAGCGCGCGATCATCGCGCCGATCTCCATCGGATCGTAACCCCAACGCGCGATGGCGCGCTCGCTCGATAACAGGAACCCCGGCTTTGTCGCCGGTGCTTCGTCGATGCGGCAAGGCAGCTTCATGGCCGCTGCTAAGATCTCGATGGCGGCGCGCACGGAGATGGTGCCGCGCGCGCCCAGCGTCATGGCGTCGAAGCCTGTCCAGTCACGCGCGATAAGCGTTTCGGCCAGGCGGGACAGATCGGCGACGTGGCAGGCGTTGTTGAAGGGCGCAGCCAGACTGAAGGCGCGCACCGGCTGGCCGGCGCGCAGCTTGGCGGCGACGCCCGACAGCCAATTGCGATGGGCGCCCGGCCCGATGACGCCAGGCAGGCGTAGCGCAACGGCCGGCAGCCAGCCGGCCTCGTCGGCAATCATCCGTTCGGCGTCGGCCTTGGAGACCCCGTAGGCGTCGGGGCGGAGAATGGGCGTGGTTTCATCGACGATCGGACTGTCGATCTCGCCATGGAGCGAGAGCGAGGAGAGGAACACCAGCTTGCGGCTGTTCCAGGTCCGCATCCGGGCGAGCAGAGCGCGCGTCGCGTCGCGTCCATCGCGCAATACGGTGGCGTCGTCGATGCCGGGTGCCGGCGAGGTGGCGGCGGCATGGATGACGGCCTCATAAGGCCCCGGAAGGGCTTCCAGGGCCGTCAGATCGCCCTGAAGGAGCGTCAGGCCGCTCCGGCCGGTCAGGCGCCCGGCAAAGCCGAGGCCGCGCCGGTAGAGGCCGGCGACATCATGGCCGCTCGCGGCCAGATGTTCGGCGATGAAGCTGCCGGCGAAGCCAGAGACGCCTGTGACGAGAACTCGCACGACGCCCCCGCCCCGACGCGACCGGCTCAGGCGACGGCGGCGAGGATGCGCTGCGGCGACAGGCCGTGCGCCGCCAACAGGTCGTCGTGTGAGCCGTAGTTATGGATGAACTTGTCCTGCAGGGTGAAGGTGTCGAGCCGGCAGGTCGCCTTGATGTCCCAGGCGATCTGTTTGGTCTGCGGCGCGAGGCCGCCCTGCGGCGCATGCTCTTCGATGACGATGACCTGCTTGTGGGTCTTGAGCGCCTCGATGATGCCCTCGCGGTCGAGCGGCTTGAGCGTATGGCAGGACACCAGCGACACGGATTTGCCTTGCGCCGCCAAGCTGTCGGCGATTTGCGCCGCCATCTTGGTGATGACGCCGTAGGTCAGGATGCAGACGTCGCTGCCGCGGCGCAGGTAACGCAGCTTGCCGAATTTCCACGGCTCGGCGCCCTTAGTCATGTCCGGCTCGCCGGCCTTGCCGAGGCGCAGATAGATCGGGCCGACCTTCTGCGTCGCGCAATGGCGCGTCGCTTCGGTGCATTCCGCCGGATCGCAGGGCGCGATGATCTGCATGTTGGGGATCGCGCCGGCCACCGCGATGTCTTCCTGCGTGTGGTGAGTGCCGCCGAGCGTCGAATAGATCACGCCCGAGCCCATGCCGACGACGGTGACCGGCAGGTTCTGGTAACACAGATCGTCGCGCACCATTTCGAACGGGCGGTACAGCGAGAAGGTGGCGATGGTGTAGGCGAAGGGCTGGCAGCCGCGCAGCGCCAGGCCGGCGGCGATACCGATCATGCTCTGTTCGGCGACGCCGACATTGATGAAGCGCTCGGGATACTCCGTCGAGAACTTCGCCATCGATCCGGCCGGCGAGATGTCGGCGACGACGATGTAGATGTCCGGGTTCTTCTTGGCTTCGTCGTAAAGCGCTTCGGAGAATGTGTTTCTCACAGCGCGGCCTCCAGTTCTTTCAGGGCTTGCTGATATTCGTCCTTGTTGGGCGAGCGGTAGTGCCAGATCGGCACGTTTTCCATGTAGCTGATGCCCTTGCCCTTGGTCGTTTTGGCGACGACCATCAGCGGCTTGTCGCCCTTGCGGGAGGCAACCGCGTCGTGGATGGCCGCCGAATCGTGGCCGTCGACCTGAACGCTTTCCCAGCCGAAAGCGAGATATTTCTCGACCACCGGATAGAAGCTCGGATGCGTCTGAGAGGTACGGCCGAGGCTTTGGAAGTCGTTATTGTCGACGAAGGCGACGAGGTTCTTCACGCCGAAGGACGAAGCCATCAGCGTCGCTTCCCAGGTCGAGCCTTCCTGCAGCTCGCCGTCCGACAGCACGGTATAGACGATGGTGTCGCGCTTGCGGCCGCGCTCGGCGAGCGCCATGCCGACGGCCATCGACAGGCCGTGGCCAAGCGCGCCGGTCGCCGCTTCGATGCCGGGATTGCCGTGGTCGGGGTGACAGCCGAGACGGCCCGTCGGTGTACAATAGGCGTCCATGTCGGCGCGGGTCAGCGTGCCGCGCTCTTCCAGAATGGCGTATTGGATCATGCAGCCGTGGCCCTTCGACATCAGGAAGATGTCTCGCGTGCCGCCGGCCTCGCCGTGGCGCATCAGGCCATTGTAGACGACGTCGACGATCTCGGTGCAGGAATAGGCCGAGCCGATGTGCAACGCCTGGACCTGCTGAGAGACTTCCAGGATGCGCTTGCGGTAGCGGTTGACGCGCAGTTTCGCGGCGTCCGCGTCGAAGGCGTTCTTGCCTGTGGCCATGCGGTCAACTCCTTAGCCGATGATGGTCCAATAATAGTCTCCGGTGTAGCCGGCTTCATTGAACAATTTGATCCAGCCGTCCGGATAGTCGTGGAACTTGGCGGTCAGAACCCAGTCCTCGAACAGCGCTTTCTGTTCGGGGGTGCGGTAACTGTCGACCTGCACGAAGGCGCGGCCGCCCGACACGCGCTGCATTTCCTGCAACGCAGTCTTGAGATCGTCGCGCGCCAGGTTGTGCAGCGTGTTGAGCGAGATCGCAGCCTTGAAGCTGTTATCCGGAAAGGGAAGGTCCATGGCATTGCCGATCTGCAGGCGGCCGACCACTTCCGGCTCGCAATGCATCAGCGCGTATTTCGAGACGTCCATGCCGAAGGCCTCGAGGCCGGGCAGGGCTTTCATGAAGTCCTTCACCAGGAAGCCTTTGGCGCAGCCGATGTCGAGCACGCGGTCGCCGGGCTTCAGGTCGAAATGCTTGATCATGTCCTGCGCCACCGGCACCCAGCGGCCGTCGTAGCGATAGCCGCCGTAGCCGTATTCGCGCGGGCCGTCGAAATACATCTCGCCGTATTCGCGGGAAATGCGGATGTGCTCTTCGGTCTTGGCGGTCTTGCGGGCTTCGACCTTGCGCTGGCTCTTGGGCAGCTTGTCGAGCAGGTTGATCTCGGCCATCAGGATTGCCCCATAGTTTGTTTGTGAACGTCGGCGATACCGTCGGCGATCCGCACGTAGCGGAAGTCCGGAAAGGCCTTCAGGCAGCCGGTGATGTCGAAGAAGCGATGCAGCAGGTGTGGGCGCGGCCCGGGGCGCGGCGTCGAGGCGACCTTGCCGCCGGGAAACTGCGCCGCGACCATATCGGCGATGTCGCGGAACGAGGTCGAAACGCCGGTGACGGCGTTGAGCGCGCCGCGGCTTTTGTGCAGTAGGATCAGCGCCGCGAGGCGGGCCACGTCGTCGACCAGCACATGGTCGCGCCGCTCTTCACCTTCGCCGAAGATCGAAATCGCTTCACCCTTGGCAGCCTGGCGGCGAAAGCGGTTGGGGCCGTAGCCGGAATGCGGATCGCGTGCGCCGTAGATCAGGGTCGGGCGCAGCGCGGCGAACGGACAAGTGACGGCGGTCTTGAACATCAGTTCGCGCGCCGCATGCATCATGCCGTGGGTCGTGGTCGGTGCGGCGGAGGAGGATTCGGTGACCGGGTTGGCATCGTCGGCGTAGATTGCGTCGGAACTGATATAGACAAGATGACCCGGCATGACGGCGGCGAAGGCCTGGCAGGCCGCTTCGGCCATCCGCAGGTTGTCCATCAGCTGCGCCACGTTCTTGGCGGGCGCGATGGCCGAGACGAAGACGACGCTGTCGCCGGGCTTGAGATGCCGGGCCAAGGCCTCGCCGCCGCCGGGGGCGAGTAGGTCGGCCTCCTGACGCGTCAGGCCGACCGCCGGCATGGCGCGGGCCGTCAGTTCTCGGAGGATTGCGCCGCCGACAAAGCCGCCGGACCCGACGACCACGGTGCGGGTCGGCGCGATAGGCTGGATTTGCAGATGTTCGAGCATGCGTGTTCCGTCCGTCAGGGGGTGGGCGCCGCTAGGCGCGCGGCGCGCCCGCTCCCAAGGTGATATGCGTCAGGCCGGTCTTGGTCAACGCCGCGCCGTCGAGCATCCGATAGGGGTCGATGACCAGCCTGCCGCGCATGGCGGCTTTGATGTCGCCAGCCGCTAGATCGCGGAAGGCTGGCCAGGGCGTCATGATGACGAGAGCGTCGACGCCCTTGGCGACGTCGAGGGCGCTGGCGCAGGCGGTGCTGCGCGGATGCTCCGCCGCCGTGGCGGGCACCACAGGGTCGAACAGGCGCACCGCCCAGGGATGCAAATGGCGCAGCAGGGCGAGCGACGGCGAGTTTTTCGTCGAGTGGGTGTTTTCCTTGTAGGCGAGCCCGAGTACGCCGATCACCGCATCCGGTTTGTCGTCGAGCAGCGCTTGATGCAGCGTGCGCAGCGGCCAGTCCTTGCGGTGCTTGCTGTTGTGGATGAAGGCCTCGATCAGGCTGGCGTCCGAGCCGTGGTCGCGGGCGAAATTCTCCACCGTGGCGAGGTCGCGCTCAAGGTTGCCCCCCGATAGGCCGAGGCCGGCGGTGAGATAGGAGAAGGCGCCGATCCGCTTGTCCAGCTTGAGCGCCGGGGCGATCTCGGTCCATTCGGCCCCGATATGCTCGCACAATTCGGCAAGCGTGTTGGCAACCGTCACCGAGGCGACGAGGCAGCAGTTGATCGAAATCTTGGCCAGTTCGGCGCTTTCGTAGCGCATGGGCAGCAACGGGCAGCCGAAGGCAGCGAGAAAGGTCTTGAAAGGTTGCGGCAACGGCGCTTTGGGATCGGCGCAGCCGATGATGAAGCGCTCGGGCAGCGTGGCGCGCTCTACGGCGCGGCCGAATACTAGCGTTTCCACTTGGTAATAGAACGGACGGGCGGGAAAGGCATGGACGCGCGAGAAGCCCGGCGGCACCTGGCTAAGGATGACGGTGACGCTGTCTTTCGCCAGCGCCGGCTCGATCAGAGCGAGCAGCGATTTGATCGGTGCGAGGTCGCTGCCGCCGGCGTCGTCGGTCGGCACGTCGGGCGCGACATAGATCACGTCGGCCTTGGAGAGCGCGGCGACGTCGGCAGTGAAGCTGATGCGCGAGCGGTTGTTCCGCAGCAATTCATCGAGATCGGGCTCGACCACGGGCAGGTTGCCGGCGTCGAGCGCCTTGATGCGCGCCGCGTCGGGATCGAAGCAGATTGTCTCGAAGCCCTTGCTCGCTGCGGCGATGGCCGAACAGATGCCGAGATGGGTCATGCCGACGTAAGCGATGCGTGGCTGGCTCATTTCGCCGCCCGCAGGGCTTCGTCCGCCAGTCGGCCGAGCAGGCCGTTGAGCCATTTGTCGTTGCTCATGTCGGTCGGCGTCCGTTTCTCGCACAGAGTCTTGAAGTGGGCGTATTCCAGCGCCCAGGTCGGGTCTTCTTGCACCAGTGTCTTCTCTTCCTCGGGCGGACGGCCGCTCGGCAGCACGCGACGGCGCACCGTCATTGTCGTCGGGCCCCATTTGCATAGCGAAGAGATATGCGCGGTGCCCTTCTCTGCGAAGATGTCGCAGGTAAAATGGTTGCGCCAGGACAGCAGCGTCATTTCGAGTTCGACGCGCAACGGTCCGCCATTGGCGATAACAACATGATCGAAGGCGCGGTTCTCGAAGCGATCGGCCGAGACGACGCGGAAATCGTCGGCGAAATTGCCGAACCAAAACCGGCAGGTGTCCAGAAGGTGTGAGCCGAGGTCGGGCAGCACGCCGGCGCCTTCGTCGCGCCAGGCCGAATCGCGCACCAGGCGCGCCGTGCCGTTGCCATAGAACATACGGCAGCGATAAATCTCGCCCATGTTGCCCGAGCGGATCAGTTCGGCCATGGCGGCGTAATGCGGCTCGAAGCGATGGTTGTAGGCGGTGTAGCAGACCGCGTTGTTGGCGCGCGCCAGTTTCTCCAGCCCGTCCAACTCGGCATTGTCGGCGGCGAACAGCGGCTTTTCGACCAGGGCGTGCTTGCCGTTGCCGAGCAGATGGCGGAGCAATGCGACCTTCGGCGTATCGGGCACGCAGAGTAGCGCCGCATCATAACTGTCGAGGGGCACCTCTTCGACGGTGCGGTATTTCACGCCATCGGCGACCGGATCGACCGTGGCCACGGCGTCCGCCCCGGCGATGCGCAGGCGCTTGTGGCCCTGCACGCCCATGCCGGCGACGATCACCCGCATCGTGCGGCACCTGTGGCGGAGCGAAGCGGCTCAACCATAATTGACGTGGCTTTCAATCAAGTTGAGGCGGGCATGGACGTCGTCGGGCCCGATCGGAACGTTGCCTTCCTGCTCGCAGGCCAGCGCCGCGGCCACCGATCCGAGAACGGAGGCAATGACCGCCTTGCCAGTAACCTTCAAGGCGAGAGATGCGTAGGCGAGCAGCGCATCGCCGGCGCCGACCGCGTCCACCACGTTCTGGCAGAAGGTGTCGACGGCGAAGAAAGCACGCACATCTTCTTCGGCTTTCGGCATGCCGCGATAGGTCAGCAGGCCGCGCTCGCCCATCTTGAGGATCAGCAGCTTGCAGTTGGCGCGGCGATAAAGCTCGAGGCCGAGCGGACGGACGACCGAATCCTGGTCGCCGAGGGCGAAGCGCGCCTCGCGTTCGTTCGGCGTGATCAGGTCGAAGCCCTGGAATTCGAGAATGTTGCCCCAGCGGCTGGCCACCTGGCTGTCGGCGATCTTCATGATCCCTTCGGGGATCGCTGCGGTGAGGGGGCCAATGGTGTCGCGGTTGAACATGCCATGGCGGAAATCGCTGAACACGACGATCTCCGGCTTGGCCTCGACAATCTGGTCCGACAGCTTCCTGACGATCTCTTCCGAGATCGAGCGGTTGTCGAGCGTGTCGATCTTCAGGAGATGATAGGTGCCTGCGATGATGGCGTTCTTGTTGATCGTCGGGCGCGTCTTGTCCTTGATCGGCAGGCATTTCACGCCGGCCTTGGTGAGGTCGTCGAGCGCGAAATCGCCGAGCGCGTCGACGCCAAGCACCGTTGAAAAAGTGACGTCCGCGCCGGCCGCATTGATGTGTTTGGCGACGATGCCGGCGCCGCCGACGAAGTCCTGTTTCTCCTCGAAGCGCACGCTCATGGTCGGCGTCTTGGTCATGCCGCCGATCAGCGTGGTGTGCGTGTAGCTGTCGATGATGGTGTCGCCGACGACATGCACTTTGACGCCCTTCATGGCGTCGACGGCGTGATGCAGGTCTTTGAAGGAAATGCCCTCGGCGTCGAGTAGCATGATGAGCTTCTCGGTCGAAAGGTTCGGCGGGAAGCTTTCGATGATATGCGACGAGGAATAGACGATGTCGCCCGGCGTGAAGATGATCTGCCCGCCGTAAGCCTCGACGGCGTTCTTCTCTTCCTGGGTTTTGGGCGGAAGGCCGGTCGAACCGTATTCGTAGCCCTTGGCGAAGTAGTCGGGCTGCAGCATGGTGATGTTCTTCAGCGGCGTCGGCTCGCGATCGACGATCACATAGTCGACGATTTCCAGCGCCGCGAGGTTGATCGCGCGCAGGTCTTCCGGCACGAAGGGCCGGAAGTTCGCCTTTTTGATATGGTCGTCGCAGGTCAGGCTGGCGATCAGGAGGTCGGCCTTGCTCTTGGCGTAGAGCAGATGGCGCACGTGGCCCGGATGGACGATGTCGAACGTTCCGTGGCACATGATGACGGACTTCTTGCGCGGCAAGCCGCCGATAATCTCGCGCAACTTTTCGACCGTGACGATCTTATGGTTGACGATCTTCTTGCTGGCCTCGTCCATCATCCCCGCAACCCCGTTACGATAGCGCCTTGAACCAGCCGGCGGTCGCTTTGGCGATCGAATCCGGCTCCCACAACGGCGCTTCGCGCCAATAATCGATATTCGCGAGGATGCGACCGACGCCCTCTTCGAAGCTGACCTGCTGCGTCCAGCCGAGATCGCGCGTGATCTTGGCGATGTCGGCCCAGGTGCAATCCGGCTCGCCGGGGCGCTTGGGAATGTAGATGACTTCGCCGCCGAGCAGTTCGACCAGCTTGTTCACGGACTGAGGATTGCCGGCGCCGAGATTCCAGATTTCGCCGGTCTTGTCGGTTTCGGCGGCCAGGCGGAAGGCCTCGGCGACGTCCGTGGCGTAGAGGAAGTCGCGCGTCTGCGTGCCGTCGCCGACGACGGTGAAGGGCTTGCCGGCGAGCTTCTGCTTGAGGAACACGCCGAACACCGCGCCATAGGCGCCCGACGTGCGCGAGCGCGTGCCGTAGGCGTTGAAGATGCGGATGACGTTGACCGGCAGCTTGTAGAGCTTGCCCCAATGCAGCGTCGCCTGTTCGCCCTGATACTTGCTGAGCGCGTAAGGGTACAGCGTGGCGATCGGGTGATCCTCACGCGTGGGCGTCTGGGCCAAGCCGTAGCAGGACGACGATGCGGCATAGACGAACTTCTTTACGCCGCGCCCGCCATGGGCCGCGCGGGCGCATTCGAGCATATGCACGGTGCCTTGCACGTTGGTCGACATGTATTCCATCGGCTTTTCGATGGAGGGCACGATGTCGCCGATGCCGGCGAAGTGGATGACGTAGTCGGCGTCGGCGAACAGCTTGTCGCCGGGCTGATAGTCGCGGATGTCGGATTCGGCGAATTCGAAATCCGGGTTCGACGCGTGATGCGCGACGTTGTCCGCGCGGCCGCCGATCAAGCTGTCGATCGCTCGCACGCGATAGCCGCGTGCGAGCAGGATATCGACCATATGGCTGCCGATGAAGCCGGCGCCGCCGGTGACGATGGCTGTCGGCTTGGGCTGGCTCATTTCGCGCCGAGCTTCTTCATGGTGCGGACGTTGTAGTACCAGTCGTCGTCGAAGCTGGCTGGCAAGAGCTTATTTTTGAAGGCGCGGACCATGTCGTGGATCGCATCTTCGATGGTGCGCTTCGGGCGGAAGCCGAGGACCCGGAAAACCTTGTCCGAATTGACGTGGTACGAGCGGTTGTCGTTCGACGGCGTGGTAACGATCTCGATCGTGCCCAGCTCCGGCATTTCTTGCTCGACGACCTTCTTCACCATTTCAGCAATGGCGGCGATCGAATGGTTTTCGTAGCCGATGTTGAAGACTTCGCCATGGATCTTCTCGTGGGGCGCGTCGAGCATCAGTTCGTAGGCGTCGACCATGTCTTCGACATGCAGGTTCGGGCGCATCTGCGTACCGCCAAACACCGTGATCTTGCCTTTGTTGACCGCGTGGTTGGTCAGAATGTTGACCGAGAGGTCGAGGCGCGTGCGCGGGCTGTAGCCGCACACCGTCGCCGGGCGGATGGTGACGCAGGTGAAATTGTCGGCCTTGTGCTTCCATAGGACGGGCTCGCACATGCCCTTGAACTTGTTATAGAGCGTGAGCGGCAGCAGCGGATGCTCCTCGGTCACGTTCGGCGAGTCGCTCACGCCGTAGACCGAACTCGAGGAAGCGTAGACGAAGCGCTTCACACCGGCATTCTTGGCGGCGACGACGATGCTTTCGAAACAGTCGAAATTGATGGTCTTGGACAGGTTCTCGTCGAGCTCGAAGCTGGCGTCGTTCGAAATGCAGGCGAGATGGAGAACGGCATCTTGGCCTTCCAGGGCCTTGGCGAGCTTCGCGGTATCGCGGATATCGCCTTCGATCACCGTCAAGTTCGGATCGTTCGGCAGACGGCAGCCGAAGTAAAGCATGTCGTAGACGGTGACCTTGAAGCCGCGCGCCAGCAGGCGAGGCGTGAGGACATGACCCACATAGCCGGCGCCGCCGGTGATCAGCACGTTCTTCATGGGACGAAAATCTTCCTTATGCAAGCTGGCGCCGGCCGAGAACTCGGCGGCCCAGAGGGTCGGGTTTTGACCAGGGGCGAGACGCGGCCTTCGCCACGGATTTGGCAAGTTTTTCTAGAGGTTTTGCGCCCTCCGGTAAAGGGCTCCGTGGCCGAGCAAAACCTTCCCGAAATGGGGCCCAATCGGGGCTTATTTGGTCGCGATGCTGTAGCCGGCCGCGGTCGCGTCCTTGTAGAACATGGCCACCGTTTCGAGCGAGTAGGCGTTCAGTTCCTTGCCGACCAGGGAGAGCTTCTTCAAAACATCATTGGTTACGGTGATGACCTGGCAGCCAATGGCGTCGGCCTGGAAAATGTTTAGCAGTTCGCGCGGACTAGCCCATAACAGTTCGGCCAGGGGCTTATTTTTGAGGATTTTAACGCCCTCGGCCATGAGCGGTACGGGATCGCGCCCAGTATCGGCAATTCGCCCTGCGAAAACTGAAACGACGGCCGGGGTCTTTGCGTCGAGCGCATCGGCAACGGCCTTGATCTGCTCGATTGGCATGATCGCCGTCACGTTCAGCTTCACGCCAGCCTTGGACAGTTCGGCAATCAGCGGCCCGGCGAATTCACCCTTGGTGTTGGTGACGGGAATTTTGACATAGACGTTCTGGGCCCAGGAGGCGATCTCTAGGGCTTGCGCCCTCATGGTCGGGAAGTCGTCGGCAAAGACCTCGAAAGAAACCGGCCGGTCGGTGACGATCTTGAGGACGTCGAGCGCGAAGGCCTTGTAATCGGAAATCCCGACGTTGCGCATCAGGGTCGGGTTGGTGGTGAAGCCCTTGATCAGCGGGTTGCCGTGCATTTCTTTGATGCCGGCGAGATCGGCGCCGTCCGCGTAAATTTTGATGCGCAAGTCGGCGACTTTAGGCGTGGCGGTCATTTTTTTCCCCTTTCGCGATCCAAAATCCAGGCCGCGGCTTCTGTCAACGTCTTCACGATCGCGTCCGGTCCCTGGTGGCGCGGCTCTTCATATCCATAGTCCACGAAAATCGTGGTGCATCCTGCTGCCTGTCCAGCGGCAACATCGCGCCAGCGGTCTCCAACCATGTAACTGGCAGGAAGGTCTATCCCATATTGGCGGGCAGCTTCCAGCAGCATACCGGGCTTTGGTTTGCGGCAGTCGCAGGCGGCAGCGTCGGTGTGATAGCAGATTTTAATATCGTCCACTGGCACCATTTTACGCAAGGTATGGTGCATCGCAGCGAGGGTTTCTAGGGTTTGTTTGCCGGTTTCGATGTCGGGCTGGTTGGTCGCGACTATGGTGAGAAAGCCGGCAGATTTAAGCGCGGCGACGGCATCTGGCACGCCGGGCAAGATTTCGAAATGGGCCAGTTCTGTCGGGGCATAAGGGCGCCCGCCGCGAATCTCATTGCGATTCAGCACGCCGTCACGGTCGAGGAAGACGGCCTTGACGCTCATGTGGGCTCCGTTCGGCGAAGGCGCTCGACGTGCCCTACCACTTAGTCTGTTGAATTTGCAGAGTGGGGTGCGACACCAGGCTATGCCAGACTACCGCTTGAAAGGCCTCGGCGTGGGGGGTCACGCGGTCGTCCGCGACCGTCGGAACGACGACGACGACATCACCGACCTTCTTGGTATACCCGCCATCGCGACCGACCACGCCGAAGACCTTCATGCCTCGCAGCTTCGCTTCTTTGAGGGCTTCGACCAGATTAGGGCTGACGTTTTTTTCGAGATTGCCGCCACCGACGGAAAAGATAAACACCGCGTCCTTCTCCCGAGCGCGGCTGACTTTCAGCCATTCGGAGAACACCGTGTGCCAGCCTTCGTCGTTGGTGCGCGCAGTCAACTCAGAGACGTTGTCGGTCGGCGCGTAAGTTTCGATGCCGCAAAGCTTGCGGAAATCGTTTACTGCATGGGCGCAATTGGCGGCGCTGCCGCCGACGCCAAGCATAAATAACCGCCCCTCGCGGTCGCGCAATGCGGCGAGTTCATTGGCCAAGGTTTCGATGGTGGCGTAATCGAGAGTCGCCGCGATCTTTTGTACTTCGTCGAAAAAAGTCTGGGTATGTGTGGTCATCTATACCGACATGCGCTCACGGCTATGGTGACGCTTTCTCAGTCCGGGCCGTATACCGATATAGAGAAAACGCTATAGTTTATTGGCCCTGGCAACGTATGGTAAAGCCGATTTCCACGCAAGGCGCAAGTGCCGCACCACTGGCCGATTCTTTGAACAAAATTGCTGATCTTTTCGCCAAAGCGCGGAACAATCCCGACTACGTCGGCGCCGTGCTGGCCAGCTATGGGCTGATGGTGGCGCAGGCGCTAGTCCAGATTCTATTGATCCCACTTTATCTGCACGTGCTTGGCGACTACCGCTTCGGCGTTCTGACGATCTTCATGGCGCAGGTCGTTTTTGGTTATACGATTCTCAGCTGGCCGCACGGGTTTCTGCTGCGCCGTTTCAGCGAGAGCATGGCGGCGGGCGATGCTAGCGGATTTTCCCGCTTTTATATCGCCGGTAAGCTGATGCTGCTGGGGAGCAGCTTGCTCTGCGCCGGCGGCATGCTTTTGCTGGAAGCCATGCATTCCGTTTTCTTCCGCGATGCCCCTGTGGCTTTGCGTGAGGAAATTATGACTGCGATGATACTGGCAGCAGTGCATTTCATACTGCTGTGTGAAATCCAAATAGAGCAGACGATTCTTGCTGCCGCCAAGCGCCAGTTCGCAGTCAATATCTCGATGTTGGTAGGTCTCGGCGTTTTTACGGCTAGCGTGGTGCCGTGGCTGCTGTCGGGCGGCGGCCTCGTCGGGGTAATGGTATGCTTTCTAGCCAATGATCTTGCGATGCGCGCCGTCGTCTGGTGGGTACGCCGTTCGCATCCCTCTTTCCGGCTCAAGATATCCCTCATCGGGATCGGGAGCGCGATCGGGCAGATGCTGTCCGGCCAGGGCGGTAAATATCTGGCTTATGCGTTAATCGGCATCAGCCTGCAGTCCGACATGCTGCTCATCGGCTTGTGGGGCGGTCCGATCATGGCGGCGCAATATGCGCTAGTCTGGAAAATCGCGGAAATGCTTATCCAGCTGCTCGCGCGTGTTCCCCTTCATCTGCAACCGGAATTCGTCGCGATGGACGTCACCGGCGAGCGCGATCGCCTAGCGCGCATTTATCGTGAGGTGTGGTTGTGGATGGCCGTGGGCTCATGCGTGGCGGCTGTGGGCTATGGCTTGCTGGGCCCGTGGGTCGTGCGTCTATGGGTCGGTAGCGCCAAAGCACCAACCGATATTTACCTCTATCTTCTCGCTGGCGGCGCGATTTTTTGGATCAGCCTGTCGCGTCTGCCCGCGACTGTGGCGCAGTCGATGGCTGCGATGCGGGGGCTGATCTGGGTTTCTGGCGGGGAGCTTATTGCTAAGTTTGCCTTGATCGTTCTGCTCTTTCCGTACGTCGGGCTCGCTGCGCCGCTGCTCGCCATTACGCTAGTCCATGGCTTGGGGGGGGCGGTCGCTTATTGGTTGTTGGGCCGCAAGTTGGTGGCGCCGGGCGGGGTTACCTCCGGCTGAGCAGTTCGGCGACAGCGCCGGCGAGATCTTCGGCAACGAAACTTGCGCGGAGCGCTGACGCCGCCTCCTCGGCGGCGCCGTGGCCGGTCCGCAACAAGATTAATGTTTTGCAACCGGCGGCGGCGCCCGCATCAAGATCGCGCAGACTGTCGCCAATCATGGCGCTAGCGGTGAGGTCGATGCCGTGCTCCTTCGTCGCTTGCAGCAGCATGCCGGGCGCTGGCTTACGGCAATCGCAGGAGCGGTCGTAGGGCGCAAGCCCGCCTTCGGGGAGATGTGGGCAGTAGTAGATTGCGTCGAGATGGGCCCCGTCGGCGGCGAGCATGTCGGTGAGGCGCTGGTGGATCGCGTCGAGCCCGTCTTCTGTCAGCATCCCTCTGGCGACGGCTGACTGGTTGGTGACGACGACGACAGCGAGGCCTTGCTCGTTCAAGGCTCGAATTGCCGCCGACGCGCCGGGGATGAGGCGCAATTGCTCCGCGCGGGTAAGGTAATCGACGTCTTCGATAATGGTGCCGTCGCGGTCTAGAAAGACGGCGGGGCGTGGGGTTGCAGCATTCATGGCGCGAGTTTAATGGGGCGCAGCTTAGAGTCCCAGCGCCATGTCCGTCAGCAGTTTGACGTTGATCGTCACGACCAGGGCGGCCGAGGCCCAGCCGAGGACGATCATCCAGGCTGGCGGGCGGAAATCGCCCATCAGCTTGCGATCGCTGACGAACAGCATCAATGGGATGACGGCGAAGGGCAGCTGCAGGCTGAGAATGACCTGCGACAGGATCAGCAATTCGCCGGTGCCGGTCTCTTGGTAGAGCCAGGTGACCGCGATGGCGGGCACGATGGCGACCAGGCGCGTCAGCAGCCGGGTCAGCCACATCGGCAGCTTGAAGCGCAAGAAGCCCTGCATCACCACCTGGCCGGCGATGGTCGCCGTCACCGTCGAATTAAGGCCCGAGGCGAGCAGCGCCACGGCGAACAGCGTGGCGGCGAAGCCGGCGCCGAGCATCGGCGCGAGCAGCTTGTAGGCTTCCTGAATCTCGGCCACCTCGGTGCGGCCCGCCGTGTGGAAGGTGGCGGCCGCCAGGATCAGGATCGACGAGTTGATCAGCAGGGCAATGGTCAAGGCGATGGTCGAATCGAGCGAGGCGTAGCGGATCGCCTCGCGCTTCTGCTCGGGCGCCGGGCCGACGGCGCGGCTTTGCACCACGGCGGTGTGCAGATAGAGGTTATGGGGCATCACGGTGGCGCCGAGGATGCCGATGGCGAGATAGAGCATGTCGGGATTGCCGACGATTTCGACCGACGGCACATAGCCGCGCAGCACGGCGCCGATTTCGGGCGCCGACAGCACGATATTCACGGCGAAACAGGCCAGGATCAGCACAATCATGGCGACGATCACCGCTTCGAGCCAGCGCACGCCCTTGTTCTGCAGCCAGAGAATGAGGAAAGCGTCGAGCGCGGTGAGCAGCACGCCGATCAGCAGCGGGATGCCGAAGAGAAGCTGCAGGGCGATGGCGGTGCCGATCAGTTCGGCGAGGTCCGTGGCGATGATCGCCACCTCCGCCAGCAGCCAGAGCACATAGGCGACGGGCTTGGGGAAGCGCTCGCGGCAGAGCTGCGCCAGGTCGCGTCCGACGACGATGCCGAGCCGCGCGCAGAGCACTTGCAGAAGCATGGCCATGAGGCTGGAGGTGAGTGCGACGGCGAGCAGCGTGTAGCCGTAAGCCGAGCCGCCTGCCAGGGCGGTCGCCCAATTGCCCGGGTCCATGTAGCCGACGGCCACCAGATAGCCGGGCCCGGCGAAGGCCAGGAGTTTTCGGAGCGCGCCCGCCGTGGCCGGAATCTGCACGCTGTGGTGGATTTCCGGCAGGCTGGCGAGGAGGCGGGGCAGCGTGGGGCGGTCGGGATCGGCCACGGTCAATTCCATGGAGGAGGGGGAGGACAGCAGGCAGGAGGAGGCCGGCGCGGCCAATTCGTGCGTCTCCTATAAAGTGTAGCCTCGGTTACACTTATCGCAAGTCCAAAGCCCGCCCGCCGGATGCGGCTGATCGGCCGGCCTGTTGTTGCAAGTAATTGTCAAAATGCGCGCGCCCGGCTTAATGTCGTTCCATGATGACCAGCGCCTCTCCCGCCCCCCGCAAATCAGCCCCTAAAGCTGGGACCAAATCCGCCAAAGCCAAGGCCGACGCGCCCGTGGCGGTCGCGGGCGCCGCGAATGGCGCCAGCGCACGCGATTTGAACGATCTGGCCGCCGGCGAGCGGGCGGCGAATTTCCGCCATACCCGAGCCAACCGCCGCACCGAGGTCACCGAGGATTATGTCGAGATGATCGCCGACCTGATCGAGCAGGACGGCGAGGCGCGCGCGGTGGATATTGCCCGCCGGCTTGGCGTCTCGCATGCCACGGTGGTCAAGACGGTGACCCGCCTGCAGGAAGTCGGCCTGGTGCAGAGCCGGCCCTACCGCGCCATTTTCCTAACCGACAAGGGCCGCCAGATGGCGGAGGAATCGCGCAAGCGCCACGAGGTGGTGCTCGCCTTCCTGCGCGCCGTCGGCGTCAGCGAGGAGACCGCCCATGCCGACGCCGAGGGCATGGAGCATCATTGCAGCCGCGAAACCCTGGCCGCCTTCCAGCGCCTGATCGACAGCCGCAAGGCGTGAAGCACCTCACTTTGAAAATCTTCGCGCGACCGCGAAAACACCTTAGAAAAGCCTAAATTAACGGCGATTCTTCGCATTGTGAGAGCGGCGCGGCGATGTTAAGGTCCGCGCCAATTCGCAAGAAAACCGGCCGCCAAGACCGGGTCACAGGGCTTAACGCACGGGGTAACCCCGGCACAATTGGGAGACTTCAGAGATGACCCCACGCTCCAATTCCGTCCTGACTTTGGGCGCCGCGCTCCTCGCCGCGACGGCGATCACCTCCGTCGCCAGCGCCCAGTCGGTCGAGAACTTCTACAAGGGCAAGGAAATCCGCCTCACGTCGAGCTCCGACGTCGGCGGCGGCTATGACGCCACGGCGCGCCTGCTTGCGCGTTACATGCCGAACCATATGCCCGGCAACCCGCGCATCATTGTCCAGAACATGCCCGGCGCCGGCGGCATCAAAGCGGCGAACTATCTCTACAACGTCGCGCCGAAAGACGGCCTGGCGATCGGCGGCGTGCACCGCACCGTGCCGCAGGCGCCGCAGCTTGGTCTGCCCGGCACGCAGTTCGACGCCAACAAGTTCTTCTGGCTCGGCAGCATGGCCAACGAGGTGAGCGTTTGCGTCGCTTGGCATGAATCGCCGGTGAAGACCATCCAGCAAGCGATGCAGCAAGAGCTGGTCGTCGGCGGCTCTGGCGCCAACGACACCGAGCAATTCCCGGCGGTGCTCAACAACATCATCGGCACCAAGTTCAAGATCATCTCGGGCTATCCGAGCGGCACCGCCGTCAACCTCGCCATGGAGCGCCGCGAAGTCGATTCGCGTTGCGGCTGGTCGTGGTCGTCGCTGGTCCAGCAGCAGTCGGATTGGCTGAAGGACAAGAAGATCAACATCCTCGCGCAGATCTCGACCGAAAAGCACCCGGATATGCCGAATGTGCCGCTGGTGATGGATTTCGCCAAGACCGCGGAGGACAAGCAGGTGCTCGAATTCCTGTTCGCTCGTCAGGTCATGGGCCGTCCCTTCGTCATTCCGCCGGGCGTGCCGATGGAGCGCGTGACCGCTTTGCGCGCCGCGTTCGACGCGGCGATGAAGGACAAGGCGCTGATCGCCGAGGGCACCAAGCAGAAGCTAGAGATCAGCCCGACCAGCGGCGTCGCCGTGCAGCAACTCGTCGATCGTTTGCTGAAGACTCCGAAAAACCTCGTCAAGGCGGCGGCTGACGCCACGGTGTGGCGCGGTCCGGTGACCAAGGCCGTCGTCAAGCTCGCGACCCCGAAGGGCACCATCTCCGAGCTGAAGAACGACTCGCGCGAGGTCGTGCTCAAGCAGTCCGATGGCAAGATGTTCAACGCCAAGGTGTCGGGTTCGCGCACCGCGATCACGGTGGCCGGCAAGAACAGCGACCGCAAGGCCCTCAAGACCGGCATGGCCTGCGAAATCACCGCTGCCGCCAGCGGCGAGGAAGCCAGCAAGATCGCCTGCCAGTAACGCCTTAGCCTCGCGAGGGGCGGGAACGAGAAAGGCCCCGGGATCGTTTCCGGGGCCTTTTTTCGTAGGCGGTCGCGTGAGCCGCTGATGCGGCGTTTTAGATTTGCCGCTTACGC
>CAMAVH010000001.1 GCA_945861615.1 Rhizobium sp. Q54 | reverse complement strand
TGCAGCGTCCGGTCGTCATCATCGTGTTGGCGATGGCTCTGCTCGGCTTCCTGCGTCCGGTGCTGCAAGACGTCCGCAGCCACGGCGGCCTGAAGAACATGCTGACCGACTTCGGCGCGCCGACCTTCAAGCTGTCGAACCTCTTCTATCTGGGGCTCCTCGGTTTGATGGGCTACATGCTGTTCGAAGCCTCGCGTTGGAATTTCGACGCGAAGATCGTGCCGATGATCGTCGGCTCGGCTGGTTTGGCGTTCTGCGCCGTGAGCTTGGGCAACCAAATCTTCCGCCGCCCCGTGGCGACGAAGAGCCTGGTCGACGAAGCGATGGAGGGTGTCGAAACCAACGAGACCAAGGAGCTCGTGCAGAAGATCCACATGGATCTGGAATCGGACACGGCGCACATTCCGCCGCGCATGATCGCTCTGCGCAGTTTGGTCTTCTTCGGCTGGCTTGTGGGCTTCATGGCGTCGATGGCGACCATCGGCCTCATTCCGACGGCGCCGATCTTCGTTATCTTGTTCATGCGACTCGAGAACAAATAACCTTGGAAGATCGTGCTTCCTTATGCGTTCTGCGTGACCGCGTTCGTGTACATGGTGTTCGACCAGTTGCTGACCATTCCGTGGCCGCAGACCCTCGTCGGCACCACGTTCCCGGCTATCAAGGCGCTGGGCATTCCCAGCCTCTAAGGTCGGATGCGACATGAGAAAAAAGGGCGGAACCTCGGTTCCGCCCTTTCTTTTTACTCACGGGATTCTGAGGCTCACCGTAGCAGTGCCTGCTTTAAGATAGCGGTAGTGATTCCCAAGAAAGCAGGTTGATGGCTCAGACAGCAAATGTTCTCCGGAAACGACTCCCCTCCGCCTTGCGGCGCTTTCTCGACAGCGAAGCCGCCGGTGGGCTTCTTTTGATGGGCGCGGCGGGCCTGGCGCTCGTCCTGGCGAACTCGCCGGCCGCGGACTTTTATTTTACGTCGCTCGATTTGCCGATTTTCGGCATGACGCTGCTGCATTGGATCAATGACGGCCTCATGGCCGTGTTCTTCCTGCTCGTCGGCCTTGAAATCAAGCGTGAGATGCTCGACGGCCAATTGCAGACCTGGTCGCGCCGCGCCTTGCCGGGCATCGGCGCCGTCGGCGGCATGCTGGTTCCCGCGCTTATCTATATCGCGTTGAATCTGGACGACCCGCTCCTAATCCGCGGTTGGGCCATTCCGGCGGCGACGGATATCGCCTTTGCCCTCGGCATCTTGTCGCTGCTCGGCCCGCGCGTGCCGGTTTCGCTGAAGATATTTTTGACGACCTTGGCGATCCTCGACGATCTCGGGGCGGTCGTGATCATCGCGCTGTTTTACACCTCCGAACTCTCCATGCTGGCGCTCGGGCTGGCGGGGGCGAGTTTGGCGGCGCTCATCGCCATGAACCGCTTCGGCGTCACCCGCCTATGGCCCTATCTGCTGCTTGGCATCGTGCTCTGGGCCCTGGTTTTGCAGTCGGGCGTTCATGCGACCCTCGCCGGCGTCGCCTTGGCCTTGACGATTCCGCTGCAGCCGACGCCGGGCAAGCCGGAGAGCGCATCGTCGCCGTTGCATATCCTGGAGCATGGCATCCAGCCTTGGGTTGCCTTTTTGATCGTGCCGATTTTCGGCTTGGCCAACGCGGGCGTCACCCTGATCGGCACCGAGCCTGGAGCCCTGTTGGAGACGGTGCCGCTCGGCATCGCTCTGGGCCTGTTCCTCGGCAAACAGGTCGGCGTGTTCCTGTTCTCTTGGGCGACGATCCGTTGCAACCTTGCCGATCTGCCGGCCGGCGCCAGTTGGCTGCAATTCTATGGCGTCGGGCTGCTTTGCGGCATCGGCTTCACCATGAGCCTGTTCATTGGCGCCTTGGCCTTTCCCGGCATGCCGGAAATGTCCGACGCGGTGAAGATCGGGGTGCTGGCGGGCTCGCTGCTCTCGGCCCTGTCCGGCTGGCTCCTGCTGCGTCTGGCGCCGCCGTCTCCGGAAGACAACTGAACGATAGATAAGATAAAGGGCGGGGCCGGAGGTCCCGCCCTTTATCTTAGGGCCGCCATGAGCCGTCGCCGTTTACGGATGCACGTCCTCGGTGAACCATTCGGTCGGCAGGTCGTTGCCGGCTTTGGCCGCCTGGGCCTTTTTCAGCAGGGCCGCGCCGCATACGGCGAACTGATAGCCGAGACCCGCATGGTTGAGGAAGGCGGTGATCTCGCTGTCGCTGCCGCGCCCCTTCACCCGCCCGAGGATGAGATCTGGCAGGGTGGGCATGGCCGATTCGTCGATGCCCGTCGGCTCGTGCCGGACGCCATGCTTGTCTTCTTTTGCCGGATCGACGTGCGTACGGATGATCGTCGGCTCGTTGTCGTGGTAATGCGTCACGGCGACGGCGGCCATGGCGACGGCGGCAGCTTCCAACTCGGCCGGCTTGATGCTGCCGAGATGCATCCCCGGCTCGACCCAATCGGCCTTGAAGACGGCGCCAAGCGAATTGGTGGCGCAGAGCACGATGTCGGCGCCCTTCACCGCGGCCTCCGGGCTGCTCATCGGCGTCAGGCGAGCGGAAACCTGATTGGCCATTTCGCGGCAGAAGGCCTCGCGGGTCGCCGGCGTCGGGCTGTAAACGCGAATCTCCTCGATGTCGCGGACGGCGCAGACCGCCATGGCTTGGCTGCCGGCCTGCCATCCGGCACCGAGCAGGGCGACCGTCTTGGCGTTTTTGCGCGCCAGGAGCTTGACGCCGAGCGCCGACGTGGCGGCGACGCGCATGCGCTGCATGACCCCGTCGGGAAAGATCGCCAACGGCTCGCCTGTGTCGGTCGAAAACAGCAGCACCAGCCCGACGTAGCGTTCGCCGGGTGCGGCGGGCTTTTTCACTCGCACGCGGTTGCCGGCCTTCATCTCCCAGGTGAGGATGTCGGAATTGATGCGGATGGCGGCGACCTTCTGCTTGGGAATCACGCCGTCCATGGATTTGAGGGCGTAGAGCCCGCCTTCATGGATCGTCGGGGTGATGATGTCCGACCGCGTCCGGTTGCCGGCGCGGCCTTCGCCGATCTCACGGTAGCCCTCGTCGAGGGCCTCGATGCAATCTTCGATAGTCAGCAGCCGCTCGACATCGTCGTTCGACAGAATCAGCGTCATGGCGGTTCCTTGCGGCAGCGGCTACGGGTGGACGTCCTCGGTGAACCAGTCGGTCGGCAAATCGTGGCCGGCGCCGGCCTCTTTTGCCTTGCGGTAGAGAACAGAGCCGGCAGCCGCGAACTGGAAACCCATGCCCATATTGTTGAGAAAGGCGGTGACCTGCTCGGGATTGTCGCGGCCCTTGGCGCGCCCGACGATCAACTCGGGCAGGGTGGGGAGGGTCGCGATGTCGAGCGTCGCCTTGGCTTCGGCCCAGCCCTTGCCCTTGATCTTGTCGGGCATCGCCAGGTCCTTGGTGGTGAAGTGCAGAGGATGCGGATCCTTGGTGTGGATGGCGATGCGATCGGCCTTCTCCAACGCGGCGAACTCGATCTCAGGCCGCTTGATCTCGCTGAGATGCATGCCGGGTTCGACCCATTGGGCGAAAAAGATGCTGTCGATCGAATTGCTGGCGCACATGGCGATATCGGCGCCGCGAATGGCATCCTCGGGCTGCTCGACCGGGGTCACGGTGATGCCGAGATCGTCGCTCATCTCGCGGGCGAACTTTTCGCGGTTGTCCTTGCTCGGACTGAAGCAGCGGATCGTCTTGATGTCGCGCACGGCGCAGACGGCGCGCAGCTGCGTGCCGGCCTGCCAGCCCGAGCCGAGAATGCCGACCGTCTTCGAATCGGGACGCGACATATATTTGGCGCCGAGGCCATTGGTGGCGCCAACGCGGGTGCGCTGCATGACGCCATCGGGGAAGATGGCGAGCGGCTCGCCGTTATGCGTCGAGAATAGAAGCACCAGTCCGACCCAGCGGTTGTTCGGCGCGGCCGGCACTTTTTCGCGACGCACGTTGTTGCCGCGCTTGGGCCAGGTGACGATATCGGAATTGATGCGCACGGCGCCGACGCCGAGCTTCGGCACCACGCCATCCATCGATTTGAGACCGTAGGTGGCCTCCGGATAGCTCGTCGGCGTCAGCGTGTCCGAGCGGGTGCGGTTGACGCCGCGGCCTTCGGCCAACTCCTCATAGGCTTCTTCCAAAACGTCGATGACGTCGCGCATGGTCAGTAGCTTGCTAACATCCTCGTTGGACAAGATCAGGGTCATGGGAGGGCCTCGTATTGGGGAAAGGGCTGCGGCTAAGAAAAAGCCGCCGGGGCGAACCCCGGCGGCTGGAAGATTAGCACCAGGCGGCGCTCATTTGCAGTTGATGTTCGTCGGCTCCATGTCGCCGTCCGTCTTGTAGGTGATTTCGCAGTTCAGACCTGCCTTGAGGTCGTCGCGCTTGCCTTCCTTGCCGGCGATCATAATTTTGGTCCGCGAACCGCTCGGCTCGACAGTGAGCTTCTTTCCGTCGGTGGCGGCGAAGGTGATCTTGCGGCCCTTGTCGGCAACTTCCAGCAGGGGGCCGGTCGCTTTGGCGACCGGCACTTTGACGTCGAGAGTTTCCTTGAGCAGAGAAATGGTCTTCGGCGGCTGTATCAGAGCTGCCTTGACCATTTTCGCGACGTCTTCGCCGTAAGCGGGCTCGACCGGCCGTCCGCCCTTTTCGGCGCGGGCCTGCAGATCCTTATCTTCCATCGCGCCTTTGTAGGCTGCGACCAGGGCGGCGAGGCGGTCGGCTGGAATATTCGGCGGGCCGGCTGTGACGCGGGCGATGTCGCCCTGGGATTGGATCAGCGCGACAAGCGCCTTGCCATCGGGATCGGTGATCATGCTCGTGAGTTGGGGCACGTCTTTGTCGTCGCCGCCGATCTGGGCGATGTAGCGTCCGTAGCCGTTTTGCTTGAAGTCATCGAACGACGAACGCGAGCCGATGATGCCAACAATCTCGTTGCGGCGCATCGCCATCATATCTTCGGTACCGTTGTAGCCGTTGATGATCTTGATTGGCAGGTTGAGAGCGTCGGCGAGCATCTTCGTTTCGACATAGGATGCGCTGCCGATGCCGGAGGCTGCGAAGTTCACCTGGGGCGACTTGCGGAGGTCTTCGAAGGTTTTGATCGGCGAGGACTGGCTGATGACGAATACGCGCGGGTCCGAAGCGGCCTTGCCGATCCAGGACATCTTGGTGAGATCGAAGCGGATGCCGTCGAGACCGACCAACTGATTATAGATCAGCCCGGTATTGAAGGTGCCGAGGGTCAGGCCATCGGCGCGCGAGGCGTAGATGGCGTTGGTACCGATGATATGGCCGGCGCCCGGCATGTTGCGGACGACGAAGGTTGAGCCGGGCAGGTGTTTCTGCATCGCTTCGGCGACGAGGCGACCATAGAAGTCGTAACCGCCGCCGGCAGCGGTGGAGACGATATAGGTAACGGTCTTGCCCTTGAAGAAATCCTTGCCCGACTGGGCGGAGGCGGGGGCTGCCAAACCTGCGAGCGCGGCGGCGGCGAGGCCGAAACCCAAGACTGCGTGTGATGTCATTTTATCCATTGTCATCCTCCTGTTGAAATGTTGCGGCAGTTGATCTGCCGTTATGCCGTGAATGGTTCAATACATACCGAAATGTTCTTTGATCGCTTCGACGATGAAACCCTCATGCAGGATCACCTTCAAGCCGAGCACGAAGGCGCAATAGAAGATCGTCGTTGCGATCACGGTCAACAACAGCGAGAAGCGCCAAGTCCGCCCTGCGTAGAAGCGTAGAAACATCAGGATGAAGAGCGGTGCGGATATCCAGAAACCGAATAGTAGAATGCCTGCGATCAGCGCCAGGAAGGATGCCCACATGATGACCTCGCGGCGGCCGCGGCCTTCGCGCGAGTCTTCGACGACCATGGCGGCGGCCCCCTCGGCCTCGCGGAAGTCCATCTTGCGTCCGGTGATGCGGGCGACTTCGGCTTCGGCTTTCCTCATCTCGCTCTTGCCGTCCTCTTCGTCCGTGGCACCGCCGCGGGCATTGCGGATTTCCAAGACAAGCTGAATCAGGCACATGACGAGGCCGGGAATGCCGACGACGAAAGGCATGAAGCGGGCCTGCGGCGGATATTGCGTGGCCATGCCGACCATCACGGCGAAGATGGCCAGCATCACCAGATTCATGAAGATTTTGCCGCCGGCGTTTTTCATGATCGCGTTACTCATAGAGGCTGGCCTCCGACGGAGCATTGGTCGGCTTACGGTTCTTGTAGATCGCGTAACCGATGGTCAGGACGATGAGGCCGATCAACACCATGGACAGCGGACGCGTGAAGAAGCTCATGCCCCACAGCGCCAGGGCCTTGTTGAGCGATTCCTCGGCGATATGCCCGAGCACCAAGCCGATAACAAAGGGCGCGCGCGGCCAGCCGAAGCGCAAGAGGCCGTAGCCGATGGCGCTGAGAATGACCAGGATCACCAAGTTTTCCCACTGGCTTTCGTTGATGTAGGCGCCGAACACCGTCATCACCAGGATGAAAGGCACGATCAGATTGCCCTTTACGAAGGTCAGCAGCGCGACCCAGCGGGCGACGAAGAGCAGGAAGCAGACAGCGATGACGTTGCCGACGACGAGCGCCCAGATCAGCGTCCAGACGAGGCTCATGTTATTGGTGATCAGCGTCGGACCGGGCTGGATGCCGAGGATGAGAAAGGCGCCCATCAGCACGGCCATGCCCGACGAGCCGGGGATGCCGAAGAAAAGGGTTGGCAGCAGCGAGCCGCCTTCCTTGGCGTTGCTGGCGGTTTCCGGAGCGATGACGCCCTGTACGGCGCCCTTGCCGAACATCTCGGGCGTCTTGGATGTCTGTACGGCGTGGCCGTAACAAATCCAGGCCGCGGCGGAGCCGCCGAGGCCGGGGATCATGCCGATCAGCGCGCCGATGATCGAGGTGCGGAGCGCCAGCCACCAGTTGCGTGGCACTTCCATCACGCCGTCAAAAATCTGCCGGTAGGTGAAACGTACCTTGCTGTCGCCAACCGCGGCGATCGAGCCGCCCTTGACGGCCAGGGCGATCATCTCCGGCACGGCGAACAGGGCGAGCACGGCAGTGACCAAGCTCAGGCCGTCCCAAAGAAACAGGAAGTTTCCCGCATAGCGCGAGGTGCCCGTGCTCGGGTCCATGCCGATGGTTGCCAGCATCATGCCGTAGAAGCCGACGATGATGCCCTTGAGGAAATCTTTCCCGCCGGCGAGCACGGCGATGAAGGTGATGCCGAGCAGGGCGAGCAGGAAGAACTCAGCCGGACTGAATGACAGCACCACCGGTTCGAGCACCGGGATCATGACGGCGAAGACGCCGGCGCCGATGATGCCGCCGACGCCGGAGGCCGTCATGCTGGCGCCGAGCGCGCGGCCCGCTTCGCCCTTTTTTGCCATCGGATAGCCATCGATTGTCGTGGCGGCGTCGTCGCCGTCGCCGGGCACGCCGAACATGATCGACGAAATTTGACCGCTGGTGCCGTTGACCGCATGCATGACCAGAAGCAGTACGGCGCCGGCCACCATGTCCATGCCGAACACGAAGGGAATAGCGAGCGCGATGGACAGGCGTCCACCAATGCCTGGCGTGATGCCGACGAAGATGCCGATCAGCACGCCGACGCACATCAGGAACATCAGATGGCCGGTGCTGAGCAGCGTGAATAGCGAGGAGAACATGGTGTCCATCATCGCGTGGCGCTCCGATGGGTAAACCAGCCGCAGGCATTGCAGGCCCAGGCATCTCTATTCATGGGGGTCAAAATATCTTCCCTAACGTTACGACCGGCATGCGCGATCGCCACCGGTTTTAAAACTTCTCTGTCATGACGCCCGATTGAGAAGGGGCGTCTTTTAATTCTTTTTGAGCCGGCGGGCCGTAACCGCCGACGCGCATTGTCATCTATTGCGGCTATCATTATGCCGGTTTGCAGAGTGCTATCTTATGAAACAGTTCTGGCCTTGCAAAGCTGCGAATCCGCCAAGCGAAACAAAAAGGGGCCCCCGGATGATCCGGAAGCCCCTGATTTTGCGATCTTTTCGCAATAGCCCGAAGGTTAGAAGCCCTCGGCGTTCTCGATCTGCTCGAACCAGTCGAAGCCCATCTTCTTGACGATGCGGCTGTTGATCACGACGACGCGCGCCTCGTTCTTCGGATCGGCGTTGAAGCGCTGATGCGCGACATATGGCGGGATGTAGAGGAAGTCGCCTTCCTTCCATTCGAATTTCTTGGGCGTCGCGGCCCATTCCCATTCGAACTTGTCCTTACAGTCGAACTCGACGTCCCAGTGCAGGTCGTAGCCCTTGCCCTCGACGACGAACATGATCTCTTCCGTCAGGTGGCGGGTCTTGCCGGTCGACTGGCCGCCTTCGAGGAACTGCATGTAGACGTCGATGCACATCTCCGTCGTCTTCATCTTCTCATGGATGATGTGCTTGATCAGGCCGTCGGGCGAGCGCTCCATCGGCATCTCGTGCGCCTTGATGACCTTCCGGTAGTTGTCTTTGTAGTCCTTGCGGAACGCGGCGGACTCGGCAAGACCTTCTGCATAGTAATTGCAGAAGATATTGGACTTCGCCTTGGCTTTCTCGTCAGCGTACATATGAAATCTCTCTTCCTAGCGCGGGCGGCGTATCTCGACGCGCCCGATGAATGGTGGATAGCTAAAGGCCTGCCGATTAGAGATTGGTCGGCGGCTTGTAGTTTTCCTGGCCCGGCGGAGGAGTCGTCGGCGGGTACTCGACCATCTTCTGGAAGATCATGTGCATGAAGAGGAAGAGGGGCTTCGCCTTCATGATCAGCACGATGCCCTCGTTATCGGGATCGGCGTTGAAGTGCTGGTGGACGCAGCCGTTCTCGACGATGCAGGCGTCGCCGGCTTCCCACGGCAGCTTCACGGTGTCATGAATGTCGTAGCCCTTGCCCTTGAGGACGAAGAACACCGCGGAGTTCATGTGGCCGTGCTTCTGGCCATGGCCGCCCGGCGCGTAGCAATCGACATGGCATTCGATCGACTGGGCGATCTCCACGGACTGCGGATTGATGATCTTCTTGCCGTAGTTGTGCGGGCCGCCCTTCCACTTCCAGTCCGTCGTGGAATAGACGCGCGGCTGGGTGAACAGGCTCTTGTAGACTTCGCCGTAGGTGCCTTCGAGGGCGCGGACGAAGGTGCGCTTCTTCTGCCAGCGCTCCCACACCACTTCCTTGCCCTGGTTGTGGCCGACTTCGCCCGGCTTAATAAAGGTATCTGTTTCAGTGTCCTTAAGGACGTCGTCTGCCATATCGGCGCACTCCTAACGAATGAGATGGTCAGGGCCTGCGTCTCGGTCGGAAATGCCGAGCAAAAACCCTGTTTATAAACGCCAAAGTCATAGCCCATTCGTTTTCGCTCTGCCATGGGTTTCGGGGCCCGGCAGGCCGTTCCGCACTGCGGGATGAGTGAAAAATAGGCTTACCGACCGCGAGCGATGCGCTAAGTAGCGGTGATCCTGTCGAATTGGCCTGCCGCGCGCGTCCTGCGCGACCCGCGGGACCGACCGTCACCTCTGATCCTCGGTTTCATGTCCACATCCCCCGACGCCGGCGGCGCCAAACCGCCCGCGATACCTCCCGCGTCCCCGGCGTCGTCTTCGTTGCGCGTTCTGATCGGCATCTACGGCACCTCGTTCTTCAGCTTGAGCACCGTGCCGATGTCCGCCGTGGTCGTCTCGCTGTGGGCGCTCCAACTCGGCGCCTCGCCCTTGTGGATCGGCATCATCGTCGCCGCGCGGTCCTTTTTGCCGATGTTCCTGTCGGTCCATGGCGGCGTGCTGATGGACCGGCTGGGTACGCGCCGGATCATGCTGTTCTTTTCCGTCATCACGCTGGCGCTCTTTCCGCTCTATCCGGCGATGCCTTGGGTGTGGGCTCTGATCCTGCTGCAGCTGATCACCGGCCTGACCCAAGGGCTGACCTGGATCGGCTCGCAAACGCTCTACGGCCAGCTGGCGCGCGGCAGCGTCAAACATGCCGGCTGGGTCACTTTCTTCACGAATTTCGGCATGTTCGCCGGCCCGTTGCTCGGCGGCGTCCTGTGGGATCATGTCGGGGCGATCGGCGCCTTCGCCGCGCTGGCCTTCTGGTCTCTGGCGACGCTGATCCTGGTGATCGTGCTGCCGCGCGACATCGACCCGCCGGCCAAGCCGCTCCGCATCATGGACTTAGTGCCGCGCGGCGCCGATTACCTGCGCGCCCTGGCCCTCTGCGCCGTGCCGGTGATCGGCCTGGTGATGATCTTCACCTTCATGAGGATCGCCGTGTACGGCATGCAGACCTCGTTCTACATCGTCTATCTCGAGCAGATCGATATGTCGGGCACGGCGATCGGCCTCTTGGTGTCCTGCGCCAACCTGATCGCCGGCCCGGCGGCGCTGATCAACCTGCCCAAACGCTGGATCAAGCCGGCTTGGCTGATGATCGTCGGCACCGGCTTCAGCATTTTGTTCATCTCGGTCACGCCGCTGATGACGAGCTTCTGGCCGCTCATGGCCTGCGCCATCGGCTACGGCGTCAGCATCGGCCTGTGTTTCCCGACGCTGCTGTCGTTGTTGTCGAAGGCGGTGAGCCGCGACCAGCAGGGGTTGAGCGTCGGGCTGCGCACCACGGTCAATCGGGTCTCCTCTCTGGTGGTGCCGCTGCTGATGGGCGCGGTGGTGGAGCTGTCGGGCCTGACCAGCAGTTTCCTGCTGATCGGAGCTATCCTTTTGATCATCGTGATCTGGATGGCTTGGTACGTCTGGCGCAATCCCAATGCTTATTCTGAGAGCAGTTCGCTAGGGCGCTGATTTTTAAGGCAAAGGTTCCGGCGTCACCGCCCGATTCCGACAATTCGAGATTTATCTATTCATTTCAGCGAGATGACAGGCGAGTCAAAGCGCTTGAAAGAGTCGTCTTTGATTCGTTACGGTCTCCCGGTCGGTTGCGGCGACCCTTCGGGCGTCGTCGGGACGGACAGTCGCGGCTTTTACGAGGGCCGCGATCCGCGCGGCGGGGAACGTGAGGCAGGCACGGGGAAGGTGCCGGCAACGCGCGACGCGGGGATCGCTTCAGGGCGGGCACATGAGGTGCGCGCCCGGCTCGAGTGGGGGTCATCACAGCCACGACCGAGACGGGGAAGTCTTGCAGTCACCAGGAGCCACCTGGTCTTTCGTGTCCGCGGGGAAGAGCGGACGTGTGAAGAGCGCGATGCGGGCCGCGGCGGTAGCCGTGGGGCGGGCTTTCGTGCGTGCCTTCCCCGAACGGGAAATCCTCCTTCGAAGCAACGGCCGCGTACGCTTCCTGCGCCTTGGCCGCAATGCGCAGCTCGGCATCGTCGCCGTCGTGCTGGGCGTGCTCGGCTGGTTCGCCTACACCACCGCCGAACAGGTCTTCCATGACACCATCATTTCCGCGAAGAACGCCGAAATCGGCCGCATGAAGCAGGCCTACCGCGCGCTGCAGTCGGAATCGACCGACGCCGAGATTCGCTACAAGCTGATCACCCAAAGCCTCGAAGCCAAGCATGCCTATCTGCTCGGCGTGCTCGAGCAGAACGGCACTCTCAAGCAAAGTCTGAATCAGGTGCGCGGCGAGCTCGACACCAGCGAAGCCGAGCGCGGACGCATTCTCGCCTCGCGCGAGGCGCTGCGCTCGCAAATGCGCCAGCTCGAGGATTCTCTGCGCGACACGGCGAACGAGAAGGATCGCCTGCTCGGCTCGCTCGACGCGCGCAGCGGCGAACTGCAGGTGGCGCTGGCCGAGCGCGCCCGCGCTTTGCAGGAGCACGGCCGCTTGCAGGCGCGCGCCGGCGAATTGGAGCAGCGTCTGGTCGATCTTCAACTGGCGCAGAAGAAGGTGCTCGACAAGCTGGCGGCGCGCACCGCCGGCAGCATCGAGGAAGCGCGCGAGATCATCGGCATGACCGGGCTCGATCCCGAGCGCCTGTTGGCGCGCATCAATCCGCAGGGCGGGATCGGCGGCCCGTTCGTCGCCGCGCCGCTCGCCAAGGCGAAGCCGGCGACCAAGGGCAAGCCGGCGCCCGGCGCCGACCTGTCGCCGGACGCGTCCTTCGTCGCGCTCAACAACCACATCGACCGCTGGGACGACCTGCAGCTCATCGTCCGCCGCCTGCCGCTCGCCGCGCCGACGGACAATTTCACGGTGATGAGCGCGTTCGGCCGCCGCAAGGATCCGTTCAACGGCGAATGGGCGGTGCATTACGGCGTCGATCTGACCGGCCAGATGAAATCGCCGATCTTCAGCACCGGCCCCGGCACCGTCGTCGCGGTCGGTCGCAACGGCGATTACGGCCTGTCGATCGACATCGACCATGGCATGGGCATCATCACGCGCTACGGCCACCTCAGCAGCACGCTGGTGCAGAAGGGGCAAACCGTCGGCATCCGTCAGAAGATCGGCCTGATGGGCCAGACCGGACGGGCCACCGGCGTGCATGTGCATTACGAAATCCAGGTGAACGGCAAGCCCGTCGATCCCATGAAATTCATCCAGGCAGGACGTCATGTTTTCAAAGGCTAAGAAGTCCAACGGCGACGTGGCGGCCCCGAAGGCGGACGCGCGCAAGCAAGTGCCCTCGATCATCAGCGCCAGCTTGCGCATCGTCGGCAATCTGGTCAGCGCCGGCGACGTGCAGGTCGACGGTATCGTCGATGGCGACGTCAAAAGCCGCACCTTGACGATCAGCCAGGGCGCGGCGGTGAACGGTTCGATCGAGGCCGACAGCGTCTATATCCAAGGCCAGGTCAACGGCCAGATCACGGCGGAGAACGTCGTGCTCGGCGCCAGCGCGCGCGTCGTCGGCGACGTCGTGCACAGCAATCTGATCATCGAATCCGGCGCGTTCCTCGAAGGCCATTGCCGGCATCTCGCCGTGGCCACTGTGGTCGAGGATCAACCCGACGCGACAGTCGATGGCGACTCGCCGTCCGATGTCGAGGCGCCCGCCGCGGACAGCCAGGCGGCCGAGGGCGAATCGCCCCAGCCGCGCGAAGCGACCGCCGCGTGAAACAACGCGCGCCCAGCTGTTTCGCTGGGCGCGATTCATTTCGCTGGATAGAGTTGCGATGGTCTTCGTTTGGGGGCCTGAGCCTCGCTGGCCTGAACATTGCATCTTTAAGGGCAACGCCGCCCCCTGGCGCTGTCTGACTTGTAGGAGCAATCGATGACCTCTCGTATTTCTTTCAAAACGGCCCTTTTTGCCACGGCATGCGCCGTCGCGCCGCTCGCCGCGCCGGTGCCGGCGCTCGCGCAATCGGCAGCCGACTTCTATAAAAGCGCCACCGTCAACGTGATGATCGCCACGGCGGCAGGCAGCGGCTACGACTTCGAAGGTCGTCTCGTCGGTCGCCATATCGGCAAGCACCTGCCCGGCGCCCCGCGCGTCGTGCCGCAGAATATGCCCGGCGCCGGCGGCATCCGCGTCGCCAACGCGATCTACAACAGCCTTCCGCAAGACGGCAGCAATCTCGGTTTGTTGATGAACTCCGTCGCCATGGTTCACGCCATCCGCGCGCAAGGCGTGCAGTTCGACGCCTCGAAGTTCCAGTGGGTCGGCTCCTTATCGCCCGCCGTCGAATCGATGGGCGTCTGGCACACTGAGAACGTCAAGACGATCGAGGACGCCAAAAAGAAGACCATCGCCGCCGCGGCCACCGGCAAGGGCGCAAATTCGAGCTATATCGCGGAAACGATGAACGCGCTGCTCGGCACCAAGTTCAAGGTCATCACCGGCTACAGCGGCTCGCCGGACATGAACACCGCCATGGAGCGCGGCGAAGTCGGCGCGCGCGCCACCAGCTGGGCGAGTTGGGTGACCTCGCGCATGGATTGGATCAAGAACGGCCAGTTCGTCGTGCTGATGTACGCCGGCCCCAAGCCCAAGGACATGCCGGACGGCGTGCCGTCGATGGCCGAGCTGGTGAAAAATCCCGACGATATCCAGGTGATGAACTTGGTCTTCTCCGGCGCCGAGTTCGGCCGGCCCTTCGCCATGGGTCCGGGCGTGCCGGCCGACCGCGTCAAGGCGATGCGCGCGGCCTTCGTGGCGATGACCAAGGATCCCGAACTGCTCGGCGAGGCCGGCAAGCTGAAGGTCGAGATTTCGCCGATCGCCGGCGAATCGATGCAGACCCTGGCCGCCAAGCTGATCGCCACGCCGGCGCCGCTAGTGGCGCGGGCCAAGGCGCTCGTCGAGTAAGCGAACCTCGAGCGAATGCGAAAGGGCGACGCCATGGCGTCGCCCTTTTTCTTTGCGCGGCGAATGGCGCTCAGCGCTTGGCGATCATGCTGCGCGGCCGGTCGAGATCGTCGCGCAGGGTCAGCGTCACCGGCTTTCCGCCCGCCAGCCGGGTGCGATAGACCTGGGTGTTCTCCAGCACGCGATGGACATAGTCGCGCGTCTCGTCGAACGGGATCAGCTCGATCCAGTCGATGATGTCGAGCGCGCCGGCGCGCGGATCGCCATAGGCCCGGATCCAGGCGCGTACGCGGCCCGGCCCGGCGTTGTAGCCGGCGATGGCCATGACGTAGGAGCCGCTGAAGTCGTTGATCAGGTCGCGCAGATAGCGGCTGCCGAGCGCGACGTTGTAGTCGGCGTCGCCGGTGAGCCGTTCGACGGCGTAGGGCAGGCCGGTCTGCTTGGCGAGGCCCTTGGCGGTCGAAGGCATGATCTGCATCAGGCCGCGCGCCCCGGCCGGGCTGATCGCCTCGACGTCGAAGGCGCTTTCCTGGCGCATCAGGCCGAGCAGCAGCTCGCGCTCAACGCCGTTGGCGTCGCGGATCGGCACGCCTTTGACCGGATAGCCGGTGGAGACGAGCTGCACGCCGCGCCGCACGGCGAATTTGGCGGCGGTGACGGCGAGATCGGGGCGGCCCAGTTCGCCGGCCAGTTCTGTGACCAGTTCCTGCTCCTCGGCGCTGTGCACCTGCTCGACCAGGGCGAGCGAGAAGACGCGCAGCATGCGGCGGTCGCGCGAACCGGCGACGAGCCGCGAGGCCTTGACCAGTTCGCGCTCGTTGAAGGCCTTGCGCAGGTCGGGCGACGGCTTGGGATCGGTCGGCAGCAGGGCGCCGATCTCGTCGCGCAGATGAACGGCGGCGAGTTGGCCGTAGAAGCTGGTCACATGGGTCGCCGCCTTGGAATACCACTGCAGCGCCAGCTTGCTGTCGCCCTTGGCCTCGGCGGCGCGGGCCGCCCAATAGGCGCCGCGCGCCAGCGACACGGGGAAGCGCACGTTTTCATGGAGCCGGACGAAATGCGTGTAGGCGCGCTGCGGATTGCCGAGGAAGCGCAGCGAGATCCAGCCGGCGAGCCATTCCGATTCGGCCAGCGCTACGCCGCTCGCCATGCTCTGCTTGCCGACGAGATCGTAGGCGACGCTCGCCTCGCCGGTGCGCAGGGCGCGGCGCGCGAGGATGGCGCGCTCGCTCCACCAGGCGTCGGGCCGCACCAGTTCCTTCGGCGGATTCATCAGAAGCTGGCGCGCTTCGACGTCGAGCTCCTTGCGGCGGCGCCAGCGCACCCGCTCGTAGATCAGTCCCGGATCGTTCAGCAGTTCTTTCGGCACCTTGCGGATGGCCGCTTCGACGCCGCTGCCCATGCCGCGCAATTGGATGCGCGCCTGAGCGACGAGCTGATAGCCATTGTCGAGACGTTTGAGGATGCGTTGGGCCTCGGCGCCGCGCCCGTCCCACAGCAGGCGATCGACGCGCGCCTGATGTTCTTGTTTGCGCAGCTGGCCGCCGTGAAGTTTCAGGAACTCGCGCTCCTGGTCGGTGCCGAAGTTGCTCTCGATCCAGGTCTTGCGGATATAGGCGACGGCCTCTTCATGGCGGCCGCTGTTCTGAAGCGCGACGATCAGCCGCATGCGGCCCTGGGTGCTGCGCGGCTCGCCCTCGGCGAACCAGGCGAGCACCGTGCGCTCGGAGATGTCGGCGGTCATCGCCTCTTCGGCGGCGCGGCGCAGGATGGCCTGCTGCGGCCATTCCGGGTTGGCCTTGATGAAGGCGGCGATTTCGTCGAACGAGGCGCGGGTGCCCGGCGTCGTATATTCGAGCCAGGCGGCGAGTTTGGCGAGCAGCGGCGAGCGCGCGGCGGCGGCGATGTTGCGCGCGTCGGCCCAGGCGCGCCGCTCGGCGGCGGCGAGCAGCTGCGGCGCGGCGGATTTCTCGGCCGCCGACTGTGCCAAGGCGGCGGGCGTCAGGCCGGGCAGCAAAGCGGCGCCCAGGGTCGCGGCGATCAAGGCCGCGCGAAGCATGCGAATCGTCAAAGCCGGACCCGGTCCTTTGGCCGCCTGGCGCGATGGGCTCCCTTCGAGGGGGGCGACGGTCGCGCGCGGCGGCGGTTCTTGATATGTGCCCATTGTAAGCGCCTCCGCCGCCAGCGCCAAGCCTCGGTCGCACAAGGCGTTTTTCTTATACGTCGGGCTAGGAACGTATGCGGCCCTGTGCCTTGCGGCAAAGGATCGGGGCGTCTATGGTTCGGCCCGTCCGCGACCAGGCAGACTTTCGTATAAGCTCGCCGTTCGCATTCCTATCCAGCCGCATCGGAGCCGATCATGTTCAAGGGGTCTATCACCGCTCTTCTCACGCCGTTCAAGGGTGGGAAAGTGGACGAGAAGGCCTACCAGTCGTTCGTCGACTGGCAGATCAAGGAAGGCACCCACGGCCTCGTGCCCTGCGGCACCACCGGCGAATCGCCGACCCTGAGCCATGACGAGCACCACCGCGTGGTGGAACTCTGCATCGAGGTGGCCAAGGGCCGCGCCTTCGTCATCGCCGGCGCCGGCTCGAACTCGACCGACGAGGCGATCTCGCTGACGCAGCATGCCAAGAAGGCGGGCGCCGACGCGGCGCTGCATGTCACGCCCTATTACAACAAGCCGACGCAGGAAGGCCTCTATCGCCATTACATGGCGATCGCCGACGCCGTCGACCTGCCGATCATCATCTACAACATCCCGGCGCGCTCGATCATCAACATGACGACCGAGACGATGGCGAAGCTCGCCAAGCATCCGAATATCGTCGGCGTCAAGGACGCGACCGCCGACCTGGTGCGCCCGGTCAAGACGCGCCTCGCCATCGACGATAAGTTCTGCCAGCTCTCGGGCGAGGACGCGACGGCGATCCCGTTCCTGGCGCAGGGCGGCCACGGCTGCATCTCCGTCACCTCGAACGTGGCGCCGCGCCTCTGCGCCGATTTGCAGAACGCTTGGGGCCGTGGCGACTATGCGGCGGCCTACAAGATCAACGATCTGTTGATGCCGCTGCATGACGCCATGTTCATCGAATCGAGCCCCGGCCCGGTGAAATATGCCGCCGGCCTGATGGGCCTGTGCTCGGATGAGCTGCGTCTGCCGCTCTGCGAGATCGCCGAAACCTCGAAGGCCGCTGTGCGCGCCGCGCTCAAGCATGTCGGCTTGACGAAGTAGGGTGGAGGAAAGGGACCGCGACCATGGCGAAGGGCGAGATCAGCCCGGACCGCATCGCGGCCCAGAACCGCAAGGCGCGGCACAACTACTTCATCGAAGAGACGATGGAGGCCGGCCTCATGCTGCTCGGCACCGAGGTGAAATCCCTGCGCGCCGGCCAGGCAAACCTCAACGACGCCTATGCCGCCGAGCAGAACGGCGAGTTGTGGCTGCTCAATTCGCACATCCCCGAATACCGCCACGGCAACCGCAACAACCACGAGCCGAAGCGGCCGCGGAAATTGCTGCTCAAAGCGCGCGAAGTCGCCAAGATCCTCGGCGCGATCAGCCGCGAGGGCATGACCGCCGTGCCGCTGATGATCTATTTCAACCCGCGCGGCATGGCCAAGGTCCAGCTCGGCCTCGCCAAGGGCAAGAAGCAGCACGACAAGCGCGAGACGATCAAGCAGCGCGACTGGAACCGCGAGAAACAGCGCACGCTGAGGGCCAAGGGCTAGCGCTCGCCCAAATCGTCACTCTCGGGCTTTGCCGCATCCAAACTCGTCACCCTCGGGCTTTACCACGCCCCAAACCGTCACCCTCGGGCGTGACAACATCCAATTCGTCACCCTCGGGCTTGACCCGAGGGTCCATTCCTCCGGCGCTCAGGCGTCTGAAACATGGATGCTCGGGTCAAGCCCGAGCATGACGTTTTGGTGATTCTGGGCGCTTATCCCGCCATTGGACGAACCCGCTCGCCCGTCCTAAACTTTCCTCCTCACGCGGGGAGGGGCCCATGGCGGACGACAGCGGCGACGGCATCAGCATCTTCGGCAAGATCAAGGACAAGCTGATCGGCAAGAAGCAGGCGGAAGCCGCCGCCGGCAAGCATCTCACCGGCAGGACTGACGCGGGCCATAAAGAGCGCCTGCCGCCGGGCCAGCGCCTGGTCGAGAAATGGCCGGTGCTCGATCTCGGCCTGCAGCCCAACATCCCGCAGGACAAATGGAAGCTCGAGGTCGAGGGCGCGGTCGAGGCGCCGCTCGTCTGGCACTGGGCCGACTTCATGGCCCAGCCGCAGATCGAGGACGTCTCCGACATCCATTGCGTCACCACCTGGTCGCTCTACGACAACACCTGGACCGGCGTGTCGGCCAAGCATCTGCTGGCGCTGGTCAAGCCGAAGCCGACCGCGACCCATGTCGTCTTCGAGAGCCATGACGGCTACACCACCAACGTGCCGCTCGCGTCCTTCGATGACGACGATGTGCTGATCGCCCATAGCTGGCAGGGCCAGCCGATCACCACAGAACATGGCGGCCCGGTGCGCATCATCCTGCCAAAATTATATTTATGGAAAAGCGCCAAATGGGTGCGCCGCATCGTCTTCCTAGAAGGCGACAAACCGGGCTATTGGGAAGTGCGCGGCTACCACAACGTTGGCGATCCGTGGACGGAACAGCGGTACGGGTAAATCTGTATTCGAATTAATCCAGCCGTCCCTTAATCGCCTTCACCACATCTTCGAACATCGCCGTCGTCAGCCGTCCGGTGTTCGTGTTCAGCCGCGAGCAGTGATAGCTGTTGGTCAGCGTCATGCCGTTCGGCAGGTCGTGTATCGCGGCATGGCCGAAGGCGTAAGGCGCGCGCTTGAGGCCGAAGGCGGCGAGCACGGCCTGATGAGCGATGCCGCCGAGCGCCAGGATCGCTTTCAGCTTCGGCATGGCGGCCATCTCGGCGGCGAGGAAGCTGTTGCAGGTCTTGATCTCGGCCGTCTCGGGCTTGTTCTGCGGCGGCACGCAGCGCACGCCGTTGGTGATGCGCGTGTCCACCAGCGTCAGGCCGTCGTCGGGCCGCTCGAGGAATTCGCCCTGGGCGAGGCCGAACTTGATCAGCGTCGGGTAGAGCAGCTTGCCGGCGTAATCGCCGGTGAAGGGCCGGCCCGTGCGGTTCGCCCCGCGTAGGCCGGGCGCCAGGCCGACGATCAGCAGGCGGGCCGAGGCCGGGCCGAAGGAGGGCACCGGGCCGTTATGCCAGTCGGGATGCTCCTGGCGCTGGCCCTGCACGAAGGCGTGCAGGCGCGGGCAGAGCGGGCAGTCGCGGCCCGGCTGGGAATCGGCGATGGACGGCATGACTGAGCTCAGCGCTGCTCGGTCGAGTAGTAAGGGGCTTCTTCCTCGGCATCGCGCGGATGGGGCCGCGCCGGCGTCGCCTGGGTCCCGTTGGCTTGCTGGCCGCCCGAATGGACGCGGGCGATCTGCGGCGCGAGATCCTGCAACTCGATGAAATTGTCGGCCTGGCGGCGCAGTTCGTCCGCCACCATCGGCGGCGACGACTTGATCGTCGAGACGACGCTGACGCGCACGCCGCGGCGCTGCACGGCTTCGACCAGGCGGCGGAAATCGCCGTCGCCGGAGAACAGCACGATATGGTCGAGCCGCTCGGCCATCTCCATCACGTCGATGGCGAGCTCGATGTCCATGTTGCCCTTGATCTTCCGGCGGCCGGTGGCGTCGGTGTATTCCTTGGCCGGCTTGGTGACCATGGTGTAGCCGTTATAATCGAGCCAATCGACCAGCGGGCGGATCGGCGAGTATTCCTGATCGTCGGTCAGCGCCGTGTAGTAGAAGGCGCGGATCAGGCGGCCCTTGCCGGCGAAGACGCCGAGCAGCTTTTTGTAATCGATGTCGAAGCCGAGGGCGCGGGCGGCGGAGTAGAGGTTGGACCCATCGATGAACATGGCCATCCGGTCCTGGGCGTAGAAATGCATCATGGCGAAATTCCCCAAACAATAGGCGCCGCCGGAGGAAGGTGCGGAGGTGAGCCGAAAATGCGACAGACGCGGCCATAAATCCGTGAAATGACGGGGGCGGCGTTGACCTTCGCCATCTTGTCTAGCAATGATCCCGCCGCCGAACAACCCACCAACAGGGTAACTGCATGATTTTCATAGGTCTTGGGGCCAATTTGCCGTCTCGCGCCGGTTCGCCGCGCGACACCCTGGCTGCCGCCCTGGCCGATCTGGAGAGGGCGGGGGTGAAGGTGCTCGGCCGCTCGGCCTGGTTCGAGACCGCGCCGGTGCCTTTGTCCGATCAGCCCTGGTTCGTCAATGCCGTGGCCGGCGTCGAGACCCGCCTGCCGCCGACCGATCTGCTCGCCCTGCTGCACAAGATCGAGGCCGATTACGGCCGCGAGCGGACGGCGGTCAACGGCGCGCGGACCCTCGATCTCGACCTGCTGGCCTATCATGACATGGTGAATCCCGGCCCCGAGGCGCCGCTTTTGCCCCATCCGCGCCTCGCCGGGCGGGCCTTCGTGCTGCGGCCCCTGGCGGAACTGGCGCCCGATTGGCGCCATCCGGCGACCGGGCAGGCGATCGGCGCGCTGCTCGCCGCCCTCGATCCGGCCCAGGAGGCCCGGCCGCTCGCCTCCTGACCGGCCCGTGACGGACCGGCCACAGGCGTGGCCCAGATGCCGCAAAGGCGCGGCCCGCCTTGCCTTGCGGCTTGCCTTCCGGGGGCGCGCCACCTATATATCCGGTAATTCTTCCAAAGGTTTGGAGACCGATTTTCAATGGCCCGCATCACTGTCGAGGACTGCGTCCTCAAGGTTCCCAATCGCTTCGAACTCGTCCTGTTGGCCGCTCAGCGCGCGCGCGAGATTTCCGCCGGTTCGCCGCTGACGCTTGACCGCGACAACGACAAGAACCCCGTCGTCTCGCTGCGCGAGATCGCCGAGGACGGCGTGAAGGTCGACGTGCTGAACGCCAACCTGATCCAGAACCTGCAGAAGCACGTCGAGAAGGACGAGCCGGAAGAGGACAATCTCGATCTGCTCGCCGCCGGCGACGATCTGATCGGCGTCGAATCGCCGAGCCGCCGCAGCCTCGTCGAGGAAGAGATCGCCGACGAAGTGCTCGCGGTCGGCAACGAGGCGCTTGGCGCCGATGGCGGCATGGATGCCGATGACGACGCTGTCGAAGCCGATGAGGCCGTCGGGCCGGCCGGCGACGATGCCGCGGCGGAGAGCGCCGACGAAGAGGTGTGAATGACGGGCAGCGCGGGCATCATCGTTGCGAACCGCGCTGCCGTCCTTCGGCTGCTTCTTTCTGACTGCCTTCACGTAACCGTCGTTTTTAGTTCGCGCCGCTTCGCGGCGTTGCCCGAATGATCCGCCAATTCGAACTCGTCGAGCGCGTGCGGGCCTACGATCCGGCCGCCGACGAGGACGCGCTCAACAAGGCCTACGTCTTCTCGATGAAGGCGCACGGCACGCAGACGCGCGCATCCGGCGATCCCTATTTCTCCCATCCGCTCGAAGTCGCCGGCATTCTCACCGGCATGAAGCTGGATTCGGCGACCATCATCACCGCGCTGCTGCACGACACGGTGGAAGACACGCTGGCGACGAACGAGGAGATCGAGCGCGTCTTCGGCAAGGAGATCGCCAAGCTGGTCGACGGCGTGACCAAGCTGTCGCGCATCGAACTGCAGTCCGACCAGACCAAGCAGGCCGAGAACTTTCGCAAGTTCCTGCTCGCCATGTCGGAAGATATCCGCGTGCTGCTGGTCAAGCTGGCCGACCGCCTGCACAACATGCGCACCCTGCATTACATCAAGAACCCCGACAAGCGCCGCTCGATCGCCCGCGAGACGATGGAGATCTACGCGCCGCTCGCCGAGCGCATCGGCATGCGCGAGTTCAAGGACGAGCTGGAAGATCTCGCCTTCAAGGAATTGCAGCCGGAAGCGCGCGCCTCGATCATGGCGCGCCTCGGCTATCTGCGCGACCAGGGCAGCGCCATGGTCGATCAGATCGTCGCCGAGTTGAAGGCGACCATCGAGAAGGGCGGCATCACCGCAGAGGTCGAGGGGCGCGAGAAGTCGCCCTATTCGATCTGGGAGAAGATGCAGCGCAAGAACGTCACCTTCGAGCAGCTCTCCGACATCATGGCCTTCCGCGTCGTCGTCGACGACATCGGCGCCTGTTATGCGGCGCTCGGCATGTTGCACGGCAAATATCCCGTCGTGCCCGGCCGCTTCAAGGATTACATCTCGACGCCCAAGCCGAACGGCTACCGCTCGCTGCATACCGGCGTCATCGGGCCGCTGCGCCAGCGCATCGAGATCCAGATTCGCACGCGCGAGATGCATGACATCGCCGAGCGCGGCGTCGCCGCCCACTGGCAATATAAGCAGGGCGAGGGCGAGAGCACCGAAGGCAAGAAGTACCGCTGGCTGCGCGAGCTACTCGACATTCTCGACCAGGCGTCGAATCCCGAGGAATTCCTCGAACATACCAAGCTCGAGATGTTCCAGGACCAGGTGTTCTGCTTCACGCCGAAAGGCGATCTGATCGCCCTGCCGCGCGGCGCGACGCCGGTGGACTTCGCCTATGCCGTGCATTCGGAAGTCGGTGACCACACGGTCGGCGCCAAGGTGAATGGCCGCATCGTGCCGCTCAAGACTGAACTCGCCAATGGCGACCAGGTGGAGATCATCACCTCGCGCGCGCAATCGCCGTCGCCGACCTGGGAGAGCTTCGTCGTCACCGGCAAGGCGCGCTCGCATGTGCGCCGCTTCGTGCGCAACCGCGAGCGTCAGGAATATATCTATCTCGGCCGCGCCATCCTGGAAAAAGCCTTCGACCAGGAAGGCTACGAATATTCCGACAAGGCGCTGAAGGGCGTGCTCAAGATCTTCAAGGCCGACGCGCCGGAGGATCTCATCGCCGCGGTCGGCGCCGGCAACCATAGCGGCCGCGAAGTGGTGCGCTCGGTGTTTCCCGGCATCAAGGACAAGGGCAAGGCGGTGCTGCCGCCGGCCGGCGACAATGTCGTGCCGCTGGCACCGCGCCGCGGCAAGAAGACCCCCAAGGACGGCAAGACCAAGGGCTATGCCGTGCCGCTGCAGGGCCTCATTCCCGGCATGGCGGTGCATTATGCCGGCTGCTGCCATCCGTTGCCGGGCGACCGCGTCGTCGGCATCGTGACGCAAGGCAAGGGCGTCACCATCCACACTATCGATTGCCCGACGCTGGAAAGCTTCGCGGAAATGCCCGAGCGCTGGCTCGACGTGGCGTGGAATCCGGCGGAGATCGGCAACGACCACCACGTTGGGCGCATCAAGCTGGTGGTCATCAACGAGCCCGGCGCGCTCTCCAGCCTGTCCACCGTGATCGCCAAGAATCTCGGCAATATCCTCAATCTGAAGATCACGCACCGCTCGACGGACTTTTTCGAGATGATCATCGACGTCGAAGTCGACGACCTCAAGCATCTCACCAACATCATAGCGGCGTTGCGCGCGACCCCGGCGATCAATTCGGTCGAGCGGGCGCGCGGTTGATCGCAATGGCCAAGCTCCGCCTCGGCGTCAACATCGACCATGTCGCCACCATCCGCAACGCGCGCGGCGGACCGCATCCCGACCCGGTGCGCGCCGCGCATCTGGCCGCCGCCGCCGGCGCCGACGGCATCACCGCGCATTTGCGCGAAGACCGCCGCCATATCTCGGATGCCGACATCGTCGCTTTGGTGCGCGACATCCATCTGCCGCTGAATCTGGAGATGGCGGCGACCGACGAGATGCTCGCCATCGCGCTGCGCCACAAGCCGCACGCCGCCTGTATCGTGCCGGAGAAGCGCGAGGAGCGCACCACCGAGGGCGGCCTCGACGTGCGCCAGGAGCGCCTCGCGCGCTACGTCGGCGAATTGAACAAGGCGGGCATCCGCGTCTCGCTGTTCATCGAGCCCGATCCGGCGGCGCTGGATGCCGCCAAGGCGCTCGGCGCGCCGGTCGTCGAACTGCACACCGGCGCCTATTGCGAAGCCTTCGGCGATGATCCGGCGGGCGAGGGCATGCGCCGCGAGCTGGCGCGCATCGAGGCGGCGGCAGCCCATGCCGCGCGCATCGGCCTCGAATGCCATGCGGGCCACGGCCTCAGCTTCGACAGCGTTGGCCCCGTCGCGGCGATCCCGACGATCATGGAATTGAACATCGGCCATTTCCTCGTCGGCGAGGCGATCTTCATCGGTTTCGAAGCGGCTATTACCAAGATGCGCGGCTTGATGGACGCAGCGCGCGCCACCCAATCGGTGAGCGCATGATTTTGGGCATGGGCAGCGACCTGATCGACATCCGCCGCATCGAGAAGACGCTCGAGCGCTACGGCGAGCGCTTCCTCGAGCGCATCTTTACCGAGCTGGAACGCAAGAAATCCGAAGGCCGCCTTCAGCGCGCCGCGAGCTACGCCAAGCGCTACGCCGCCAAGGAGGCCTGCTCGAAGGCGCTCGGCACCGGCTTTCGCAAGGGCGTGTTCTGGCGCGACATGGGCGTGGTCAACCTGCCGTCGGGCAAGCCGACGCTGAAGCTGACGGGCGGGGCGGCGAGCCGCTTGGCCGAGCTGACGCCCCCCGGCATGGTGGCCGAGATCGAATTGAGCATGACCGACGAGCCGCCGATGGCGCAGGCCATCGTGATCATCAGTGCGCGCCCGCAAGCGGGCGACAGCGCTAGCCCGCAAGCGGGCGATAGCGCCCGCCCGAACGATGGGGCGGCCCCATGAGCGGCTCGGTACAGCTTGACAGGCCGGGCCTCGGCTGGCTTGATCACGCGGCTTTTGGCCGAGTTCCGGCCTTTTCTGGGGTGCGCGCCGTGACCGCGCGCGCTTGCATCCCTAACGTGCGGTGGTTCTTGTGCACGAGTCCAATCGGCTGTCCTCGATGAAAAAAGCGCAAACCGGCGGCTGGGGCGAAACCATTCGCACCGTGCTCTACGCCATCGTCATCGCCATGACGATCCGCACGGTGGCCTACGAGCCCTTCAACATCCCTTCGGCCTCGATGGTGCCGACGCTGCTGATCGGCGACTACCTCTTCGTCTCGAAATATTCCTACGGCTACAGCCACTACTCCTTGCCGTTGGCGCTCGATATTTTCTCGGGCCGCATCCTGTTCAAGGAGCCCAAGCGCGGCGACGTCGCCGTGTTCAAGCTGCCGCGCGACAACAAGACCGATTACATCAAGCGCATCATCGGCCTGCCGGGCGACCGCATCCAGGTCACCGAGGGCATCCTGCATATCAACGGCGTCGCGGTGAAGCGCGAGCGCGTCGGCAACTACACGGAAACCGATGCCAACGGCAACGTCGCCTACCGCACGCTGTTCAACGAGACGCTGCCGGAAGGGCGCGTCCATCCGATTCTCGAAATCACCGACGCCGGCATCTTCGACAACACCGGCGAATATATCGTGCCCGCCGGCCATTATTTCATGATGGGCGACAACCGCGACAATTCGATGGACAGCCGTGCGCGCTTCGAAGTCGGCTTCGTGCCGGCGGAGAATCTGGTCGGCCGCGCCGAATTCCTGTTCTTCTCGTCAGATGGTTCCGCATCCCTGTGGCAGATCTGGAAATGGCCGTCGGCCATCCGCTTCTCCCGCCTGTTCCAAGCCATTCGCTGACGGTGGCGGACGCTCTCTCTTCCAAGCCGCCAGCAGAGAAAGCCGGGCGTGTGTCCGCCGGCAAGGCCGCCAAGGGCAAAAGCCCGGCGGCGAGCTACGCCGAGCTCGGCGAACGGCTCGGGCATCGCTTCGGCAAGCCGGCGCTGCTCACCGAAGCGCTGACCCATCGCAGCGCCGTCGTCGCCAACGGTCCCTATAAATACGGTTATGAGCGGTTGGAGTTTCTCGGCGACCGCGTGCTCGGCCTTGTCATCGCCGATCTGCTGCTCGAGCGCTTCCCGAACGAATCGGAAGGCGCGCTGGCGCGCCGCTTCAACGCGCTGGTGCAGGGCGAGACCTTGGCGGATGTCGCCGCCGAGATCGATCTTGGCGCCCATCTCATCATGGCGGCGGGCGAGGATCAGGCGGGCGGGCGCGACAACAAAAGCATCCTGTCCGACGTCTGCGAGGCGGTGATCGCCGCGCTGTTCCTCGACGGCGGCCTCGATGCGGCCGGACAATTCATCCGTCGCTATTGGACGCCGATGCTGATTCAGGCCAAGCGCCCGAAGCGCGACGGCAAAACCCGCTTGCAGGAATGGGCGCAGAGCCGCGGCCTGCCGCTGCCCGACTACAAGATGCTGTCGCGCGAGGGCCCGCCGCACAATCCGATTTTCGCCGTGCGCGTCGTCGTCGAAGGCGCCGGCGAAGCCGACGGCCAGGGCAGCTCGAAGCGCATGGCCGAACAGGCGGCAGCCGACGCACTGCTGCTCAACCTCGATCCGACTGGAGCCGCGACCTAATGGCCGAAAACCCCAATACGCGTTGCGGCTTCGTCGCCCTGGTGGGCGCGCCCAACGCCGGCAAATCGACGCTGATGAACCGGCTGGTCGGCGCCAAGCTGTCGATCGTCACGCCCAAGGTGCAGACGACCCGCTCGCGCATCACCGGCATCGCCATCGAGGGCGACGCGCAGATCATCTTCGTCGACACGCCGGGCATCTTCGAGCCGAAGCGCCGGCTCGACCGCGCCATGGTCACGGCCGCCTGGGCCGGCGTTGCCGATGCCGACGAAGTGGTGGTGCTGGTCGATGCCGGCCGCGCGCTGAAGGCCGCCGGCCATCTCGACCCCGACACGGCGCGCATCGTCGAGGGCCTCAAGAAAGCCAACCGCTCGGCGATCCTGGTGCTCAACAAGCTCGACACGGTGGAGCGCGGCGATCTCCTGACGCTGACCGACGCGCTGAACAAGATTTACGGCTTCAGCGAGACCTACATGCTGTCGGCGCTCAACGGCGACGGTGTGCCGGACCTGCGCGCCCGCCTGGCCAAGGCCCTGCCGCCGGGCCCCTGGCTCTACCCCGAAGATCAGCTGTCCGACGTGCCGCTTCGGCTGCTCGCCGCCGAGATCACGCGCGAACAGGCCTTCCTGCAATTGCACCAGGAATTGCCCTATGCCCTGACCGTCGAAACCGAGACGTGGGAAGAGCGCCAGGACGGCTCGGTGAAGGTCGATCAGGTCGTCATCATCGGTCGCGAGAACCATAAGGCCATGGTGCTCGGCAAGGGCGGGGCGCGCCTCAAGGCCATCGGCACGGCGGCGCGCAAATCGCTCGGGGCGCAGCTCGGCCGGCCCGTGCATCTGTTTTTGCACGTCAAAGTGCGCGAAAATTGGCAGGACAAGCCCGAGCATTACAGCGCCATCGGGCTTGATTTCGAAGAATAGGCTTTCGGCCTTATGGATTGGCCAACCTAAATGGATTGGACCGACGACGGCATCGTCATCGCGGCGCGCAAGCATGGCGAAAGCGCCGTGATCCTCAGCTTGCTCACGCGCGAGCATGGCCGCCATGCCGGCCTGGTGCGCGGCGGGGCCTCGTCCCGCGCGCGGGGGCTTTATCAAACCGGCAATCTGCTGCGCGCGAGTTGGCGCGGCCGGCTCGCGGAACATCTCGGCAGCTTTTCCTGCGAGATGTTGCGCGGCTATGCCGGACCCTTGCTCGACGATCCGCAGCGCCTCGGCGCGCTCGGCGCCTTTTGCGCCCTGCTCGAACGCGCCCTGCCGGAGCGCGAGCCCCATCCGGCGCTGTTCGACGATAGTTTGCATTTGCTCGATCTGCTCAGCGTGCCGGCGGCGGGGGTCGGGGCCGATCAATGGGCCCCGGCCTATGTCCGCTGGGAATTGGCGCTGCTCGGCGACATGGGCTACGGCCTCGATCTCACCTGCTGCGCCGTGACCGGGGAGACCGACGGCTTGGCCTTCGTCTCGCCCAACACAGGGCGAGCGGTGACGGCGGCGGCGGCCGAGCCCTGGCGCGACAAACTGCTGCGCCTGCCCGACTTCCTGCAAGAGGGCGGCGATGCCTATGGCGCGGCGGCCGATCTGGCGGCGGTGCGCGACGGGCTAGCGCTCACCGGCTGGTTCCTGGAGCGCCATGTCTTCGCCCCGCAGAACCTCAATCTTCCGGCGGCGCGCACGCGATTTGTTGAAGCCTTTCGCTGATCCTTTACTATATATAGCGTCCTTTCCGTCATTTTCGTGATCCTCCGCCATGGCCAAAACGCCTGCCGCCGCCGTCCCGCAAAAAATCAACGACACGCCGCTCGCCGGGGCCCTCGGCGACCGCTACCTGTCCTATGCCCTGTCGACCATCATGTCGCGTTCGCTGCCCGACGTGCGCGACGGGCTCAAGCCGGTGCACCGCCGGCTGCTCTACGCCATGCGGCTGCTCAATCTCGATCCGACGACCGGCTTCAAGAAATGCGCCCGCGTCGTCGGCGACGTGATCGGCAAATACCATCCGCACGGCGACGTCGCGGTTTACGACGCCATGGTGCGTCTCGCGCAGGACTTCGCCGTGCGCTATCCGCTGGTCGACGGCCAGGGCAACTTCGGCAATATCGACGGCGATAACGCGGCGGCCATGCGGTACACCGAGGCGCGGCTGACGGCCGTTGCCGCGGCCCTGCTCGAGGGGCTGGACGAGGATTCGGTCGATTTCCGTTCGACCTATGACGGCGAAGACCAGGAGCCGATGGTGCTGCCGGCGGCCTTCCCCAATCTGCTCGCCAACGGTTCGAACGGCATCGCCGTCGGCATGGCTACCAGCATTCCGCCGCACAATGTCGGCGAGATTTGCGATGCCTTGCAGCATCTGATCAAGACGCCGAACGCCACCATCGCCAAGCTGGTCGATCTCATGCCGGGGCCGGACTTCCCGACCGGCGGCGTGCTCGTCGAATCGCGTGAGGCCATCGTCGAAGCCTACAAGACCGGGCGCGGCTCGTTCCGTGTGCGCGCCAAGTGGGACGTCGAGAAACTGCCGCGCGGCCTTTATCAGATCGTCGTCACGGAGATTCCCTTCCAGGTGCAGAAGTCGCGCCTGATCGAGAAGATCGCCGTGCTGCTCGAAACCAAGAAGCTGCCGCTGCTCGCCGACATCCGCGACGAATCCGACGAACATGTGCGCGTCGTGCTCGAGCCCAAGACCGGCGCGGTCGAGGCCGAGATGCTGATGGAGAGCATGTTTCGCCTGACCGATCTGGAGGCCCGCATCGGCCTCAACATGAACGTGCTCGACGCCAAGCAGATCCCGCGCGTCATGGACTTGCGCGAGGTGTTGCAGGCCTTTCTCGATCATCGCCATGTCGTACTGGTTCGCCGCAGCAATTTCCGCCTCGGCAAGATCGATCAGCGCCTGGAGGTGCTGGAGGCCTATCTCGCGGCCTATCTGAATCTCGATCTCGTCATCAAGATCATCCGCACCGAGGACGAGCCCAAGCCTGTGCTGATGAAGGCGATCAAGATCAACGAGACGCAGGCCGAATCCATTCTCAACATGCGCCTGCGCTCCTTGCGCAAGCTCGAGGAGATGGAGATTCGCGGCGAACACAAGGAGCTGACCGCCGAGCGCAAGGGCCTCGCCGGCATGCTCAAGAGCGACGATCTGCGCTGGAAGGCGATCAGCGCCGAGATCGCCGATATCAAGGCGAAGTTCGGCCCGAAGACCGCGCTCGGGAAGCGCCGCACGGAAATCGGCGACGCGCCTTCGGCGGTGATCATTCCCATCGATATCGCCATCGAGAAGGAAGACATCACCATCGTCATCTCCGACAAGGGATGGGTGCGCGCCTTCAAGGGCCACATGGAGGACACCTCCGACGTCAAATACAAGGAAGGCGACCGCGAGAAATTCGTGTTGCGCGCCTCGACGACGGACAAGCTGGTGATTTTCGGCACCAACGGCCGCTTCTACACCATCGGCGGCGACAAGCTGCCGCCGGGACGCGGCAACGGCGAGCCGATCCGCCTGATGGTCGATCTGTCGAACGATCATGACATCGTCACCGCCTTCATCCACCAGCCGGGCCGGCGACTGCTCGTCGCCTCGTCGGATGGGCGCGGCTTCGTCGTCGGCGAGGACGACGTGCTGGCGCAGACGCGTTCGGGCAAGCAAATCCTGAACGTCGCCGGCGATGTCGAAGCGCGGGTCTGCGCCGTCGTTCAGGGCGATTCGGTGGCGGTGATCGGCGAGAACCGCAAGCTGCTGCTGTTCCCGCTCGACCAGTTGCCGCAGATGACGCGTGGGCGCGGTTTGACCTTGCAGAAATACAAGGACGGCGGCCTATCGGACGTGAAGACCTTCACGCGCAAGCAGGGGCTGACCTGGAAGATCGGCGAGCGGGTCTATACGGAAACGGCGCTTGCCGACTGGATCGGCGAGCGCGCCCAGGCCGGCCGCCTGCCGCCCAAAGGCTTCCCCAAGTCGAACCGGTTCGGTTGAATTAGGTTTTAAGAAGTTTCCAGCCGTCGGGGCCGAGCGCCTCGATCGGCCGGAAACGTGCCTTGTAGGACATCTTCGGCGTCTCGCTGATGAGATAGCCGAGATAGACGTAGGGCAGGGCCTCTGACTGGGCGCGGCGCACCAGATCCAAAATCATGAAGCTGCCGAGGCTGCGGGCCGTCTCATCGGGCGCGAAGAAGCTGTAAACGGCGGAGAGGCCGTCGGCGACGCGGTCCATCAGCATGGCGGCATGCAGCACGCCGTCGTCGCTGCGGTATTCGATGACATGGCTATCGACCGGGCTGTCTTCGATCATGGCCGTGTAGTCGCTGCGCGTCATGCGGTCCATGCCGCCGGCATCGCCGCCGCCCGGCTCGCCCTTGCCGGACTCGGCGCTGGCATGGCGCGATTTTTGATAGCGCGCGAAAAGGGCGAATTGCTCGGCGGTCGCGAGGGCGGGCAGCAGGCGGCCGGTCAGATCGGCGTTGCGCTTGAGAACGCGGCTCTGGCTACGGCGCAGCGCGAAGTCGCGCGCGACGATGCGCACCGGCAGGCAGGCATTGCAATCGGAGCAGGCGGGTCGGTAGATGAAGCCGTGGCTGCGGCGAAAGCCGGCGGCGCAAGCGGCATCGTAGACGTCCTGAGCTGCGAAGCTGTCGAGCTCGGCGGCGATGCTACGCTCGTGGCGGCCGGGCAAATAGGGGCAAGGCCGCGCGCGCGTGCTGTGAAAAAACTGTAGGGGGCCGGGTCTGTTGCCGCTCATCCAGGAAGTCTGCCATGAGACGGCGGCTCTTGGCAAAGACCCCTATGGTCTGGCGGTGAAATAGCCTGGCTTAACGGACCACGCTGGGGCCGATGCGGGTGACCGGCGCGGGGGCTGGCGGTTTGGCGGGCGCATCCTGGCCGATAGTCGCGGCGCTGGCGATCGTCGGGTCGCTGAGCAGGACGATGGCGAGGCGGCGGTTGCGCGGCGAGGCCGGCTCGTCGGGCAGTAGGGGATCCTTGTCGGCCTTGCCCATGACGCGGTCGATGCGGCTGGCATCGAGGCCGCCTTCGAGCATGCCGCGGCGGGCGGCCTGGGCGCGGTCGCTGGACAGTTCCCAGTTGGTGTAGCTGGAAGACCGCGAATAGGGCGTCGAGTCGGTATGACCCGACAGGGCGATCTTGTTGGGCAGCTTGTTGACGACCTTGGCGATCTCCCCGAGCAGGCGCTTGGTGCCGTCGAGCGGCACGGCGGAGCCGAGGGCGAACATCGACATCTTGTCCTGATCGACGATCTGGATACGCAGGCCTTCCGGCGTACGGTCGATCACCAGGCTGTCGGAGATGGCCTTCAACTCGGGAATGGCCTGGATCGCCTGGCGGATTTCCTTTTCCGCCTCGGCAAAATTCTCGCTCTCGCGCTTGGCGCGCATGCGCTGCAGATCTTCGGCGTCGGCGTCTTCGCCGAGCTTCGCCTTGGCGCGTTCGGCTTCGTCCATCGCGCCGCCGGCGCCGGGGCTCTCGCCGTCGAGCGGCTGGGTCTCGTCGGATTCGGCCGGCGGGGTCGGCATCGACAGGCTGACCGAAGAGCTGAGGCGGCGCATGGCGCCGTCACGCGTCAGGGTCTGGCCGCCGAGCACGCCGCCGGAGCCGCTGGTGTTCTTGGAGACGCTGTTAGGCGCGAAATAGTCGGAGATGCCCTTGCGCTGTTCTTCGGTCGTGGCGTTGAGCAGCCACAACAGGAGAAAGAACGCCATCATCGCGGTCACGAAGTCGGCGTAGGCGACTTTCCAGGCGCCGCCATGATGGGCGCCGTGGCCGCCCTTCTTGATGCGCTTGATGATAATGACGGGAGCGTTGGTGGCGGCCATGGCGGTTACGAAGATGTCCTTGCTGAAATCTTAGGCGCTGACGGCCGGGAGGGCCTGCACAGCTTCTTCGACTTCGTAGAAGCTCGGGCGGACGTTCGAGTAGAGAGCCTTGCGGGCGAACTCGACCGAGATCGACGGCGCGTAGCCGCTCATGTGGGCGAGCAGGGCAACCTTGATGCACTGGTAGTATTTGGTTTCGGCGTTGTAGGTCGCCTTGAGACTGCTGGCCATCGGGCTGATGAAGCCGTAGGCCATCAACACGCCGAGGAAGGTGCCGACGAGGGCGCCGGCGATCAGCTTGCCGAGCACGGCTGGCGGTTCGGTGATCGAGCCCATGGTGTGAATAACGCCGAGCACGGCGGCGACGATGCCGAGCGCGGGCATGGCGTCGGCCACGGTTTGGATCGCGTCGGCGACCTGGGAATGTTCGTGATGGTGCGTCTCGATTTCCTCGTCGAGCAGCGTTTCCATCTCATGGGCGTTTTCCGAACCGAGCACCATCATGCGCAGATAGTCGGTCAGAAACGTCATGGCGTGGTGGTCGCCGTAAAACTTGGGGAACCGCTTGAAGAGTTCGCTCTCCTCGGGGTTCTCGATATGCGGCTCGAGGGCGAGCATGCCCTTCGACTTGGCGAGCTTGAAGACGGTGTAGAGCAGGCTCAGCAGCTCGAGATAGGCTTCCTTATTGTAACTGGTGCCTTTGACCAGATGGCCCATGGCCTTGCCGGTCTTGGCCAGCACGGGCTTGGGGTTGGAAATGATGTAACTGCCGACGGCGGCGCCGCCGATGATGACGAATTCGAAGGGCTGCCACAGCACGTCCAAATGGCCGCCGGCGCCGATATAGCCGCCCATGACGCAGACGAGAACGATGACGGTTCCGATGATGAAAAGCATGACGCCCCGGCGGCTATGAGAAATTGACGGCCTGAGTGTCGCCGGATTTGGTTAAGAAGGCGTTTATGCCGGCCGGCGCAACGCCTTGAAGTCATTGCCGCATCCTTGGCAAAAACGCTTTATTCCCGTCGCGGCTATAAAGCCGGGGTCAGCAGCAGGCGCTGCGGACGGGCCTGCTGCCGGGGCAGGGTGACAAACCCGAGATCGCGCCAGCGCTGCGCCATGTCGCCGTAATGGCGCGACAGCAGATTGCCCGACTGGCCGCCGGCGATGATGAAGCGCGAGCGCTCGAGATCGGCGAGATCATAGACCGCGCGCAATCCCGGCCCATGGACATGGGCAAAAGGATTGGCTTCGTCACGCAGGCTCGTGCTGCCGCGATTGACGGTCGAATCGTCGCCCGGCGTCGCGATGCCGATATCGGCCAGCGCGCCGATGCCGGGAATGCGCGTCAGCAGGCGGTGGGTGAGATTGGCGACATGGGCGTCGCCCCAGCGCCAGGCGGCGGCATCGCCGCCATAAACCGCGCTCAATTTTCCCATGGCGCTGACGAAGGCGCGCTGGATCATCAGCTCGCAGCTTTCTGTTTCCGCCGTGGTGATGTCGTCGCACCAGCGCTGGTCCTGGCGCAGCACATTGGCGATGAAGGCCGGTTGCTGCCGCCAGGCGGAGGCGAACAAGGGCCCAAGTTCGTCGGCGGTGATCAAGCGCGACAGCTCGCGCAGCCAAGCGTTGAAGATCAGGGGCTGCGCCTGTTCGCGCGCCATGTCGCCGTTCCAGGCGGCGAGGCCGTCGATGATGTCGCCATAGCGGGCCTGATCGAACGGCTGGACGCGCAAGGCCGGCAGCATCAACGGCAGCAGGGCTGACGGCACTAGGCTATACACGTCGCCTTGCATGCGCGTCATGGCATTGGCGTCGTGCTGCGCCGCGCCGGCGATCATGTCTTCGATGCGGCGGATGCGGAAAGGCTCGGTCCAGTCGCGGCCCAGCGGATAGGGATATTCGGCCCCGACGACGCGGTTGTTGGCATTGGCGAGCCGGCCGCTCGCAGGATTGTAGCTGTGCGGCAGCTCCTCGAACGGCACGAAGCCTGTCCAGTCATGGTCGCCGGTCCAGCCGGGCACGGGAAACAGGCCTTCGCCGCTTTTGCGCAGCGGCAGGCGTCCGGCGACATAAAGCCCGATATTTCCGTCGACGTCGGCATAGGCGATATTTTGCTGCGGCGAATGAAAGTCCCTGATGGCGCGCGTGAAGCTATCCCAGTCGCCTGCGCGATTGAGCATATAGAGCGCCTGGGCCGAACGGTCGTCCGCGCGCAGGCCGGCGGCGGCAAAGGCGAGGACGTCGCCGGCCGGCATGTCTTGCAGCGACTCGCTCATCAGATCGCTCATCACCGGGCCGTGACGGGTCTCGCGGAGCGCCAGCACGACGTCGTCGGCGCCGCGGACTTTGATGATCTCCTTGCGCTCGATGAAAGGCGCGGAGCCCTCGGGCGTGAGGTAGCGCGTCGCATCGTTGGGATCGGTGCGCTCGACGAAGAGGTCCTGGACGTCCGAGCCGGTGTTGGTGAAGCCCCAGGCGATGCGCGCGTTATGGCCGAGCACATGGAACGGCACGCCGGGCGCGGTCGCGCCGGCGACGCTGAGGCCCGGGGCGTCGATGCGCGCGAGATACCAAGTGCTCGGCAGTTCGAGCCCGAGATGCGGATCGTTGGCGAGCAGCGGCTTGCCGCTGACCGTGCGGTTGCCGGCGAGCACCCAACTGTTGGAGGCGGTGCCGGGACCCATGACGCTGCTGTCGGGCAAGAGCCGCGCGGTTTCCGCGAGCAAGCTCTCCGAGATGGTAAGGGGCGGCGTGTAAGCGGCATGATCGGTCGCGCCCCGATTGTCTTGGGGCGCTGCGGCTCTGCGCTGCGGCTCTTCGATGCTGACCGGGCCGCCTTGCGAGGGTTTGTCGAGCAGTTCTTCGAGCTGAGCGGGCTTGAGGCGCGTCGAGAGCCGCTGACGGAAGAGTTCAGAGCGCCAATCACCGGCGAGGCGCAAGCTCATCAATTGACCCCAGACCAGCGAGTCGGCCGGTTTCCAGGGTTCGGGCCGCAGGCCGGCGACGTAGAATTCGAGCGGCCAGGCGCCGGGGTGATGGTCGAGATAGGCGTTCACCCCTTGCGCATAGGCGATCAGGCCGAGACGCACGCGCGGATCGAGCCCGTCATAGATGCGTTCGGCGATGCGGTAGAGACCGAGGGCCCGCATCGTGCGGTCGATGCCGAGCGTCTGGCGACCGAGCGCTTCGGACAGGCGGCCGGCGCCGAAGCGGCGCATCGCCTCCATCTGCCACAGGCGGTCCTGAGCATGGACATAGCCGAGGGCGAAATAGGCATCGGCTTCCGAGCGGGCTCGGATGTGCGGCACGCCGTCGGCGTCGCGGTCGATGATGGCCGGCTCGCGCAGGTCGGGCACATGGACGCGCCCTTCGGTAAGAGGCAGGGAGGATTGCAGGAAGAACCAGGTGACCGTGCCGCCGAGGGCAGCGACGGTGAGCAAGCTAGCCACAAGTCCGATGAGCCAACGGGCGAGCCTGCGCAGAAACGACATGGGGTACCTTACACGCGGCGCTTAGCCGCCGGACTTCAACTTTTTCGCGGCGTCGATCGCGCCGTAGGTCAATATGCCGTCGGCGCCGGCGCGCTTGAAGCAGGCGAGGCTTTCCATCAAGGCCTTGTCGCCGTCGAGCCAGCCGTTGGCCGCGGCGGCCTTGAGCATCGCGTATTCGCCGCTCACATGGTAGGCGAAGGTCGGCAGCTTGAAGGCCTCTTTGACACGCCACAGCACGTCGAGATAGGGCAGGCCGGGCTTGACCATGACCATGTCGGCGCCTTCTGCGATGTCGAGCGCGGTTTCGCGCAACGCCTCGTCGCCGTTGGCCGGATCCATCTGATAGGTCTGCTTGCCCTTGAGGCCGAGCGCGGTGCCGGACCCGACCGCGTCGCGGAACGGGCCGTAAAAGGCCGAAGCGTATTTAGCCGAATAGGACAGAATCTTGACATGTGTCAGACCAGCGCCGTCGAGCGCGTCGCGGATCGCGCCGACGCGACCGTCCATCATGTCGGACGGCGCGATGACGTCGCAGCCGGCTTGCGCTTGCACGAGGGACTGTCGCATCAGCGCGGCGACCGTCTCGTCATTGATCACTTCGCCATCCTTCAGCAGGCCATCTTGGCCATGGCTGGTGAAGGGATCGAGTGCGGCGTCGCAGATGATGCCGACTTGCGGATGGGCCGCCTTGATGGCGCGCACGGCGCGGCAAACGATATTGTCGGGATTGGCCGATTCGCGGCCGTCCTCGGTTTTGAGAGCGGGATCGACCACGGGAAAAACGGCGATGGCGGGGATGCCGAGCGCGGCCGCTTCGCCCACCGCCTTCACCGCTTGCGTGACGCTGTAACGCATGACGCCGGGCATCGATGGCACAGCCGTTTCGGCGGTTTCGCCGTCCTGCACGAAGATCGGCCAGATCAAGTCGTTGACCGACAGCTGAGTTTCGCGCGCCAGGCGGCGCGACCAATCGTCGCCGCGCATGCGCCGCATGCGGGTACGCGGATAGGCACCAAGCGGACGCGCGCCGCTATGTTCGGCGGCAAGTGTCGTGGCGTGGGACGGTCCGTCCAGAATGGCGCGAATGTTCATCGGTATAACCTCTGCGCGGCATCCTATGTCGTTCGGATTAGCAATACAATAAAGCCATGCGCCACAGGACCTTGGCGAACGGCCTTCTTCGGCTCGCGACGCCCTGCATTACCGCGTATGCAACAAAAAATTAACGAATAAGCCCGGATACTGGGAGGGTCGGACAAGTATTCCGGCCCCATCGTCAGATTCAAAGCCGAGGTTGCCGTGACCCACCCCTATAGAGACGCGATTTTCCTCATCGAACGTCTGCATCGCCATTTCCTCGAAGTGGTGAAGGTCGAGCTTGACCGCGCCGGTATCGAAGACATCAACAACGTGCAAGCGTTGATCCTCTACAACATCGGCCAGGAAGAGCTCACGGTCGGCGAATTGACCAACCGCGGCTACTATCTGGGCTCGAACGTCTCCTACAACGTCAAGAAGATGGTCGAGAACGGTTATCTCGAAAACGAGCGTTCCACGCATGACCGCCGTTCGGTCCGTCTGCGCTTGAGCCCCAAGGGGCTCGAGCTGTTCGGCCGCATGTCGGAGATGTTTACGCGGCAAATCGCGGCGCTCGGCGAAGCCGCCATCACCGACGACGGCCTCAAGGACGTCATCAAGCAGCTGCAGACTCTCGAGCAGTTCTGGACGCGCCAGCTCAATCTCGCCGCGCGCCGTCCGGCGCCGTTCGGCACGGCCGCGGCCTAAGAGCGGGGAATGGACGGTCGTTTCGCCAGCGGCGCGCGCGAAGCGATCGTCGAGTTTCATCGCCTCGGCCGCTCGACGAAAGTCACGGCGCTCGATCCGGTCAGCCTGACCGAGGTTTCTATCGTCGCGCCCTCGAATCTCGCCCAGCGTCAGATGACCGACAGCGTGCTGCGCAAACTCGATTACGTCCTGTCGCGCGGCGCCAGGCAGGTCGTCTAGCGGGCTATTTTGCCGCGCGTCTTCTTGCCGTGCGGGCTGTTCCGTCCCAATCCGATAGAGCGCGCGAAATCGGCGCGTTGCGCCGCGTAATTCGGCGCGACCATCGGATAGTCGCCGGGCAACCCCCACTTGCGCCGGTAGTCCTCCGGCGTCATGCCATAGACGCTGCGCAGATGGCGCTTCAGCATCTTCAGCTTCTTGCCGTCTTCCAGGCAGATCAGATAGTCGGCTGTCACCGACCGCTTGATCGGCACGGCCGGCGTTTTCGCCGTTTGGCTGGCGGACCGGTCGTCGGTCAGTTCGATGAGGGTGCGATGGACAAGCCGGATGAGATCCGCCAGAGCCGAGCTCGGGACGGCGTTCTTGCTGACGTAAGCGGAGACGATATGGGTGGCTAATGTCAGCAGTTCCGGCGCCGGGGGCGTCGGGACGTCACGCTCATGAGGCATCGTCGGTCTTTCGATGGTCGCTTAGCCCCCGCGCCGCCGGAAGGGCGCGCGAGGAAGAATGGCGCGCCGTCTTCGCATAACTGTTATTTTGCTGTCAATTCGACTCTAGTTATAAATAATCCATTTTTACATTCTATTGTATGCAGTTATTCAAAACTATATAAAATACCCGATAATATTAACCATATTTATTATCTCGTTACCCTGACATTACTATCGAGCGGGAGAGGGGCCGCCAAGGCGCGGATTTGCAGGCCTTTCGCCGCACTCGCGACAGGTAGTGGCGCGCTGGCGCGGCCTTGCGACATATGGTATTTAAGCGCCTCGCGTTTTTAGGAATTTCGGCGATATGTCCGCAGCCACCATTGCGATCGCATCCGACCACGGCGGGTACGACCTGAAGCAGCTTTTGATCGATGACCTGAAGGCCAAAGGCCATGAGGTGCTCGATCTCGGCACCAACGGTCCCGACTCGGTGGACTATCCCGATTACGCCGACCTGATGGCCGCGGCGATCAAGGGCGGCAAGGCCGGTTGCGGAATTCTGCTGTGCGGGACCGGCATCGGCATCAGCATCGCCGCCAACCGCCATCCGGAATTGCGCGCCGCGCTGGTGCATGACGCTCTGACGGCTCGCCTGTCGCGCCTGCACAACGATGCCAATGTGATCGTCATGGGCGGACGCATCCTCGGCATCGAACTGGCCAAGGATTGCCTGGACGTGTTTCTCAAGACTGAATTCGAAGGCGGACGCCACGCCCGCCGAGTCGCCAAAATGTCCCACGCCGGCTGAGCGGCGTTGGGATCATTCAACCAAGAGGTCAGTGCCTGATGAGTGCGAGCGTCGCGAAAGCCGGAGACAATATCGACCGTTTCTTCCAGCAGAGTCTGGAGGGCAAGGATCCGGCGTTGTTCGAAGCCATGCAGGGCGAGTTGAAGCGCCAGCAGTCGCAGATCGAGCTGATCGCCTCCGAAAACATCGTCTCGCGCGCCGTGATCGAGGCTCAGGGCTCGGTGCTGACGAACAAATATGCCGAAGGCTATCCCGGCAAGCGCTATTACGGCGGCTGCGAATACGTCGACGTCGTCGAGCAGCTCGCCATCGACCGCGCCAAGCAGCTGTTCTCTTGCGAATATGTCAACGTGCAGCCGAATTCGGGCAGCCAGGCCAACCAGGCGGTGTTCTTCGCCCTGTTGAAGCCGAACGACACGATCCTCGGCATGTCGCTCGCCGCGGGCGGCCATCTCACGCACGGTGCGGCGCCCAACCAGTCGGGCAAATGGTTTCACGCCGTGCAGTACGGCGTGCGCCAGGACAGCAACCTGATCGACTATGACGAGGTCGAGCGTCTCGCCAACGAACACAAGCCGAAGCTGATCATCGCCGGCGGCTCGGCCTATCCGCGCATCATCGACTTCGCCCGCTTCCGCAAGATCGCCGATGCGGTCGGCGCCTACTTCATGGTCGATATGGCCCATTTCGCCGGCCTCGTCGCCGGCGGCGCTCATCCGAGCCCGCTGCCGCACGCCCATGTCGTGACGACGACGACCCACAAGACGCTGCGCGGCCCGCGCGGCGGCATGATCCTCTCGAACGATCCGGAACTCGGCAAGAAATTCAACTCGTCGATCTTCCCGGGCATCCAGGGCGGCCCGCTGATGCATGTCATCGCCGGCAAGGCGGTCGCCTTCGGCGAGGCGCTGACGCCGGAGTTCAAGACCTACGCCGCCGCCGTGCGCGATAACGCCAAGGCGCTTGCCGAGACGTTGGTCGGGCAGGGCGTCGATATCGTCTCCGGCGGGACCGATACCCATCTCATGCTGGTCGATCTGCGTCCCAAGAAGCTGACGGGCAAGCTCGCCGAAGCCAGCCTTGAGCGCGCCGGCATCACTTGCAACAAGAACGCGATCCCGTTCGATCCGGAAAAGCCGGCGATCACCTCGGGCGTGCGTCTCGGCACGCCGGCGGGCACGACGCGCGGCTTCGGCATCGCCGAATGGAAATTGATCGGCCAATACATCGGCGAGGTGCTCGACGGCCTCGCCGCTCATCAAGACGATAACGGCAAAGTCGAAGCGGCAGTGCGCCGGAAAGTGCTCGATCTCTGCGAGCGCTTCCCGATTTACGCCGACATGAAATAACGCGCGCTGCGTGTGGGGGAGATAGACGATGCGTTGCCCGTTCTGCGGTCATGACGACACACAGGTGAAGGACTCGCGACCGACCGAAGACAACGCGGCGATCCGCCGCCGTCGCTTCTGCCCGGCTTGCGGCTCGCGCTGGACGACCTTCGAGCGCGTCTACCTGCGCGAATTGACCGTGATCAAGAAGGGCGGCCAACGGGCGCCGTTCGACCGCGACAAGCTGGCGCGCTCGATCCGCATCGCCGTGCGCAAGCGCCCGATCGACGACGAGCAAGTCGAGCGCATCGTCAATTCGATCCAGCGCCGCCTGGAAAGCTCGGGCGAGAGCGAAATTCCCTCGACCGTGATCGGCGAATTGGTGATGGACGCCTTGGCGAATCTCGACAAGGTCGCTTATGTCCGCTTCGCCTCGGTTTATCGCAATTTCCGCGAGGCCAAGGATTTCGAGGATTTCCTCGGCAAGCTCGGCGGCGGGCCTCTCGATCGCGAGTAACACGGCTATGGATCAAGATTGGATGAAGGCCGCGCTGACCCTGGCGCGGCGGGGCCTCGGCATTGTTTGGCCCAACCCGGCAGTCGGCTGCATCATTCTCGATGCGCAAGGCCTGGTCGCGGGCCGCGGCTGGACCCAGCGCGGCGGCCGCCCCCATGCGGAAACCGAGGCGCTCGCCCGCGCCGGCAGCCGCGCCAAAGGCGGCACCGCTTATGTCACCCTCGAGCCCTGCAGCCACCACGGCCAAACGCCGCCCTGCGCGGCTTCGCTGATTGCGGCGGGGGTGAAGCGCGTCGTCGTCGCCTGCGGCGATCCCGATCCGCGCGTCAACGGCGCCGGCATCAAGATGCTCAAGGATGCAGGCATCGACGTGACGGTGGGCGTGCTGCAGGCCGAAGCCGAGGGATTGAATGCCGGCTTCTTCAGCAAAATTCGTCGCGGCCGCCCGTTGATCACGCTCAAGCTCGCCACCACGCTCGACGGCCGCATCGCCACCAAGACCGGCGAGAGCCAATGGATCACCGGCGAGCCGGCGCGCCAGGTCGGCCATATGCTGCGCGCGACCAACGACGGCATCATTGTCGGCTTCCGCACCTTGCTGGCCGACGATCCGATGCTGACCTGCCGCATCGCCGGCCTTGAAAACCGCTCGCCGGTCCGTATCGTCGCCGACAGCCGCTTGCGCTCGCCGCTCACCTGCAAGCTGGTGGCGACGGCGCGAGAGACGCCGACCTGGATGGTCGTCACCGCCGGCGTCGACCCCGAGCGCCGCAAGGCCTTCGAGGATGTCGGTTGCGAAGTGATCGAGGTCGCCGGCGATGCCGAGCATAAGCCGCTGCTGTTGCCCATGCTGGAAGCGCTGTCTGAGCGTGGCCTGACGACCTTACTGGCCGAGGGCGGCGCGAAGCTGGCGGGCGCTTTACTGCGCGAGGATCTCATCGACCGGCTGGTCTGGTTCCATGCGCCGAGCCTGATGGGCGGCGACGGGAAACAGGCGACGCAGGCCTATGGCGTCGAGAAGCTCGCCGACATGCACCGCTACAAACGCAGCGAAGTTCGTCAGGTCGGTGACGATCTGGTGGAATACTACAGCCGGGCGCACTAACTTAAGATCATGTTCACGGGAATCATCTCAGATATCGGCCAAGTGCGCCGCGTCACGCCGGGCACCGACGTCCGCCTCGACATCAACACGGCCTACGATCCGGCCGGCATCGCGCTCGGCGCGTCGATCGCCTGCTCGGGCGTCTGCCTGACGGTGATCGAGAAGGGGACGGATGCGGGCCAGCATTGGTTCGCCGTCGAGGCCTCGCCGGAAACCCTGTCGCTGACCACGCTGGCCAAATGGACCGAAGGCACGGCGATCAATCTTGAGCGCGCCATGAAGGTCGGCGACGAGTTCGGCGGCCATATCGTGTCCGGCCATGTCGATGGCCTCGGCGAGATCGTCTCGGCCGTTCCGGTGGGAGACAAGTGGGGCAGCACGGCATTCACCTTCCGCGCGCCGGCAAAGCTGATGTCCTATATCGCGGCCAAGGGCTCGATCACGCTGAACGGCGTGTCGCTCACCGTCAACAAAGTGGCGGGCGAGGCCTTCGCCGTGAACATCATTCCGCACACGCTGAAGGAGACCACCTTCGGCAAGGCCCAGGCGGGCGATCCGGTGAATATCGAGATCGACATGCTGGCCCGTTACGTCGCCCGCGCCCTCGGCAAAGAGTAATCCGGCTAAAAAGCCGTTCCGTAAGAAAGCATTAGCCGCCGCTTTGCGGGGGCCGGCGTTTGCCGTATGGTCCGCCGTCCGTACAGACTGAGGAGATTCGAGTGTCCGACGCGCCGCATATCATGATCGTCGAAGCCCGCTTTTACGAGGATATCGCCGACGAGCTGCTGAAGGGCGCGCTCGCCGCCGTGCAGAAGGCCGGCGCGACCTACGAGAAGTTCTCGGTGCCCGGCGCCTTCGAAATCCCGGCAGCGGTGCAGTTCGCCGTCGAGGCGCAGAAGCGCGATCCCCAGCGCAAGAAGTTCGACGGCTACGTCGCGCTCGGCTGCGTCATCCGCGGCGAGACGACCCATTACGATTACGTTTGCGGCGAAAGCGCGCGCGGCCTGCAGGATCTGGCGCTGCGCCACAATATCGCCATCGGCTACGGCATTCTCACCGTCGAAAACGAGGCGCAGGCTTGGGCCCGCGGTCGCGTGAGCGAAGGCGACAAGGGCGGCACGGTGACGCGCGCCTGCCTCGACATGATCAAGATGAAGCGCCTGTTCGGCCTTCCGGTTCTCTGAGGGCGGCGTGGCGAACGACCCGAAACCTTCGACCAAGGCTTCTGACCCTAAGCAGGGCGGGGTGAAAAACAACGCGCTGCGCCGTTCGTCGGCGCGCCTCGCCGCCGTGCAAGCCTTGTATCAGATGGACATGACGGGCATTTCCGGCACGGCCGTCGTCGCCCAGTTTCTCGATTCATCGAGCCGCGAAGACTGGCTCGATGAAAAGCTCGTCGAATTCGACAAGACCCTATTCAGCGCCTTGGTCACCGGGGTTTCGGCCAAGCGCGAAGGGCTCGACGAGATCGTCGGCGCGTCGCTGTCGGGCGACTGGACGGTCGGCCGTCTCGAGCTGGTGCTGCGCCGTATCCTGGAAGCCGGCGCCTTCGAGCTGACCGAGCGCACCGACATCCCGCCGCGCGTCGTCATCACCGAATATGTCGACGTCGCCCACGCTTTTTATGCGGGACAGGAGCCAGGCCTGGTCAACGGCGTGCTCGATAAGATCGCCCGCAGCTTCCGCGACGGCGAGATGGCGGGCTCCGCCGCCGCGCGCTCCTAAGGCCGCATGGGCGCGCCGGCCTCAGGCGAGTTCGACCTGATCGCGCGCTATTTCGCTCCCATCGCCGCGGCCTTTCCCGGCGCGCTCGGCCTCAAGGACGACGCGGCCATCTTCGACCCGCCCGCCGGGTCGCGGCTTGTCGTCACCGCAGATGCCATGGTCGCCGGTGTGCATTTCATGGCCGACGATCCGCCAGACCTGATCGCCCGCAAGCTGATGCGGGTCAATCTGTCCGACCTCGCCGCCAAGGGCGCGACGCCCTATGCCTGCCTGATGACCATCTGCCTGCCGCCGATCTATTTGCCTGGCGGCACGGAGGAGGGTTGGATCGCCGCCTTCGCCCAGGGGCTGGCGGCCGATGCCAGCGAATATGCCTTTCCGCTCGCCGGCGGCGACACGACGCGCACGCCGGGGCCCCTCACACTGTCGCTGACCGCCGTCGGCCTGGCGCCCATGGGGCGGGCGCCGCTGCTGCGCTCGGGGGCCCAGGCGGGCGATCTGGTTTTCGTCACCGGGACCATCGGCGATGCCCATCTCGGGCTGGCCGTCCAGCAGGGCGAATTTGCCGCCTTGGCGCCGCAGCATCGCGCGGCGTTGATCGAGCGCTACCGGCTGCCGCAGCCGCGGGTCGCCTTCGGTCAGGCCCTGGCGGCCGTGCCCGGCGTCCATGCGGCGGCGGACGTGTCGGACGGACTGGTCGCCGACCTCGGGCATATCTGCGCCGCTTCGGGGCTGGCCGCTCGGTTGCAGGCGGGCAAGCTGCCGCTGTCGGCGGCGGCGGAAGCGGTCATGGCGATGGCCGGTATCGGCGCGCGCTTGCTGACCGGCGGGGACGATTACGAGATCGTTTTCACCGCTGCGCCGGCCGCCGAACCGGCGCTGCACGCACTGGCCAGCGACCAGGGGCTCAAGCTCACGGCCATCGGCAGCGTGGGACACGGGCAGGGGGTTAGCGTCCTCGACGGGGCGGGGGATGTCATTTCGCTCGTGCAAAAAGGCTATAGGCATTTCTAATCAGAGCAATAGTTTATGCCGATTTCCTCAAAATCTTAATGAACCTTTCCAAGTGATTGAAAAGCCATGCATAGGAGGCATGCGGCGAGAACATTTGTGGTAAATCCCGAGGTTCGCTAAACGAAGCTGTCACAAGCGTAAGGTGTCCCCCGCCATGATCGCCATGCAGTACACGATTCGCCTCGCCGACGATTATGGCGTGCAGAACATCCGCAGCCGCGTCCAGCAGCGTTACGCGATGTTCGACAACCTGCCGGGCCTGGCCCACAAGTCCTACCTGTTCAGCCCGGAAGACCGTCTCTATGCCCCATTCTACATTTGGGCCGATCATGATGCCGCCCGCGACTTCCTGACCGGCGACGTGTTTCAAAACGTCAGCGACACCTTCAGCCGCCCGCGCGTGCGCACCTGGACCGTGCTGAGCTATGAGGTGTTCGATCCGACGCTGACGCCGACGTTGGCGGTGCGCGAGTCCGACGCGATCGAGCCGGAAGTCCGCCTGTCGGAATTGGCCAAGACCGAAGCCCTCGCCCATAACAAGCTGCGCGGCCTTTCGGGCCTCCATTCGCATGCCGTGGCGCTCGACGCCGACCGCTGGGAATTGGTCCGCTTCAGCCTGTGGCGCGACGAGGTGGCGGGAAAGAACAAGGCCCAAGCCGATTCGGTGCAGACCTACGAGGTTCTGCATCTATCGACGCCGCCGGCCGGCAGAATCCTCGGCGCCGCCTAGACCCTTCATCCTTAACGCGATCTTTACCGCCCGCCGGCCAGTCTGGCGGCATGGCGAAGTCGCGCATCCGGCTACTGAATTTGGCGTTTGTCCTGTTGGCCCTCTGGGCCGCGGGAGCGGGGGGATTCGTCTCCGTCGCCCGCGCCGAGGGCGGAGGCGATAAGTCCGAAAAATCAAAAGAGAAGTCGGCCCAGGACAATATCCGCGCCATGTTCGGCGGCGAATTGATCCAGCATTTGCCATTGCCGGTGTTCAGCATTCCCGTCATCCGCGACAACGAAGTCACCGACCAGGTGAATATCGCCATCGTCGTCGAGACCAAGGGCGAGGAGAACCGCGATAAGGTCATCGCCGGGCGCTATAAGCTGTACGACGCTTTTTTGCGCGACTTATACGGCCTGCTCGCCATCAAGCGCGCCGATGGCCAGCTGTTCGATCAGCAGGTGGTGAAGATCCGCCTGGCGCGGGTCAGCGACAAAGTGCTCGGCCCGGCCGTCATCAACAACATCCTGGTCAGAGGAATCTCGCAGCGGCCGCTCAATTGATCGCATGAGCGCGGTTGCCAGCGCGGCGTGGGCGGCGCATTCTCCGCGCCTATGAACGCCACCGTCGATCTTCCGGATTCCGAAACGCTGAAGCGTCGCCGCGCGCGCCGCAACGTGCTCCTGCTGGCGCTTTGCCAAGCGCTCTATATGAGCGGCACGTCGCTGGTTTTGACCGTGACCGCGCTCGCCGGCGCCTCGCTGACGCCGCATCAACTGCTCGCCACGCTGCCGTTGTCGCTGCAGTTCATCGCCACCATGGCGACGACGATCCCGGCCTCCATGCTGATGCGCCGCTTCGGCCGCCGCGCCGGCTTTGCGCTCGGCGCCGCGATCGGTATCGCCGGCGGCGTGATCAGCGCGCTGGCTCTGCTGTGGGGCAATTTCGTGCTGTTCTGCATCGGCGGGGTGATGTTCGGCATCCTGAACGGCTTTGCCGTGTTCTATCGCTTCGCCGCCGCCGACACCGCCGATCCGGCCTTTCGCGCCAAGGCGATTTCCCTGGTCATGGCCGGCGGCGTGGTCGCCTCCTTCATCGGGCCGAACCTTGCCAGATTCGGCGCCGACGCGATTTCGGGTCCGGTCTATGCCGGCAGCTTCGCGGCGCTGGCCGTCGTGCATCTCGTCGCCTTGCTGCTGCTGACGATGATCGACATCCCGCGCCCGACCACGGCGGAGCGCGCGGCGAGCGGCGCGCCCTGGGCGACCATCCTGCGCCGACCGGCCTTTCTCGTCGCCATGTTCGCCGCCGTCGCCGGCTACGCGTCGATGAACCTGGTGATGACGGCGACGCCGCTTGCCATGGTCGGCCACCATCATCCGTTCGACCATGCGGCGACCGTCATCCAATGGCATGTCTTCGCCATGTTCGCGCCGAGCTTCTTCACCGGCCATCTCATCGCCCGCTTCGGCGTCCATGGCGTCATCATGGCCGGCGCGCTGCTGATTTTGGCCTGCGTCGGCATCAACCTGAGCGGCACGGAGTTCGGCCATTACGTCACCTCGCTGGTGCTGCTCGGCGTGGGCTGGAATTTCATGTTCATCGGCGCCACTACCTTGCTGACCACGACGCACGATGCCGCCGAGAAAGCCAAGGTCCAGGGGCTCAACGAGTTCGTCATTTTCACGGCCGTGGCGCTGGCCTCGCTCGCGTCAGGGGCAGTCCAGCACGAGCTCGGCTGGATTTTCGTGAACCTCGTCGTAGCCCCCCTGGTGCTCGCCGCCCTGGCCGCCGTCCTGTGGCTTCGTCTCAGGCCAACTCCCTGACATTAAAGGGACTTCCTAACCTTTACAGGCGGGCGGGGTGGCGCCTCCCGCAAGCCTTGCCAGTTGCGCTAGAGGGCCAGTTCTGTCATGTTCCGCCGTCTTTTTGGAGCGGGTAAGCGCTGGTTTCGCCCGTTTCGAGAAGGGAAACCGGTGGTACGGCGCGCTTAAGATCAAAACCGCCCTGCCGGCCCGAACGCCCGATCCGGCGTTCGACAGGGATCAATCTCAAGGGGACATCAGAGTCATGACTGCTTATTGGGTGGTGCTTGCTTGCGGCGTTCTCGCCGTGCTGTACGGCATCTTCGCCAGCCGCTCCGTGCTCGCGGCGCCGACCGGCAACGACCGGATGCGTGAAATTTCGGCCGCCGTGCAGGAAGGCGCCGCCGCCTATCTGAACCGTCAGTATCGTGCCATCGGCATCGTCGGAATCGTCATCGCCGTCTTGCTGCTTTGGCAACTCGGTCTGACCGTGGCCATCGGCTTCGTCATCGGCGCCGTGCTGTCGGGCGCTGCCGGCTACATCGGCATGAACATCTCTGTGCGCAGCAACCATCGCACGGCGGAAGCGGCGCGTAGCGGCATGAAACCGGCGCTTGCTCTGGCCTTCAAGGCCGGCGCCATCACCGGCATGCTGGTCGTCGGCCTCGGTCTTCTGGGCGTCACCGGCTATTACTTCGTGCTGCAGCGCATGGGTCTCGAAATCCGCACGATTCTGGAAGCGCTCGTGGCTCTCAGCTTCGGTGCCTCGCTGATCTCGATCTTCGCCCGTCTCGGCGGCGGCATCTTCACCAAGGGCGCCGACGTCGGCGCCGATCTGGTCGGCAAGGTCGAAGCCGGCATCCCGGAAGACGATCCGCGCAACCCGGCCGTGATCGCCGATAACGTCGGCGACAACGTCGGCGACTGCGCCGGCATGGCCGCCGACCTGTTCGAAACCTATGCGGTCACCATCGTCGCGACGATGCTGCTCGGCGCCATCTTCTTCACCGGCGCGACGCAGACAACCATGATGATGCTGCCGCTGGTGATCGCCGGTCTCGGCATTGTCGGCTCGATCGCCGGCACCTTCTTCGTGCGCCTCGGCTCGACCAACAACATCATGAACGCGCTTTATAAAGGCTTCGTCGCCAGCGCGGTGATCTCGGCCATCCTGGTGGCGGCGGCGATCTACTACTGGATCGGCTTCGGCACGCAGTTCACCGTCGCCGGCAAGGTCTTCACCGGCCTGCACCTCGTCTATGCCGTCCTCATCGGCCTGGTCGTCACCGGCCTGCTGGTGTGGATCACCGAATACTACACCGGCACCGGCCGCGGCCCGGTCGTCAGCGTCGCCAAGGCGGCGGAGACCGGCCATGGCACCAACATCATCCAGGGCCTCGCGGTCTCGATGGAATCGACGGCGCTGCCGGCGATCGTCATCTGCGGCGGCATCCTCGGCTCCTACCTGGTGGCCGGCCTGTTCGGCGTCGCCATCGCCGCGACCGCCATGCTGGCGCTCGCCGGCATGGTCGTGGCGCTCGACGCTTACGGCCCGGTGACGGACAACGCCGGCGGCATCGCCGAAATGGCGCAGCTCCCGCCGGAAGTCCGCAAGGTGACCGACGCGCTCGACGCCGTCGGCAACACCACCAAGGCCGTGACCAAGGGCTACGCCATCGGCTCGGCCGCGCTGGCCGCCGTGGTGCTGTTCGCCGCCTACACCGAAGACCTGACCCACTACTTCCCGAACCTGCAGGTGACTTTCCGTCTGCAGGATCCGTTCGTGGTGATCGGTCTGCTGTTCGGCGGCATGCTGCCTTATCTCTTTGGCTCGATGGGCATGCGCGCCGTCGGCCGGGCCGCCGGCTCGGTCGTCGTCGAAGTGCGCCGTCAGTTCAAGGAAATCCCGGGCATCATGGAAGGCACCGGCAAGCCGGAATACGGCAAGGCCGTCGACATGCTGACGAAGGCGGCGATCCGCGAGATGATCGTCCCGTCGCTGCTGCCGATCCTGGCGCCCATCGTCCTGTACTTCGTGATCATGCTGATCGCGGGTCAGTCGGCGGCTTTCACCTCGCTCGGCGCGATGCTGCTCGGCGTGATCGTCACCGGCCTGTTCCTCGCCATCTCGATGACCTCGGGCGGCGGCGCGTGGGACAATGCCAAGAAGTACATCGAAGACGGCCACTTCGGCGGCAAGGGCTCGGAAGCCCATAAGGCCGCGGTGACCGGCGACACGGTCGGCGATCCGTACAAGGACACCGCCGGTCCGGCCATCAACCCGATGATCAAGATCGTCAACATCGTGGCGCTGCTGCTGCTCGCGCTCGCCGCGTAACGATCCGCGTCGTCCAAACGGAAAGAGCCGCGCGATGCGATCGCGCGGCTCTTTTTGTTTCTGTGGGCGGGGAGAGCGGAGGCGCGGCCGTTACAGCCCGCTGTCGCTGCCCGTGCTGCCGCTGCCGCTGGTCGCGCCGGGAATGGCGGCGCCGCGGCCGAGGTTGCTGAACAGCTGGTTCCAGATGCTGATGTCACGGCCGACCGAAGGCGTCGTGCGCGAGACCATCTGCACGTCCTGGCTGTCGTCCTTGCCCAGATTCTTGATCTCGGCGACGCGGCCATTGTCGTCGAAGGTGATGGCGACGACTTTACGGTCGATAACCTTGGTGGCGTAGAACGCGTAGTCTTCGGTCATCTGGCCGACGTAGTACCAGGTCTTGTTGTCGAAGGTGCCGACCGAGCTCGGCGAGCCGATCGCTTGCAAGACTTCATCGCGCGTGGCCCCCGGCTGAATCTCCGCAAGCTTCTCCGGCTTAGGGATATTGCCCCGGGCGGCGATATCGCTCTGGCAGGCAGCAGTTGCCAAAAGCGATGCCATAGCCGTAGAAAGAAGAATATTTTTCAAGGTCTTGGTCATTTAACCTCACTAACCGCTTCAGTCTCTGGCGGTTGACGGGCGGCAGGAAAATCTCCATGTTGCGCGCCACGGGCGGACAGTCGCACCGGCCTTGGCCGGCTGTCAATCACGCTTTGTTCCCATAGTTATAGGCCACGCGCGCATCATGATCTTCAATCGCCTCTTTCGCCAGTTCCGCGCCGATCCGGCTGCTGCCCTCTATGGCCGGCTGGTCGCCCAGGCGCGCTTGCCGGGCTTCTATACGGTTTGCGCCGTGCCGGACAGCGTGCAGGGACGTTTCGAGATGATCGCGCTGCATGCTTTCCTGGTCATGCGCCGGCTCAAGACGGGTGGGGCGGCCGGCGCGCTGGCCCAAGATCTGTTCGATTTGATGTTCGCCGACATGGACCGCAATCTGCGCGAACTCGGCACTGGCGATCTGGCCGTCGGCAAACGGATCAAGAAGCTGGCCAAATCCTTCTATGGCCGGGTCGCGGCCTATGAGGACGGTCTGACCGGTCCGGCGGGCCGCCTGGAAGAGGCCCTGGCGCGCAACGTTTATGAAGACGTGGCGGCGCCGCCGGAGGCCGTGGCCGCCCTGGCGCGCTATCTGCGGCAGGCCGACGCGGTGCTCAGCGCCCAGTCCCTGGCGGATTTGGCGGCCGGCGAGCTGCGCTTCGTGCCGCCGCCCGCCTTGGCTGCCTGAATCCACTGGCCGTTTACGGAGTCCCTCATGACCAGCGATTTGCCGCCGGAATTTTCCCGCAAGTTGCCCGTGCATCGGGGCGTCGAGCCGGTGCAGGCCTTCAAAATCGAGGCGACGGCCGCCGAGCGGGCCGCCCTGGCCAAGCGTTTCGGCCTGATCGCGCTCGATAGTTTCACCGCCGAAGGGACGTTGACGACCCTCAATGGTGGCCGGCGCGCCCAGCTGCGTGGCCATATTGCCGCCAAGCTGGTGCAGCGCTGCGTCGTGACCCTCGAGCCGGTGCCCGACGTGATCGGTGAAGACTTCGCCTTGGACTATGCCGACGATGCGACCGCCGCCGTGATCGAAAAAGAGCTGGAATTGGACCCCGAGGCGGCCGACCCGCCGGACCCGCTGGACGGCGAGGCGGTGGACGTGGGAGAGGCGGCCGCCGAGCATCTGGCCCTGGCTTTGAACCCCTATCCTCGCCTGCCGGGCGCCCGTTTGCCGGGCGAGCCGGCGGAGGAACTGCCAAGTCCTGCGGAATCAAAGACTTCCGTCCCGAAGAATTCGCCTTTCATGGCCCTCGCAAGGCTGGTAAGAAAAGGCGGCAAATGAACCGTGGCGCTTGCCTCACTCAGCCTTTTTGAGTAAGTAAGCTGCCTTTTTCGCCGGCAGCGACGGCCCGGCCCCCTGGGATGACTGAGGGGGCGCCCTCCGAGGGGGGAAAGGGGCGACGGCGCCGAACCAGCAGAGCAGAATTCACATCACCGGGGCCGGCTTTCCGGCCTCTCGAAAAACGCGGTTGAAAGAGACGTATCATGGCTGTTCCGAAGGCGAAAACCTCCAAGTCGCGCACCAACATGCGCCGTTCGCACCACGCGCTGAAGACCACCGCGCATGTCGAGTGCAAGAACTGCGGCGAGCTCGCGCGTCCGCATAACGTGTGCCCGTCTTGCGGTCATTACGACGGCCGCGAGGTCGTCGCGCCCAAGAGCCGCGCGTAACTCGCCCGCCGATCCGATTCGCGCGGGGCGAGGCCTTGGCCGAGCACTTGACGATCGCGATCGACGCCATGGGGGGCGAGAAAGCCCCCGACATGGTCGTGCAGGGCGTTGAGATCGCCCATAAGCGTCATCCGGAAGCCCGCTTCCTGCTGTACGGCGATCGCGCGAAGATCGAGCCCTTGCTCGCGCGTCACAAGACCGCGGCGGCGATCTGCGAGATTCGCCACACTGACGCTGCCGTGTCTGATCACGACAAGCCTTCCGTGGCGCTGCGCAGCGCGCGCCAATCCTCCATGCGCCTCGCCATCGACGCTGTCGCCTCGGGCGACGCCGCCGGCATCGTCTCCGCCGGCAACACCGGCGCGCTGATGGCTATGGCCAAGGTGGTGCTCAAGACGCTGCCCGGCATCGACCGTCCCGCCATCGCCTCGATCGTGCCGACGCAGCGCGGCGAGAGCGTCATGCTCGATCTCGGCGCCAATATTTCCTGCGACGCCAACAATCTCGCGCAGTTCGCCATTCTCGGCGAAGTCTTCGCGCGCACCGTGTTCGGCATGGTCAAGCCGCGCATCGCGCTTCTGAACGTCGGCGAGGAAGACCTCAAGGGCCATGACGTGCTGCGCGATGCCGCCGCGATGATCCGCGCCAGCAAGTTGCCGATCCTGTTCGAGGGCTTCGTCGAGGGCGACGACGTATGGGCCGGCGCCGTCGATGTCGTCGTCACCGACGGCTTCACCGGCAACGTCGCGCTGAAGACCGCCGAAGGCTTGGCGCGGCTATATACGAATTTCCTGCGCGCCGCCTTCCGCAGTTCGATCCTGTCGATGATCGGCTATCTGCTGGCGCGTCCGGCGCTCAACAAGCTGCGCTCGCGCCTCGATCCGCGCCGCTACAACGGCGCCATGTTCCTCGGCCTCAACGGCATCGCCGTGAAGAGCCACGGCAGCACCGATGCCTTCGGCTTTGCCAATGCGGTCGGCGTCGCCATCGACATGGCGGCAGGCGGATTCAACGCGAAGATCCTTCACGAACTGCAGGCGCTCACGCCGGTCGCGGCCGTCGTGCCCGCGGCGCAAGAGGCGACGGTTTCGTAGCATGCTCATGCGTTCTTACATCGCCGGTTGCGGCTCCTACCTGCCGAGCCGCATCGTCACCAACGACGAACTGGCGACCCGCGTCGATACGTCGGACGAATGGATCGTCGAGCGGACCGGCATCCGCCAGCGCCATGTCGCCGCCGAGGGCGAGAAGACCTCCGATCTCGCCATCGCCGCCGCGCGCCAAGCCTTGGAAAAGGCCGGCGTGGCCGGCGACAGCGTCGATCTCATCGTGCTCGCCACCGCCAGCCCGGACCATACATTCCCCGCCACCGCCGTGAAGGTGCAGACGGCGATCGGCGCGCACAAGGCCGTCGCCTTCGATGTGCAGGCGGTCTGCTCGGGATTCATCTACGGTCTCGCGGTCGCCGACAACGCCATCCGCCTCGGCCAGGCCAAGACGGCGCTGGTGATCGGCGCCGAAACCTTCTCGCGCCTGCTCGACTGGCAGGACCGCACGACCTGCGTGCTGTTCGGCGACGGTGCCGGCGCCGTGGTGCTGAAAGCCTGCGAAGGGCAGGGCACCAACAAGGATCGCGGCATCCTCTCCACCCATCTGCATTCCGACGGCCGCCAGCACGATATGCTCTATGCCGACGGCGGCCCGTCCTCGACCGGCACGGTCGGCAAGGTCCGCATGCAGGGCAAGGAAGTGTTCCGCCACGCCGTCGTCAATATGGCGGCGGTGCTGGAAGAGGCGCTAGTCGCTAACAAGCTGACGGCCGCCGAGATCGACTGGCTGGTGCCGCACCAGGCCAATCTGCGCATCCTCGACGCCACGGCCAAGAAGCTCGGCCTGCCGTCCGAAAAGGTCGTCATCACCGTCGACCGCCACGCCAACACCTCGGCCGCCTCGATCCCGCTGGCGCTGGCCGAAGCTGCCAACGACGGCCGCATCAAGTCCGGCCAATTGGTCATGCTCGAAGCCATGGGTGCCGGCTTCACCTGGGCATCTGCAGCGGTCCGCTGGTAAGGCCACAAGTCTAAATCCACGGTTCCGCCGCGCGATTCGGGCGCGACTTCAGGTAAATCCCCCATCCCTTTGATTATTGACGTATTTCTGCCTGGGCGCTAACGTTGCGGGCAGGACAGAGGCGGATGACAGCGTTGGGGAAAGTGACATGAGCGGCAATACGGTTACCCGATCCCAGTTGAGCGAGGCCGTCTATCAAGAAGTCGGCCTGTCCCGTAACGAATCGGCCGATCTGGTCGAGGCGGTGCTGGAAGAGATCAGCGGCGCCTTGATTCGCGGCGAGCCGGTGAAAATCTCGTCCTTCGGCAGCTTTTCGGTGCGCCAGAAGGGCCGCCGCGTCGGCCGCAATCCCAAGACCGGCGAAGAAGTGCCGATCCTGCCGCGCCGGGTGCTGGTGTTTCGCGCCTCCCACGTGCTGAAGAACCGCATCAATACCGACAGCGCGACGACGCCGGACGCCAGCGCGGGCGCGACGCCGCCGACGCAGGCGTGAGATGGCGGACAGCGCAGAGCAGACGAACGGCGCCTTCGCCGAGGCGCCCGATGCGGCCGGCTTGGCGCGCCGCGGCATGAAATCCGCCAGCGCCTTCCGCACGATCAGCGAGGTCGCCACGGACCTCGACGTGCCGCAGCATGTCCTGCGCTTCTGGGAAACCAAGTTCTCGCAGATCCGCCCGCTCAAGCGCGGCGGCGGCCGGCGCTATTACCGGCCCGAGGACGTAGAGCTGCTGCGCGCCATCCGTGCGCTGCTCTACGGTGACGGCTACACCATTAAAGGCGTGCAAAAACTGCTGCGCGACGGCGGCCTGAAGCCGGGCCGCGCGCCGGCCGAGCCTCATGCAGCGCCGGGGCAAGCGCCCCGCGTCGTCGAAACCTCCAAGCCGCAAACCGGGCCGCAGACGGTCGCGGCGCCGTCGATCGCGACGACGGCGAAGGCGGTGCGCGGCTCGGGCCTCGACGACGAAACCAAGGCGGCGCTCAAGGCGCTGCTCGACGAATTGTCCGGCTTGCGCGCGCTTCTGCGCAAATAGCCGCGATCCGCTGTTTTCGGCGCTGATTTTCCACGAGATTTTCGCTGCGTTCAGCCATTGCGGCTGTGGGATGGGCGGGGTACATTCCGCCCCCTCCGCCGACGGATTAAGTTTCCCATGCCGGCTGGTGGACAAGGTCGGGGCGTAGCGCAGCCTGGTAGCGCATCAGACTGGGGGTCTGAGGGTCGTAGGTTCAAATCCTATCGTCCCGACCATTTTCACTCACAATTTGCCGAATCGATGACGCGCGCTTGAGCGCTCCGGCTCCCTGCGCGCGATTAGCCGTGCGATCATGACACGCGGCGTGGAGCTTTTGTGACCGGCCAACGTGCGCGGAGCGATTCCGCGCCGCCGCCGTTAGACTTCCGATCAGTTTTCAGTCGGAGGATTCCTATGGTTGCCAGCGTATCCGCAGTCGATGCCGTGCCGGAGATGAGTGCTTCGTCGCTCGTTTCGGCTACCCCTGCATTGGCCGTCGCCTGTGCCAGCCTCGGTATCCTCGGCAGCAAAGCCTATGCGATGGTCGGCGCCGATCTTGCGGAAGGCGAATCGGTGTTCGTCGCCGTCCGGGCGCGGCGCGGCGAAGCGCTGCATGAGGCGCAGCGGCGTGCCGCCTACCAAGCGCTTGAACAACTGGAAGAGCGTCTGGGCCGGCCGCTGATCTATTTCTGGACGCCTTATCCGCCGGTCGCATCCGCCGGCAAATAGCGCCGGCTTCACGCTTTCGATCCGACGAGTCCCAATTTCGCTTTCAAGCCGCTTTTGAAGGCGCGGTCGCGCTTGAGCGCGGCCTCGCGGCGCAGCGCCTCGCCATGCGCCAGCGGTCCCTCGATATGGGCGATGGTCCACGGCCCGCGGCCGCGCGTGTAGCGCGCGCCCTTGCCGGCGTTATGCGCGTCGCAGCGAGCCTCGACGTCCTTGGCGATGCCGGTGTAGAGCGTGCCGGCGCCGTTGCGCAGAACATAGACGAAGTAATCGGGAAATCCGTCGCTCATGGCGCGCCGTTGTCAGTAGTGGGGCGGCGGCTCGCTGTCGCGCGGCGACGGATCCCATTGCGCGGCGCTCTCCTTCAGCCGCTGCGTCAGCAGGGCGATCTTTTGGTTGAGCAGGGCGATCTCAGACGCCTGCTTGGCGACGATGACGGAGAGGTCTTCCGTCATCCGTTCGCTATGGGCGAGACGATGTTCGATATCGAGGAGGCGCTGGGTGAGGGAGTCGGTACTCATCTCCGGATATGACGCTAATCCCGGATATCCTGCAAGAACCAGTCGGTGGGAATCTCGCGGCCTTTGCCGAGCTTGGTGGCTTGGCTGTAGATCCAGCCGCCGACGGCGGAGAACTGCAGGCCCTGGTTGCCGACGTTGCGATAAAAGGTGATCTGGTCGCGGCTGGTGCGGCCCTTAGCCTTGCCGCTCACCAGATCGGCGAAGTCCGGCTTGTCGCCGCCCTTGCCGCGGTCGGTGAAGTCCGGGCTGTCACCGCCGAAGCCGGGCTCAGGGTTCTTTTCCGGAATGATCTTCATCTGCTCGGGGGTGCCGCCGATATAGGCGGCTGGCGAATGGCCGCGTTCGGCCTGAAAGCGTTCGCTCTGCTTCATCTGCAGGCCGGCGGTGCCTTGACGAACCACCACATCGAACTTGGCCGCCGCGGCGTCGGGCTGCTCGCGCCGGCTAAGATTGGTCACGTGCATGCCCTTTTCCAGCCAGTCGGCGTCATAGACCGCCGCCATGCTGTCGGTGCAGGTGGACAGAATATCGACGCCGCGTACCGCTTCGCGGGCGCTATCGACGGCGACGACCTCGATGCCATGCTGGCGCGACATTTCTTCCGCGTAGGCCTCGCGGTTCTTCGCGTTCGGGCTGTAGACCTTGACCTTCCGGATGTCGCGCACGCAGCGGAAGGCGTCGAGGAAGGTGCGGGCCATGCCGCCCGAGCCGATCATGCCGACGGTGTGGCTGTCCTCGCGCGAGAGATATTTCACGCCGATGCCGGCGCCGCCGCCGACGCGCATATGCTGCAGGATGCCGTCGTTGATGAAGGCGAGCGGCTCGCCGTTGCGCGTCGAGATCAGCATGATGAGGCCGCAATAAGTGCCGGGCTCGCGGCAATATTTGTCCTCGGTCCAGCCGCCGTCGGCGGTCTTCGGCCAGGTGATGATGTCGGATTTCATGCGGATGGCGAAGTAGCCGTCGTTGGCGCCTTCCATGGTGCCCCAGCGGAAATAGCCATCGGGCCGGTCGCAGGGCACGTACATGTCGATACGCGGGCGATGGATGGCGCCACCGGTCGGCAGTTGGCGAAAAGCCGCTTCCTGGACGCGCAGCACGTCGGGCATCTTGAGGATGTCCGCGACGATGTCGTTGCCGATGATGAGCATGGGCCGTCTCCCTGATCTGTTTTGCATGCTGCCCTAGAAACCGCAGGGCGGCAGGCGCGCCCCGCTTTGTTTTTATGGGCGCGCTTCCGTTTTACAGGGCGCGGAGGATATGGGCAACGCAGGGAAGGGGAGGGCCCAGTCTTGAATAAGACCGGGCCCTCTCGCCTAAACGTAGCTCAGGTTGATCTGGCCGGCGCCGAGGGCGACGCCCGAGAGCACCACGGCGCTCGTGCCGTTGAGGTCGATCAGGGTGCTGCTGCCGTCGGTCCGGATCCGGACGTTGGCGGCGCTGACGCCGGAAAATTCGATCCGATCCTCGCCGGCGTTGAAGTCGGCGATGCTGGCATGGGCCCCGGCGATGAAGGAGAAGATATCCGACCCGGCGCCGCCGGTGACGGCGACAGTGCCGGTCGAGCGGACGTCCACCCGGTCGTTGCCTGCCCCGACATTGATCGCGCCATCGGCTTGGCCGGCGAAGCTGATCCTGTCGGCGCCGCCGCCCGTGATGATCGCCGCGCGGTTGCCGCTCGTGCCGCTATAGCTGACGGTATTGGTGCCGTTGCCCGCCGAGATGCTCATCAGGTTGGCGGCACCGCCGTCGCTCTTGCCGGTGACGTTAATCACGTCGTTTCCCCCGCCGGTCGCGACCGAGCCGCGCATCACGTCTGCGATCGTCACCGTGCCGCTCTGGTTGGCGTTCATGTCGATGTCGACGCCCATGAAGTTGCTGACCGTCATCTTGGTCATGGCGCCGGAACGCAACGCGGCGTTCTTGACGCCGCCCCAGGCGCCATTGTTCGTGACCGTGATGTTTTTCTGCGCATCGTAGGCGAGGGTAACGGTGGTGCCGGCGGCCGTGCCGAGGCCGATCTGGCTCGCCGTATAGCTTTTCGACGTGCTGGCGCCGCTTTCCGGGGCGGCGAAGCTGCTGCCGCCGGCGACCGAGATGTCCGCGCCGTTGCTCAGCTTGGCATGGGTGATCGGCCAGTTTTTGAAGGAAGAATCCGGCATCAGCAGCGCGCTCGGCATGATCGTTTTGCAGTCGAACACAGGGATGACGACGGGCGCTGCGACGAAGCCGAGATCGATGCTGTTCAGGTTCACGCCGGTCAGCGTCGCGGTGGCGGTCCCATTGACATCGACATAGCTGTTGCCGCCGGCGTTGCGGACGGTGATGGCGCTGGCAGCGACGCCGTTCAAGGTCAGCCTGTCCTCGCCGAGCCGGAAGTCGGCGATAGTGACCCGATTGCCTGCGGCGAGGTCGTAGCTGTCGATGCCGGCGCCACCGTTCAGGCTGATCGTGCCGCCGGACCGGATGATGAAGCTGTCGTCGCCCCCGCCGCCCTTGGCGCTGCCGGAAGCCTGATCGGAAAAGGTGACGGTATCGTCACCGCCGCCGGCGGCGATGTCCGTTCGCGTGTTGGCGGCGCCGGTGAAGGCGATGATATCGTTGCCGTCGCCGCTATCGATCGCGATGATATTGTCGGTGATGCCGTTGCTGAAGGCCGCGACGGTGATCCGGTCGTGGCCGCCGGTCGTGGTGATCGTGCCGCGCTTGCTGTTGTTGACGGCGACGACGGAATCCTGATCGCCGTTCATCCAGATGCCGATCCCGACGAAATTGTTCAACGTCACGCCCTTGACGCTGTCGGAGGCGTAAGCGGCGTTTTTGATATCGTTCCAGGCGCCGTTGTTGCTGGCGGCGATATTGTTCTGTCCATCTCGGAGCACCGTCAGCGTTGCGCCGCCGGCGGTCCCGAGGGCGATCTGGCTGGCCGTGTAGGTCCTGGTCGTGCCGGGCCCCGCGTCCGGTACGGCGAACTTCGTGCCGGTCATGCCGGTGATATCGGCGCCGTTGCTGATGATGAGGCCGGGCAGCTGAGCGACGGGTGGCGGCACATAGACCGAACCATCCGGGTTAAGCACGCCGCCGATGCCGGGCGTGCCGGTATGCTGGTACACGCGCACATAGTCGATGTTGTACTTGGCGTTCGCCCAGTTGGTGGTCGCGTCCGGCGTACCCGGCCAATTGCCGCCGACCGCCAGGTTGAGCACCATATACATCGGCGTGTTGAGGTCCGACGGCGTCGCCATCGACCAAGTCTGCTTGCCGTCAAGATAGAAGGTGATCTGGCTCTGGGTCCAATCCATGCCGTAGCTGTGATAGCCGGCCGAGAGCTTGTCGATGCTCCAGGTATTGCCGCTGGTGGCGTTGCCCGTGTCGGTGTGGATCGTCTGCGTAAGCCAGTTGGTCTCGCTGCCGATCACTTCCATGATGTCGAGTTCGGGCGGCCATTGCTCGTTCTCGTTGAGCAGCCAGAAGGCCGGCCACAGCCCCTTGCCCTCGGGCAGCTGCGCGCGAACTTCGAAATAGCCGTAGGCCTGCGAAAAGGCGCCCTGCGAAGTGAGGACGCCGGAGGTGTAGTTGTAACCGGTCGCCGTCTGGACGCTGGACGAGGCGGGCGCGGCCTTGATGGTCAGGATGCCGTTGTTGACCGAGAAGGGTGTGACGCCAAGGCCGAGGTAGTCGGCGTCGGCGTAAATTTGCAATTCGCCATTGTTCGCCAAGTTGCGAACATGACCCGAATGCATGGAGCTGTTCCAGAAGTTCGGTGCGGTCGCGGCGGTGCCGGTGTCGAGGCTGAGGCTGCTGAATTCGTCGCGGAACGACAGGCGCAGATCGTCGAGTGCCATGATATCCCCCCGGGATTGGCGTTGATGGAAGCAGATTGCCGGCACGCGCGAGGGGCGGGCCCATCGGCCCGCCCCTCGATAGGCTTAGGCGTAGCTCAGGTTCAGTTGGCTCGCGCTCAAGGTGACGCCGGAGAGCACGACGGCGCTATTGCCATTGAGGTCGATCAGCGTGCTGCTGCCGTTGCTGCGCACTTGCACATTGGCGGCGCTGACTCCGGAAAACTCGACGCGGTCCTCGCCTGCCTTGAAGTCGGCGATGGTGGCATGGGCCCCGGCGATGAAAGAGAAGATATCCGCGCCGGCGCCGCCGGTGACGGCAACGTTGCCGGTGGAGCGGACGTTCACGCGATCATTGCCGGCTCCGGTATTGATCGCTCCGTTGGCCTGACCGCCGAAGGTGACAGTGTCGGCGCCCGAGCCGGTAATGATCGCCGCCCGATTGCTCGCGCCGCCGCTATAGTTAACGCTGTTGTTGCCGTTCCCGGCGGAGATGGTCAACAGGTTGCCGCTGGTGGCATTGCTTTTTCCGGTGATCTGTAGGCTGTCGTTACCGCCACTCGTGGCGATTGAGCCGCGCATGACGTCGGAGACATTCACGGTCGCACCCTGCGACCGGCCATTGTCGATTTCGACGCCGGCGAAGTTCTTCACGGTCATGACGCTCATCACGCCTGAGCGCACCGCGGCATTGTCGATGCCGCCCCACGCGCCATTGTTGACGACGGTGATATTCTTCTTGGCGTCGTAGCTCGCGCTGACGCTCGCGCCGTCGGGCGTGCCTTGGAGCTTGAGCTGGCTCGCCCCATAGGTCTTGCTCGTGCCGGCGGCATGTTCGAATAGCCGGACGCTCGATCCGTCCGCGACAGACACGGTGCCGCCGTTGCTGATCTTCACATGAGCGGGCGGCCAGGATTTGAAGGCGGCATCCGGCGCGAGCAGCGCGCTCGGCAGGGCCGTTTGCGAATTGAACGTGGGCATCACGAGGCCGGCTTGCGGGGCCGGCGTTGGGGTGGTCGGGGCCGGCGTGGTCGGCGCCGGAGTGGTCGTCGATCCGCCGACCGGAAGCACGCCGCCCGAACCGCCATGCTGGTAAACGCGGACGTAATCGACGTTCAGCTTGGCGGTGGCGAAATTGGTCGCGGCATTGGGCGAGCCGGGCCAGGTGCCGCCGACGGCCAGGTTGAGCACCATGTACATCGAGCCGTGAATATCGCTGGGCGTGGCGACGGTTCCCGTCACCTTGCCGTCGAGATAGAAGGTAATGTTGCTCTTCGTCCAGTCCATGCCATAGGTGTGAAAGCCGGCCGACAGCTTCTCGGGGAGATAGGTCACCTTGGTGGTGTCGGGATGGTCAGTATGCACGGATTGATGCAGGACTTTCGTTTCGCTGCCGATCACTTCCATGACGTCGAGTTCGGGCGGCCAGTTCTCGTCGTCGTTGAGCAGCCAGAAGGCGGGCCATAGACCCTGGCCCTCGGGAACCTGCGCACGGACTTCGAAGTAACCGTATTGCTGCGAGAAGGCGCCCTGCGAGGTGAGGACACCCGAGGTATAACCATATCCGGTGGCATTCTTGACGGCGGTGGAGGCGGGCGCCGCCTTGATGCTCAAAATCCCGTCGTTGACCGAGAAGGGATTGACGCCGAGCCCCTTGTAGTCTGGGTCCGCATAGATCTGCAGCTCCTTGTTGCCGGAAAGCGATCGCACATAGCCGTTGTGCATCGAGCTGTTCCAAAATTTGGGATCGGTCGCGGCGGTACCGGTGTCGAGGCTGAGGCTGTTGAACTCGTCGCGGAAGGTCAAACGCATATCATTCAAGGCCATTGAACTACTTTCTATTTGAATTGAAAGGCGTGACGGGCCGGGCTCAGGCGGCCGTCGTCGGCTGGTTGTTGCGCAAGGATTGAAGGGCTTTCTGGGCGAAGGGATTGCCGCGCGCGGCAGGGCCATGCAGCAGGCGTTCGGCCTTGGCGATGTCGTGCGTGACGCCCCCGCCGTTCATCGGGGCGTTCAAATGGAGGATGCCGAGCGCGGTGGCGGCGGCGTCGTTGCCGGCCTCTGCCGCGATGGCATACCAGCGTGCGGCTTCGGCGGCGTCCGCGGCGCGCTCGAAGCCATGCTCGTAAATTAAGCCGAGGCCGAGCGCCCCGCCGGCGTCGCCTTGTTCGGCGGCGCGGCGAAACCAAACCGCGGCGGCGGAAAAATCTTGAGCGCAACCGACGCCGCGCAGGAACAGCATGCCGAGATTGGCCTGCGCCGCCGCATGGCCCCGCAGGGCCGCCGCCGTGGCGAGGGCGAAAGCCCGTTCCGGCATGGCCGCAATGGCGAGGCCGTCGGGATAAAGCAATTCGGCGTTGATGCGCGCGGCATCGCTTCGCTCCGCCTCGGCGAACCAAGTGGCGGCTGCGCCGCCGGCGCGCGCGCCATGAAGATAGATCAGGCTCAGGCTATGTTGCGCTTCGACATGCCCTTGCCGGGCGGCGAGTTCGAGCCAGTTGACGGCGCTGCGCGGCGCGGCGGCGACCACGTGGCCTATCAGATAGGCTTGGCCAAGATTATATTGCGCATGTGCGTCGCCACGCTCGGCGGCTCGGCGCAAGCGTTCGAGCGGAAAACCCGAACGCGCGATCAGCTTTGCGCAAAGGCGCGAGAGGAGGTCTCCGATCATGGCTCGCGCATCGCTTCGTCGGCGGTGCGGAGCGCGCCGCGCACGAGATAGGACAGCAGGCTGCGCGTGCCAACCTTCACATCCGCGGTTACCGGCATGCCGGGGTTCAGACGGAAGCTATCGGGCACGTTGCGCAGCGCCGTGCGGTCGATGGTGATGGTCGCCTTGTAGAACGGGCGGATCGGCTGGCCGCTTTGTTGGCTGAAGGCATCTTCGCTGATGGTACGGACGGTGCCTTCGACATGGCCGTGCTCGAGAAAGTCGTAAGCGGCGAGCTTGAGCGTCACCGGATCGCCCGGGCGCACGAAGCCGACGTCGCGTGCGTCGATGGACACTTCCGTTTCCATCTTGGCGTTGAGCGGCACCAGAGTGACGAGCGGCACGCCTTCGGTCAGCACCGAGCCGACGGAAAACTTGCCGATCTGCTGGACGATGCCGTCGGAGGGCGCGCGCAGGGTGACGAGATCCTGGTTCTTCTGCGCCTTGGTCAGCTGTTCGAGAGTCGAATCGCGCGTCGTGCTGTTCTTGATCAGGTCGAGCTGCGCCTGGGTGCGCCATTGCTCCAGGAATGTTTCGCGGTCTGAGCGCAAGCTGTCGCGCAGGTGGCGAGCCTCTTCCAGGCTGTTGGCGTCGAAGTCGGCATTGCGCAAAACCTCAAGCCGCTGGTCCATTGCCTGCAACAGCATGAGGCGGCTACCGACCTGCTGTTCGGCCAGCTTGCGGCGCATATCTTCGACCTCACGCATCAGCTTGCCGCGCTCGTCGTAACGTTGCCGGTTGGCCGTGAGCTTGATGATGGTGGATTCCTGCTGGGCGATCTTGGCGTCGAAACCGCGCAACTTTTCCGTCCGTTCGCTGAGCCGCTGGGCCATTAGGCTGGCCTGCAGGGCGGCGTAGCTTGCGCTCAGGCGGTTGGTGTCGAGCGGCCGGTCCGCCAACTCGGCATCGAGGCGGGCGATCTCGGCGTCCAGACTTTGGAGTTGGACTTCGAGTTGGGCGACGTCGGCCAGGGCGAAGGTGGGATCGAGCGTCGTCAGAATCTGGCCGGCGGCGACTTGGTCGCCTTCGCGAACCTCGATCGATTTGATGATGGCGCGGTTGAGCGAACCGACGACGACGGTGCGCTCCTGGGTCGTGAGTTGGCCGCTGCCAGTGACGATGCGATCGATGCGTGCCTGCGAGGCGAGACCGATCGCGACGACGATCGTTGCGGCGGCTATGAGCAAGGTGGCGCGGGCCGCCCGGGGCTCGCGTTCGGCGGACAGCGCTTCGACTTCGGAGGAGAAGCGGGCGAGCAGGGGATTCTTGGGGGGGCTCATTCGGCGGCTCCCGCCAGCCAGTGGCCGTTCTGCTGGCGCCACATACGCTGATAGATGTCGCAGCGCTGCAGCAGTTGCGCGTGCGGCCCGAGGCCGACGACGGCGCCGTTTTCCAGGGCGAGGATGGCATCGGCCCCGACCAGGGACGAGAGCCGGTGCGAAATGACGATGACGGTGCGCCCGGCGGCGATGCGCTGCAGGTTCGCGTTAATGATCGCCTCGCTCTCGGGATCGAGCGCGCTGGTCGCTTCGTCGAGAATCAGCAAACCGGGATCGACGATGAGGGCGCGGGCGATGGCGAGCCGCTGTTTCTGGCCGCCGGACAGGTTCGAAGCGCCTTCTTCGACATGGGTATCGTAGCCGCGCGGCAGCCGTTCGATGAACTCCTCGGCACCGGCGAGACGGGCGGCGGCGACGACCTGCTCGAAACTGGCGCCGGGCGCGCCGGCGGCGATGTTGTCGCGGATCGTGCCGGAGAATAGGAAGCTATCCTGCAGCACGACGCCGGTGCTGCGGCGCAGATGGTCGAGGTCGATGGCGCGGATGTCGGTGCCGTCGATCTTGATCAGGCCATCGTAGCTGCGATGCAGGCTTTGCAGCAGGCGGGTGACCGTGGTCTTGCCCGAGCCGCTGCGGCCCATGATGCCGAAGATGCTGCCGGCTTCGGCCTTGAAGGAAACGCCGTCGAGGGCGCAGGCGGCGGCGCCGGGATAGCGAAAGCGCACGTTGGAAAATTCCACCGCGCCTTTAATTCGCGTGGACAAGCCGCCATTGCCTCGGCCTTCCTCGCGTGGCTGGTTGACCACGCCGGCGACGGTGCGCAGCGCGCGGCCGACCTCGTCGAACTGCTGCACGAGATAGGCGAGCTGGATCAGCGGTTGGGCGACGCGCTGTGTCAGCATGCCGAAGGCGATGAGCGTGCCGACATAGACCGGATCGTTGCTGGTGACGGCCATGTAGGCGGCGAGAGCGATGACGCCGCTGGTCATCATCTTCTCGAACGGCGTGACGACGGTTTGCAGGGCGTTGATGATGCCGCCCGCATCGCGGCGCAGACGCGCCGCGTCGGCCACATGGCGGTCCCAGACGCGGCGGCGTTGGCGTTCCATGGCCATCGATTTGACCGTACGTATTCCTTGCACCGATTCGACGAGATAGGCGTTTTGCCGGCCTTCGGCCTCGAAGGCGCGTCCCGTACGGCGGCGCACGAAGGGCAGGAAGGCGAGGATCGCCAGGATCATCAGCGCGCCGATGGCGAGAACGACGCCGGCGAGGATCGGGTTGAACCAGAACATCACCGGCAGGACGACGACGAGCACGACGGCGTCGAGCACGGTGCCGAACAACTGGCCGGTAAGGAAATTGCGCACGCGCCAAACTTCATTGACGTCGCGCACGACGACGCCAGTCTGCGCGCGTTCGAAATAATCGATGCCGAGATCGAGCAGGCGGCTGAAAATGAATGAAGACAGCCGCGCGTCGATACGTGACGTGGCGACTAGGATCAGGCTGCGGCGCAGATAGCCGAACAGCGTATCGAACAGGACGATAAAGACCAGTCCGCCGACCAGCACATGCAGGGTCGAGAGGCTCTTGTAAACCAGCACGCGGTCGACGACGAGTTGCCAGAACAGCGCGGGGGCCAGCGCGGTCAAGCTCATCAGCACGGCGGCGAGGGCAATGTCGCGAAACAGGCGCTTCTCGTTGCGAACCTCGGCGACCACTTGACCGATGCCGAAATCGCGTTCCGCCGTTTCATCGGCGTTGGCGGCGTCGCGCTTGAGCAGAAGAATTTCCTCGCTCGCGCCGCAGAGACGCTCCCAGTCGATGATCAAGGGGGCGGCTTCGCCGACCGTCGGGTCGTAGAGCTTCGCGCTGAAGCCCTCGGCGATCCGCGTCAGTTCGAGCAACAGCATGGCGTTGCCGTTGCGCAAGCGTAGGATTGCGGGCAGGGCCTTCGCCAGCTCGGCGGGGTTGCAGTCGGCGGGAACGACAGCCGCCGCATCCAGGCCGATCTTTTGCGCGAGGGCGGTGAGCGCCGCGCCATTCTCTTCGCCCTGCGTCAGGGCATGATCTTTGACAAAGGCGGTCGCAGAGATGTGAACGCCGAAATGCCGGGCGGCCACGGCCAGGCAGTCAATCGAGGTCGGAATCGGGAACTCGATAATGCGATCAGCCGCCGTCTGGCGATCGTGAGAGGCTACTGCGCTCAATGCCGTCCTCCTCGATAAGTAGAAAGTGCTATTACTTTCGTCTTATACGGGGTGGAACACTTATGGCAATGCAGAAGATATTCCTGACATGGTCAATATTGACCAATGGTTCCCGGAACTCTTTGTGTCATCAGGAACTTAAGCAGGCGAGCGGCAACGATGTGGCATTAACGTGAACCGATGTTCACAATTGACCACATGCGATCGTATGAGGATGGAAGCGTCTGGATGGTTGCGCCTTAGGGCGCGTCGTTGTCGACCAGCGCTTTGCGGCCCTTGTCGGTGATTTTGCAGACCAGCCAATCGGGCTTGAGCGGATTGTTGAACCAGGGCTCGGCCCAGCCGGCCTGTAGGCAGCTGCGCACCGTCTGGGTGTCGATGCGCTGGCCATCGCGATCGAACAGCGGCAACTTGCCGCCCGGCTGATCGAGCCCGCGCACCAGCCAGTTGCGCTGCGGCAAGGTCGGACGATGCGGATGCGGCGTCTGGCTGTCGCTGCGTTCGGCTGATTTGCTCATGTTTCTCCCCCATGCCGTGCGCTGACGGCGCGGTCAGTTTATTTTAGACTCCTGGCCGAGCGCCAGGGCTTCGTGATCCAATTTGCCTGCCAAACCCTGAACAGACCCTAAACATACGATCCGAAAGGGAACCGGCATGGCCAGCGACGATGTGATGATGGTCTATGTAACGGCGCCATCGCGCGCCGAGGCGCTGCAACTCGGCCGCGCACTCGTCGAGGCGGGTCTTGCCGCCTGCGCCAACGTGCTGGAGGGCATGACGGCGATCTACCAGTGGCAGGGCAAGCTGGTGGAAGACGACGAGGCCGTGGTCATTCTCAAAACGACTGCTCATCGGCTTGAGGGGCTGACCGCACGCTTGCGGGATTTGCATAGCTACGATCTGCCCTGCGTCGTCGCCTGGAAAATCGAAACTGGCCATGCGCCCTACCTCGATTGGGTGAGGGGCGAGCCGGGCAAATCATGAGTTTTTCGCAGGATAATATTCGCTAACGAACATTGTCCGGCTCGGGCCTGCGGCCTATAACCGATCCATGTCGTCCGCCCCAACCTCCCTCGGCAGCGCATCGCGCTCCGCCGCCTGGTCCCAGCTCTTCGCCTGGCTCGGCCATGGCTATATGCATCTACTGGTCGCGCTGTATCTCACCATCGTGCTGTCGCTTGAGCGCGAGTGGAACGTCGGCTACAGCGCGCTGATCGGCCTCTGGACCGTCGGCGCCTTCCTGGTCGGCGTCTGCGCGCCGCTCGCCGGTTGGCTCGGCGACCGCTGGAGCAACCCCTGGATGATGGTGGTTTTCTTCGTCGGCTCGGGCGCGTCGGCCGTCGCCTGCGGCCTGACCGAAAATCCTACCCAGCTCGCGATCGCCCTCGCGGCGCTCGGCGCCTTCGCCTCGATCTATCATCCGGTCGGCATGGCCTGGCTGATCAAGACCGCCGCCAACCGCGGCACCTCGCTCGGCATCTGGGGCAGCTTCGGCGGCTTCGGCGTGGCGCTTGCCGGCTTCACCGCCGGCGGCTTGATCGATCTGGTGAATTGGCGCGCCGCCTTTTGGGTGCCGGGTGTCGTCTCCATCCTCACCGGGCTCGTGCTGGTCGGCGGGCTGCTCACCAAGCAGGTGATCGAGCAGCAGGGCGATCGCGCGCCGCACAAGGAGCCGCCGCGAGGCGACGTGGTGCGCGCCTTCATCGTCATGTCGGTGACGGTGTTTCTCGCCGGCTTGATCTATCAGGCGACGCAAATCGCCATGCCCAAGGCGCTCAGCGAGCGCATGCCGGACTTCTTTGCCGGCGGCGCCTTCGGCGTCGGCGCGCTGTTCACGGCGATCTATGTCGTTGGCGGTGTCGTGCAGATCTTCGCCGGCTGGCTGACCGACCGCTTTTCGCTGCGCAGCGCCTATCTGTTCAGCTATTGCCTGCAGGTGCCGGCGATCGCCGTCGCGTCGGCGTTATCAGGCCTGCCGTTCTTCCTCGCCATGATGCTGATGGTGGTGAGCAATGTCGGCTCGCTGCCGGCGGAGAATGCGCTGATGGCCCGTTATACGCCGTCGAAATGGCGCGGCTCGGCCTTCGGCGCGAAGTTCGTGCTGTCGCTCGGCGTCGGCCCCGTCGCCGTGCAGCTCGTCTCCTATCTGCACGAACGCACCGGCGAATTTTCCTGGCTCTACATCACGCTGGCCGGCGCGGCGGCGATCGTCGCCATCGCCACGCTGATGCTGCCGAAGGATCGCGCCGAGGATACCGTCCCGGCCATCGCCGATCCGACTGGTAACGCCCAACCGATCACTGTGGCGCCGATCACCGTCGCTGGGCCGGCAGAATAGCTCTTCCCGGAACGGTGTGAGCGACAGGGCGTTTAGCCCCTAGCTTCAGGAGAAATGGAATGAACAAGATCACGCCATGCCTCTGGTTCGAAAAAGAGGCGGAGGCGGCGGCGAACTATTACGTTTCGCTGCTGCCCGACTCGCGCATCGTCCAAGTCCAGAAAAGTCCGACGGATTATCCTGGCGGCAAGGCAGGCGCGGTGCTGGTCGTCTATTTCACGCTCGCTGGCCAAAGCTATATGGCGCTGAACGGCGGCACGACCCTGGAATATAACAATTGCGTCTCCTTCATGATCGATTGCAAAGATCAGGAAGAGGTCGACCGGTTGTGGAGACGCATCCTCGCCGATGGCGGCAGCGAAGTGGAATGCGGCTGGATCCGCGACAAGTTCAAGGTGCCCTGGCAAATCATCCCGAGCGATCTGTTGCACATGATGGCGGACCCAGACCCGGCGAGGGTCAAGCGGGTGTTCGCGGCGATGATGACGATGGTGAAGATCGACGTCGCCGCCCTGCATAAGGCCTATGCCGGCGATTAGGCGAAGCGGACGCAGGCGATCGGCGGCAAATTGGCGGCCGTGAGAGTCCAACGGTCGCCGCCATTTTCCGAAATCCAAAGATGGCCAGTGGTTGAGCCCATGGCGAGACGGTCTCCGGTTTCGTCGACGGCAAGACCGTGGCGATAAATCAGATCGTAGGCATCGCGCTGCGGCAGCCCTTCGCGCAAGACCTCGAAGGATTTGCCGCCGTCGCGGGTGCGTGCGACGACGAGAGCGCCATCGACCGGTACACGGCACTCGTCCTTCACGCCGGGCACGAACCAGGCGGTGTCCGCGTCCGTCGGATGCACGGCGACGGCGAAGCCGAACTTGGCGGGCGTGATCGACGTGATCTCCTGCCACTGCGTGCCGCCGTTCTCGGAGCGGAAGACGCCGTTGTGATGCTGCGTCCATAGCACGTCGGGCGACGAGGGTGACTGGACAATCCGGTGCGGATCCTGAACGTTTGGGTTGCCGCGCTCATCGGGCGGCATGAATTCGGCGATCATGCCGTGCGCGCTTTGCCGCCACGACGCGCCGCCGTCTTCGCTGAGCCAACTGCCGGCGCAGGAAACGCCGGCAAGAATGCGCTTGGCGTCGCGCGGATCGACGCAGATCGAGTGGATGCCGGGCTGGTCGTAGCCGCCGCCGAACCAGGAGTCGCGGCCCGGGACGTTCCACAGCGGCTCGTTCAATGTCCAGCTTTCGCCACGGTCGTCGGAGCGGAACAGCCCGCCCGGAATCGTGCCGGCCCACAGCAGGCCGGGCTGGTCGGCGCTGCCGGTTTCGAGCGACCAGATCAAGGACACGCTCGGCGCCTTTTTTCCATCGGCCGCTTCGTCTTCGAGCTTGGGCATCGCGGGGGCGGCCAATTCCCGCCAGCTCGCGCCGTCGTCGTCGGAGCGGTGCAGCTTGACGCCGAAATGGCCGAGCGCCAGAGCGGCATAGATCGCGCCGTCGCGAGGATCGCGCAGCAGCATGGACAACGGTTCGCCGATGAAGGCCTTGTTGGCGATGGACCAGGCGCTGCCTTTGCGGCGCAGGTCGAACAAGCCCTTGCGGGTGCCCAGCAGCAGGCGGTCGTTCATAAGCCTCTCCCTTAACCGCCCGTCAGCGCCTGCATGACGTAAATCTCGTCTTGTGCTTGCACGGGATCGCTCAGCCTTTCGCGGTCGGCGATGCGGTCGTTGTTGACGAAGATATAGACATGCTGCCGCAGACGGTCCTGATCGTCGAGAATGTAGGAGCGCAACCGAGGGTTTTCCGCGAACACGGCATCGAGCGCGGCGCGGACTGTCGCGCCCGTCACGCCTCGCGGCGGACAGGCGAGGTGGCGTTCCAGGTTAGGCGTGAAAGCGACGCGCGGCATGGCAAAAGCTTGCCGCGCCAAGGCGAGGCTGGCAAGCGTCGCTTATATTCCTGACCTTAAGTTCCTGCCAGGGCCTGATCGAGATCGGCGATGATGTCGCCGATGGTCTCGATGCCGACCGAGAGCCGCACCACGTCGGCGCCGGCGCCGGCGGCGGCGCGGTCGGCGTCGGACAGTTGGCGATGGGTGGTCGAGGCCGGATGGATGATCAAGCTGCGCGTGTCGCCGATATTGGCGAGATGCGAAAAGAGACGGCAAGATTCGACGAGTTTGATGCCCGCCGCATAGCCGCCCTTCAAGCTGAAGGTGAAGACGGCGCCGGCGCCTTGCGGCAGATATTTTTGCGCTAGCGCGCGATGCGGGCTCGAGGCGAGTCCTGCATAGGACACCCAGGCGACCTTCGGATGCTTTTCCAGATGCTGGGCGACGGCGAGCGCGTTTTCGCAATGGCGCGCCATGCGCAGCGCCAGCGTCTCGACGCCGGTGAGCGTGAGGAAGGCGTTGAACGGCGCCATCGCCGCGCCGAAATCGCGCAAGCCGACGGCATGGCCATAGACGGTGAAGGCCAGCTTGCCGAAGGTCTTGGCGAAATTGAGATCGTGATAGGCGGGCGAGGGCTCGCCCAGCGCGGCGATGCGCGACCAGTCGAACTTGCCGGTATCGATCACCGCGCCGCCGATGGAGTTGCCGTGGCCGCCGAGGAACTTGGTCGTCGAATGGACGACGAGGTCGGCGCCCCAGTCGCCGGGACGGCAGAGATAGGGCGTCGCCAGAGTGTTGTCGACGACGAGCGGGATGTCGGCGTCATGCGCCAGCTTGGCGATGGCCTCGATGTCGGTGACGATCCCGCCCGGGTTGGCCAAGCTCTCGATGAAGATTGCGCGGCAACTCGGCGTCAGGGCGCGGCGGAAATCCTCGGGATCGGCCGGATCGACGAAGATCGCCTGCCAGCCGAGCCGGGCGAAGGACTGGCCGAATTGGGTGATCGAGCCGCCGTAAAGCGCTTTGGAGGCGAGGAAGCTGTCGCCGCTTTTGAGTAGCGGCAGGAGGGCGAGGAACTGGGCGGCATGGCCGGAAGCGGCGGCCGTGGCGCCAACGCCGCCTTCCAGGCTGGCCAAGCGGGTTTCCAGGGCGGCCACGGTCGGATTGGTGATTCGCGAGTAGATTTGGCCGAATTCTTCCAGATTGAACAGTTTCGCCGCCTGATCGGCGGATTCGAAGACGTAGGAGGTCGTCTGGTAGATCGGCACCGCCCGGGCGCCGGTGGCCTTGTCCGGGCCGCCGCCGGCATGGACGGCGCGGGTGTCGAAGCCTTTGGCGGCGAGGGGATCGGCCATCTCGGGGGTACCAGGACTGGTCAGCGGGCCTTTTCGGTATCATAGGTTCGGCGCCGATCCTAGGCGGGCCGGTCCACCGGGGCTTCACGGATGAGGTATTATAATACCGCCATCAAAAAACACCGGAAATCCTTGACGCGGCGAGGGGTGGGCGGCATATTCCGCGCTCTTCGCCGGGGCGGGCGCTGGTTTAGCGACCGCTCTGACCGTACTCCGCCGTTGGGATCGTCCCAACGCCCTACCAGGTAGATATCATGAAGACCTATTCCGCCCGTCCTGCCGACGTGGTCAAGAAGTGGGTGCTGATCGACGCCGAAGGTCTCGTGCTGGGCCGTCTCGCGACGGTCATTGCCACGCGCCTGCGCGGCAAGCATCGCCCGACTTTCACGCCGCATGTCGACACCGGCGACAACATCATCGTCATCAATGCCGACAAGGTCGTCGTGACCGGCCGTAAGCTCGACCAGAAGGTCTTCTACTGGCACACGAACCATCCCGGCGGCATCAAGGGCCGCACGATGGGCCAGATCCTCGGCGGCGCGCATCCCGAGCGCGCGGTCGAAAAGGCCGTCGAGCGCATGCTCACCCGCAACAATCTCGGTCGCATGCTGATGCGCAATCTGCGCATTTACGCCGGCGCGGCCCATCCGCACGAAGCCCAGGCTCCTGAAGTCCTGGACGTCGCTGCGTTGAATCCGAAGAACAAGAGGAGCGCCTAAGCATGGCCGACACCCAGACCATCGGCAGCCTGGCCGACCTCAAGGGCGGTTCCGTGACCGAAGCGGCTCCGGCCGCGATGCCCGAGCCGAAGATCGACAAGCAGGGCCGCGCCTATGCGACCGGCAAGCGCAAGAACGCCATCGCGCGCGTGTGGATTAAGCCCGGCAAGGGCAAGATCACCATCAACGGCCGGGACTGGACGACCTATTTCGCCCGCCCCGTGCTGCGTCTGATCATCGATCAGCCGTTCGACGTCACGGCGCGCAAGGAGCAGTACGACGTGGTCGCCACCGCCGTCGGCGGCGGCCTGTCCGGCCAGGCCGGCGCGGTGCGTCACGGCATCTCCAAGGCGCTCACCTATTACGAGCCGGCTCTGCGCAAGGCGCTGAAGGCCGCCGGCTTGCTGACCCGAGACCCGCGCGTCGTCGAGCGCAAGAAGTACGGCCGTCATAAGGCGCGTCGTAGCCATCAGTTCTCGAAGCGTTAATTTACCTGCGGGTATTCTGCTCTCACACTTCAGGGCGTCCCTTCGGGGACGCCCTTTTTCTTTGCGCCATCTGCGCTTATATGGATGGATCAGGAGCATGAACATGACGACGAACAGGATCAACACCGCCATCCTCGGCGCCAGCGGCTACACCGGCGCGGAGTTGCTGCGTCTGCTGGCGCGGCATCCGAACGCGCATGTCAAGGCGCTGACGGCGGAAAAGCGCGCCGGCGCCGCCCTCGGCGAGGTGTTCCCGCATCTGGCGCATCTCGACGTGCCGAAGCTGGTGAAGATCGGCGATGTCGATTTTTCCGGCATCGATGTTGTGTTCTGCGCGCTGCCGCACGGCTTGACGCAGGAAGTGATCGCTGGTCTGCCGACGCATCTCAAGATCGTCGATCTGTCGGCAGATTTCCGGCTGCATGATGTCGCGACCTACGCCAAGTGGTACGGCCATGAGCATCTCGCCCCCAAGCTGCAGCAAGAGGCCGTCTATGGCATCACCGAACTGGCGCGCGCCGCGGTCGCCAAGGCGCGACTCGTCGCCAATCCCGGCTGCTATCCGACCTCGGCGCAATTGCCGCTCGTGCCGCTGCTTGAAGCGGGACTGATCGAGACAGGCGACATCATCATCGACGCCAAGTCGGGCGTCACCGGCGCCGGCCGTGAGGCCAAGGAAGCCAATCTCTATGCCGAAGTAACCGAGGGCATCCATGCCTACGGCGTCGGCGGCCATCGCCACGCGCCGGAGATCGAGCAGGGGCTGACGATTGCCGCCGGCCAGCCGATCATCGTCAACTTCACCGCCCATCTGATGCCGATGAGCCGCGGCATTCTCTCGAGCATCTACGTCAAGCTCGCCAAGGGCGCGACGGCGGACGATCTGCGCGCGAATCTGAGCGCGCGCTACGCGGCCGAGCCGTTCGTCCATGTCATGCCGGCCGGGCAGACGCCGGCGACGCGTCATGTGCGCGGCTCGAACCATTGCCGCATCGCCGTCTTCCCCGACCGGGTGCCGGGTCGCGCCATTGTCATCTCGGTGATCGACAATCTGGTGAAGGGCGCCTCGGGCCAGGCGATCCAGAATTTCAACGTCATGACCGGCCTGCCGGAAATCCTGGCGCTCGAGCAGGAAGCGATGTTCCCATGAACGGCCTCATTCGACCTTACAAGGGCATCGTTCCCAAGCTCGGCAAGGATGTCTTCATTGCCGAAACCGCCGCCTTGATCGGCGACGTCGTGATCGGCGACGAAAGCAACATCTGGTACGGCGTGGTGATGCGCGGCGACGTGCATGAAATCCGCGTCGGCGCGCGCACCAATATTCAGGACGGTAGCATCGTCCATGTCACCAGCGGCAAGTTCGGCACCTATATCGGCTCGGACGTGACCATCGGCCATGCGGCGATCTTGCATGCTTGCACGCTCGGCGACGTCAGTTTCGTCGGCATGGGCGCGACGGTGATGGACGGGGCGGTGGTCGAGGACGGCGCCATGGTTGCCGCCGGCGCCTTGGTCACGCCGGGCAAGCGCGTGAAATCGGGCGAGCTGTGGGCCGGTAGCCCGGCCAAGCTGATGCGGACGCTGAGCGAGGACGACCTGAAGGCCTTCAAGTTATCGGCCGATCATTACGTGAAGCTCGCCGGCGAATATCTGCGGGGTTAAGACCACAAACGCTCGCTCCGTGAGGGACGGGCGTTCTTTTTGCCCATTAAATACAAAATTATATTGTATAATAATATTATTTACATATAAAAAACGATATTATAAGTTGCCATTTCGATCAGTTCTACAAATTGAATTCAGCAGAAAATATGATGAATGGTTCTTGCATTTCATACGTGACGCCAGCTGACGAGGCTCTCCAGACCTTGCGCGATGCGGCGCAGGCGGGGGCGGTCACGCTAGCTAGCAGCTTCAGCGTCGAAGACATGGTGTTGACGGACCTGATCGACCGTCACGGCCTTGCCATCGGCATTTTCACGCTCGATACCGGCCGCCTACCTGAGGAGACCTATGCGTTGATGCAGGCGGCGCGTCGGCGCTACCGCACGCCGGTCGCGGTCTATGCGCCGCAAGCGGCGGCCCTGGAGCCTTACATCGCGGCGCACGGACCCAACGGCTTTTACGACAGCATCGACCTGCGCCAATCCTGCTGCGCCATTCGCAAGGTCGAGCCGCTCAAGCGCGCGCTCGCCGGCAAGCAGGGCTGGGTGACAGGCCTGCGCCGCCAGCATTCGCCGACGCGGCGCGACCTGCCTCTGCGCGAATGGGACGAGGGCAACGCCATGCATAAGTTCAACCCGCTCGCCGCCTGGAGCAACGAGGAGGTCTGGGCCTACGTCAAAGCAAACGACGTGCCGTACAACGCGCTGCACGATCGCGGCTTTGCCAGCATCGGCTGCGCGCCCTGCACCCGCGCCATCACGGTGGGCGAGGACATCCGCGCTGGGCGCTGGTGGTGGGAAAATCCGGATACCAAGGAGTGCGGGCTTCATCCCGCGCAGGCCGACAGGAAAGCCTCATGAGCAGTTTGCAGAACATCACCGCGGACAATGTCGTGCCGCTGCGCGTCAACAAGGCAGACCGGCCCTGGACCCATCTCGACGATCTCGAGAGCGAGGCGATTCACATCCTGCGCGAAGTGGCGGCGGAATATCGCAACCCGGTGCTGCTGTTCTCCGGCGGCAAGGATTCGACCATTTTGCTGCGCCTCGCCGAGAAGGCCTTCCGGCCCGGCAGGTTTCCTTTCCCGCTGATGCATGTCGATACCGGCCATAACTTCGACGAAGTCATCGAGTTTCGCGACCGGACCGTGGAGAGGCTAGGCGAGCGCCTGATCGTGCGCACGCTCGACGAGTCGATCGCCCAAGGGCGCATAAAGCTCAAGCATCCGAACCAGAGCCGCAACGCCTTCCAGAGCGTCACCCTGATCGACGCCATCGACGAATTCGCCTTCGACGCCTGCATCGGCGGCGCCCGGCGCGACGAGGAGAAGGCGCGCGCCAAGGAGCGCATCTTCTCCTTCCGCGATTCCTTCGGCCAATGGGACCCGCGCCGTCAACGTCCCGAATTATGGAGCCTCTACAACACGCGCGTCGATGCCGGCGAGCATATGCGCGTCTTCCCGATCAGCAATTGGACCGAACTCGACGTCTGGCAATATATCGCCCGCGAGAAGCTCGAACTGCCGTCGCTCTATTTCGCCCATGAGCGTCCGGTGACGATGCGCGGCGCCAATCTGCTGCCGGTCTCGGACTTGGTCGAGCCGAGAGCGGGGGATCGCGTAGAAACGCGCGTCGTGCGCTTCCGCACCGTCGGCGACATCTCCTGCACGTCGCCAGTCGAGTCGACCGCTTCCACCATCGACGACATCATCGCCGAGACGATCAGCGCCCGCGTCAGCGAGCGCGGCGCCACCCGCCTCGACGACCAAGCCTCGGAAGCGGCGATGGAAGAGCGCAAGAAGGCGGGGTATTTCTAATATGCCGTTTGGAGATCATATTCCCGCGCAGAGCTGCATGTTCCGCTTCACCACGGCAGGCAGCGTTGACGACGGCAAGAGCACGCTGATCGGCCGCATTCTGTTCGACGCCAAAGCGGTGCCGGACGATCAGCTCGCCGCACTCGAACGTTCGGCACAGATGCGTGGCGACGGCACGGTCGATCTGTCGCTGCTGACCGACGGTTTGACGGCGGAGCGCGAGCAGGGCATCACCATCGACGTCGCCTACCGCTATTTCGCCACCGCCAAGCGCAAATTCATCATCGCCGACACGCCGGGCCACGAGCAGTACACGCGCAACATGGTGACCGGCGCCAGCACGGCGGACGCCGCGGTGATTCTCGTCGATGCGCGCAAGGGTGTCATCGAGCAGACGCGCCGCCACCTGACGCTCGCCCATCTGCTCGGCATCCCGCATTTGCTGGTCGCCATCAACAAGATGGACCTAGTCGGCTACGATCAGGCCAAGTTCGACGAATTGGCCGCCGCGATCACGAGCTTTTCGGCGTCGCTCGGCATTTCGGCGCCGCGCCTGGTGCCGCTGTCGGCCAAGCAAGGCGACAATGTCGTCAACGCCAGCGACAAGATGCCCTGGTACGGCGGCCCGACGCTGCTGACCCTGCTGGAGGAGCTGCCGCCGGCGATCCACGTCAACCAGTCAGCGCTGCGTTTTCCCGTGCAACTCGTCGCCCGTGTGCGCGAAGATGGCGGTGGGCAGAAACGGCTCTATCAGGGCCGCATCGAATCGGGCCGGCTCGCCGTCGGTGACGAGATCGTCATTCTGCCGGCCGGCACCGCGACCCGCATCACCGCGATCTCGACGTTCGACGGGATTCTGCAATCGGCCGAAGCGCCGAAATCCATCAGCCTCGAAGTGGCCGACGACGTCGACATCGCGCGCGGCGATCTGCTAGCGCATGAAGCGAGCCGTCCGCGCGTCGCCGACCGCTTCGAGGCGATGCTCTGCTGGTTCGCCGACGAGCCGTTCGATCCGCGCGGTCGCTATCTCGCGCGGCTTGGAACGCGCACGGTCTCGGCCCGGATCGGCGAGCTGATCCACCGTCTCGATGTCGTCACCCAGGAACATATCGCCGCGCCCGAGAAGTTGAACCGCAACGACATCGCGCGCGTGCGTGTCATGCTCCAGTCGTCGGTGCCGTACGACGGCTATGCCGAGAACCGCGCGACCGGCGCCTTCATCCTGATCGACGCCCAGACCAACGCCACCGTCGCCGCCGGCATGATCGCCGCCTGACGCCCGCAGGTGAAGAGACTGCGGCTTTTGTTCTAGCGGCCTATTTTTTTGATCGTCACCCTCGGGCTTGACCGCGCCGACCGAAGCTCGGCCTTCGGCCGACGCGGTCCATGTCTCATGCGCTCAAGCGGTAGCTAGATGGATGCTCGAGTCAAGCGCGAGCATGACGATTTATGAGCGAGGTCGTCCTAACCAAAAAGCCGTCATGCCCGGACTTGGTCCGGGCATCCACGCCTTGCGATGTATCAAATCAGAAAAAGTCGTGGATGGCTCGAAGTCATGCGGATACATGTTGAAGCACGACGTTCGGCCATGATGTGAACCAGTCAGCTCGCCTTGGCTTTCACATAGCTGCCCGGCGCGTCCTCGATGGCTTTCAGCTTGCCGCCCTTGCCGGGCACGCGCGCCGGCACCTGCTTGCCGCCGAATTGGCCGAGCCATTTGATCCAATCGGTCCACCAGGAGCCCGGATGCTCCTTGGCGCCGGCGAACCAGTCGTCGGGTTCGGCCGGCAGCTTGTCGTTGGTCCAGAAGTTGTATTTGCTGGCGGCGGGCGGATTGACGACGCCGGCGATATGGCCGCTGGCGCTCAGCACGAAGCGGATGGGGCCCTTGTAGAGCTGGGTCGCGGCATAGGTCGATTTCCACGGCGCGATATGGTCCTCGCGCGTCGACAGCATATAGACCGGCGTCTTGATCTTGGTCAGGTCGATCGGCTGGCCGAGCAAGGTGAGGGCGCCCGGCTGCACCAGCAGGTTCTTCTGATACATGCTGCGCAGGTAGTAGCTGTGCATCAGCGCCGGCATGCGCGTCGAATCGCTATTCCAATAGAGCAGGTCGAACGGGAAGGGATCCTTGCCGAGAAGGTAATTGTTCACCACGAAGGACCAGATCAGGTCGTTGGCGCGCAGCATGTTGAAGCTGGTCGCCATATCGGCGCCTTCGAGATAGCCGTTCTTCGACATCTTCTGTTCGAGCGCGGTGATCTGCTCCTCGTCGATGAAGACCGACAGCTCGCCGGCCTCCTTGAAGTCGGTCATGGTGGTGAGGAAGGTGGCGCTGGCGACGCGGCTGTCCTTCTGCGCGGCCATGGCCGACAGCAGGGCGGCGAGCAGGGTGCCGCCAATGCAATAGCCGACGACGTTGATGTCCTTCACGCCGGTCGCCTCGGTGACGGCGGCGATGGCGGCGAGCGGTCCTTCGACCATGTAGCTCTCGAAGGTCTTCTCGGCATGGCGCTCGTCGGGATTGACCCAGGAAATGACGAAGACCGTCTGCCCCTGATCGACCGCCCATTTGATGAAGGAGTTCTTGGGCTGCATGTCCAAGATGTAGAACTTGTTGATCCAGGGCGGGATGATCAACAGGGGGCGCTCGGCCACCGTCTCGGTCGTCGGCGCATATTGGATCAGCTGCATCAGGTCGTTCTGGAAGACGACCTTGCCGGGCGAGGCGGCCAGGTTCTCGCCGACCTTGAAGGCGTTGGGGTCGGTCATGCGGATGGCGAGCTTGCCGTTGCCGCGGTCCAAGTCGTCGAGCAGGTTCGACAGGCCCTTGAGCAGGTTCTGGCCGCCGCTTTCCGCCGTGGCGCGCAGCACCTGCGGATTGGTCATGGCGAAGTTGCTGGGCGAGGCGGCGTCGATGAACTGACGGGTATAGAAATCGACCTTCTTGGCGGTTTCGGCATCGACGCCCTCGTTGGCCTCGGCGACGACGCCGCGCAGCCAGCGGGCGGTCAGCAGGTAGGACTGCTTGATGTAGTCGAAGACGACATTCTCGTCCCAGTCGGCATCCTTGAAGCGGCGGTCGCCCTTGTCGGGCGCGATGGTCGGCGCGGCGGCCGCGCCGCTGGCGGCGCGCTGCCAAGTGGCGAGCCAGAGATCCTGATAGCCTTTCCACAGGGCGGCCTGGGCCTCCCACATCTTGGCCGGGTCGGCCATCATGCGGCTGCTCAGGTCGAAGAAGGCTTGGCCGATATTGAGCGGATCGAGCGGCTGGGCGGTCGCGCCTTCGGCCTGCTGGCGGGCGAAGAAATCCTGCACCAGCTTCTGGCTCTTGGCCGCGAGATCGCTCATGGCGGCGGCGACCTGGGCCGGGTCGGGCAGGGTCGGCGCGGCGGCTTCGGGCTTGGCGCCATCGTTCTTGGCGCCATCGTTCTTGCCGCCATCGTTCTTGCCGGCGCCGGGATTACCCTGGCCGGGTTTGCTGCTCGTGCCTTGATCGCTCATGTCGGACCCTTTCGGTCTGCGGGCGCGCTTTACGGCCCGCCGGAATTACTTTACAACCCTGCCGATATTTTGCGCGTAAAACTAAGGACTTAAAATCCTTTCCTCGCGCGGGAAACGAGGGCTAACCTCGTCCATAGAGCAGGAGTGCGAGAGGATCATGACACGCCCGTCACCGCAGCGGCAAACTCTCCTTCGCAGTTGCAGCAAAATTTGCTGCGCGGTGGCTTTGGGCTGGCTGGCTCTAGGCGGTCTGGCGGCCTGTTCGGCGGTGCCGGACGCGGTCAATCCGGTGGAATGGTACCGCGGGGTGGCCGGCGTCTTCGAGGACGACGAGCAACAGCAGGAGCGCGCCGTCGAACGGACGGCACGAGAGACGACCCCGCTGCCAGGCACCGATAAGCCCTATCCCAATCTGGCTACCGTGCCGGAGCGCCCGCGGATCACGCCGCCGGCCGAGCGCGGCAAGGTCGCCCAAGGCCTGTTGGCCGACCGCGAAAACGCCCGCTATGCCGAAAGCGACTCGTCGGGCGGCCAAGCAACCGCGCCGGCGCCCGGCGCGGTCGCGCCGGGTATCTCGCCCTTGCCCGAACCGCCGCCGCCGGCCGCCTCGGCCGTCATGGCCGCGCCCCGCGTCTCCCAACCCGAGCCGGCGCCGCCGTTACCGCAGTCAGTGCCGCAAAGCACGGCGGTCCAGGCCCGCGAGACGCCGATGCCGGTGCCCACTAGGCCCAGCGCGGCGACCTTTCCGCTCGGCCTGACCCAGTCGGCGACGGTATTTTTCGCCAACGGTTCGGCGGCGATCGACGCCGACGGCAAGCGGGCGCTGCGGATTCTCGCCGAGGGCTACAAGGAGAACGGCGGCGCCTTGCGCGTCGTCGGTTTCGCGTCCGGCCAGGCGACCAGCGCCAGCGCCCAGATCGCCAATTTCCGTATCGCCGGCCAGCGCGCCGAGACGGTCGCCCAGGAGCTTGCTCGGCTCGGCGTGCCGATGACCCGCATGATCGTCAGCAGCGGCAATGCCGGGGCGGGGGATGCGGCTTTGGCCCGCCGGGTGGAAGTCAGCCTGGATTATTAAGCCCTTAGGGCGGGGTTGCGGCGAAAGAACCCGCGATCGCCCTATTCCCGCCACTGTCCTTTTCTATAAGGGGCAGGTATAAATATTGCGGTTTTCTGCGGGCCCGCCCACTAGGATCGGTATTGGGGGCGGTTTAAAAGACCTAGACGCCCGCCCGCAGCGCCGCCCCAACCACGGATCGACCCGTCCCCGCCATGGAAGAAGAATTTTACCGGATCAAACGGCTCCCGCCTTACGTCTTCGCCGAAGTCAACGCGATGAAGGCCAAGGCCCGAGCTGCCGGCGAGGACATCATCGATTTCGGCATGGGGAACCCCGACCAGCCGACGCCGCAGCATATCATCGACAAGCTGTGCGAGGCCGCGCAAGATCCGCGCGCCCACCGCTATTCGGCGTCGCGCGGCATTCCCGGCCTGCGCAAGGCGAACGCCAACTATTACAAACGCCGCTTCAACGTGGACATCGATCCCAACACGGAGACGATCGTCACCATCGGCTCGAAGGAAGGCCTGGCCAATCTCGCCAACGCCATCGTCGCGCCCGGCGATGTCGTGCTGGTGCCGAACCCGAGCTATCCGATCCATCCCTACGGCTTCATCATCACCGGCGCCAACGTGCGCCACATCCCGATCGGCGAGGGCTACGACTTCTTCGAGGGCCTGCAGCGCGCGGTGAAGCATTCGGTGCCCAAGCCGATCTGCGTGGTGCTGAACTTCCCAGCCAACCCGACGGCCATGGTGGTCGATCTCGACTTCTACCGCCCGATCGTCGAGTTCTGCCGCAAGCATGAGATCTACGTGATCTCCGACCTGGCCTATGCCGAGATCTATTTCGGCAACCGCAAGCCGCCGTCGATCCTGGAAATCCCCGGCGCCAAGGATATCGCCATCGAGTTCACCTCGATGAGCAAGACCTACTCGATGCCGGGCTGGCGCATCGGCTTCGCGACCGGCAACAAGACGCTGATCGCCGCTCTGGCGCATATCAAGTCGTACCTCGACTATGGCGCCTTCACACCGATCCAGGTTGCCGCCGCCGCCGCGCTCAACGGCCCGCAGGATTGCGTCGAGGCAGTGCGTACGCTCTATCGCGAGCGCCGCGACGTGATGATCGAAAGCCTCAAAGCGGCCGGCTGGGACGTGCCCTCGCCGGAAGCGACGATGTTCGCCTGGGCGCCGATCCCCAAGGCCTTCGCCCATCTCGGCTCGCTCGAATTTTCCAAGCTGCTGCTCAAGCATGCCGGCGTCGCGGTCGCCCCGGGCATCGGCTTCGGCGAATATGGCGACAACCATGTGCGCATCGCGTTGGTCGAGAACAAGCACCGCATCCGTCAGGCGGCGAAGAACATCAAAACCTTCCTGCGCTCCGCCGACAGCATCCTCGACGCCGATCCGAAGCTGCGAGCGGTTTCCTGATGTCCGAGCCCTTGCGCATCGCCGTCGCCGGTCTGGGTACCGTCGGCGCGGGAACGCTTAAGCTTCTCGCCGTTCAGGGCAAGCTGCTCGAAGCGCGCTGCGGCCGGCCGATCCGCGTCGTCGCCGTGTCGGCGCGCGACAAGGGCCGCGACCGCGGGCTCGATCTCAAAGCCGTGCAATGGTTCGATGACCCCGTCGCCATGGCAAACGCGCCGAACATCGATGTCTTCGTCGAGGTGATAGGCGGCTCCGACGGCGCGGCCAAGCAAGCCTGCGAGGCGGCCATCGCCAGCGGCAAGAGCGTGGTCACCGCCAACAAGGCGATGCTGGCGCTGCATGGCGCGGCGCTCGCCGAGGCTGCCGAGGCCAAGGGCGTGACGCTCGCCTACGAGGCGGCGGTCGCCGGCGGTATCCCGATCATCAAGGCGTTGCGCGAAGGCTTGGCCGCGAACAGCGTCAAGCGCGTCTACGGCATCCTCAACGGCACCTGCAATTACATCCTGACGACGATGCGTCAAACGGGCCGCGACTTCGCCGACGTGCTGGCGGAAGCGCAGGCGCTAGGCTACGCCGAAGCTGACCCGAGCTTCGACATCGACGGCATCGACACGGCGCACAAGCTCGCGGTGTTGACGGCGGTGGCCTTCGGCTGCCGCACCAATTTCGCCGGCGTCCATGTCGAAGGCATTCGCCAGGTCTCGGCGCTCGATATCCGCTTTGCCGACGAGCTGGGCTATCGCATCAAATTGCTCGGCCTGGCGCGTCGCACCGAGAAGGGCGTCGAGCAGCGCGTGCATCCTTGCCTGGTGCCGGTCGGCACGCCGATCGCACATGTCGAAGGCGTGTTCAACGCCGTGGTCGCCGAAACCGATTTCGCCGAGACCAATGTGTTCGAAGGTAGGGGCGCCGGCGCCGGCCCGACCGCCTCGGCCATCGTCGCCGATCTGGTCGATATCGCGCGCGGCGCCAAGGTGCCGACCTTCGCGGTGCCCGCCGGCCAGCTCGCCGATCTGCCGGCCTCGCCGATGGCCAGCCATGTCGGCGCCTATTACATCCGTTTGACCGTGGTGGATAAGCCGGGCGTGATCGCCGATGTCACGGCGATTCTGCGCGATAACGAAGTTTCGCTCGAGTCCATGCTGCAGCGCGGCCGCTCGCCGGGCGAAACGGTGCCCATCGTGCTGGTGACGCATGAAACACGCGAAGAAAACATGGCCCGCGCGCTTGCAAAAATCGCTGCCCTGGATACCGTGGCCGAACCGCCCTGCATGATCCGCATCGAGGAACCGTAATGGCGCCTGTTCGTTAGCCCCGCGCCTTCCCCGTTCTTACAAATGATAAAAAACCGGAGACGACCCAATGTCTGAGCTCGAAATGATGGACCGCAATCTGGCGCTCGAAGCCGTGCGCGTGACCGAGGCGGCGGCGCTGTCGGCGTCGCGCCTGATGGGCCGCGGCGACGAGAAGGCGGCCGACCAGGCCGCGGTCGACGCCATGCGCACCGCGCTCAACAGCTTGTCGATCGAAGGCACCGTGGTGATCGGCGAGGGCGAGCGCGACGAAGCGCCCATGCTCTACATCGGCGAAAAGGTCGGCCTCGGCGGACCGAAGATCGATATCGCGCTCGATCCGCTCGAAGGCACCACGATCACCGCCAAGGGCGGCAACAACTCGCTCGCCGTCATGGCGATGGCCGAGCACGGCGGCTTCCTCAACGCGCCGGACGTCTATATGGACAAGATCGCCATCGGCGGCGGCTTTCAGAAGGGCCTGATCGATATTGACGCGACGCCGCTGGAAAACCTCAAGGCGCTCGCCAAGGCGAAGAAGACCGAGATC